>USDK01000028.1 GCA_900553355.1 uncultured Lachnospiraceae bacterium
TGATCGCACCCAGCTGGATCACTACGTTGAACATTTCCATAAACTCGTCGCTCATGCCAGGCGACAACAGATCCCCCACCAGGATCAGATGTCCGGTACTGCTGACCGGAAGCCACTCCGTAATTCCTTCTACAATCCCAAGGATAATTACTTTTAATACGTCTAACATTTACTTCTCCCTTCTCTTACCTACAGCACATATTTTTCAATAAATCTGGCGACTCCCTCTTCATCGTTGGACTCTGTCACATAATCTGCCGCTTCTATGACCTCCGGAATACTGTTGGCAACAGCTGCCCCGATCCCGGCCATCTTTACCATCTGGATATCATTTACCGCATCTCCGAACACCAGCACCTCTTTTACTGGAATCCCCAGCATATCTGCAAGCAGGCAGACAGCCCTTCCCTTATTGACTCCGGCTGCATTGATCTCAATATTATTTTCCAGGACGCTGGTCACTTCAATATCCGGAATCTCCAAAATCCGCTTCAGCGCCTGATCCCTCTCTCCGGGCAGGGCAAACAGCCCCTGTAGTTTATCTACGCCTCTTTTCTCCTGCTCAAACTTCTCCATCACATCTCCTACAGGCATCCTTGTAGAAACCACATAATTCGCCATGGGTGGATAAGAAATATACTTTTCAATCTGTGCAAGACAGCTTTCCGGCGCATATCCGGTCCCGTCAAAATAGACCTCCCGCATAGCGTCATAGTCTCCCATGATCTTAAGGATTTCTCTTGCCGTATCCACCGGGACCAGATCTTCATGCAGGATCCGTTTTTCTTTCCGGTCTACGATCCTTCCTCCGTTTGCAGAGATTACATAACGGATACCCGGAATAGCCAGCAGCTCTTCCGGCACCCCGCACAAGGGGCGGCCGGTGATCGGCAGCACCACGATTCCCTGACTGGCTGCCTGACTTAGCACCTCTGCCGTGTGCGGCAGCAGACGCTTATCGGTTGTCAGCAGTGTCCCGTCCAGATCGACTCCGATCATCTTCACTTTAAGCTTCATCAATCACCAATTCCCTCCTGTCTGCCAGAAACCGGAATCTGTTAAGGCTGATCTTGTCATGACTTTGTTCGAATGCCATCTTCGCATGATCTTCCATCTTTTTTACTACCTCCGGCTGTCCTCCAGGAGCAAACAGCACAGTATCTTTTGCCGGAACCATGATAACCAGATCGTCTTTCAGCTTATCTACACACACCTGCCAGATATGCTTCAGGCAGATAGCACTGGCCTCATGATGTCCGTCCGCCAGCACCGCAAACGCGCCATACCAGGTATTTCCGATCACAAACTCCACGTCCCTCACCAGGTTTTCACAGGATCTGTGATAGAGAGCTTCGATGTCACAGCCTGGCGGAAGCATGGAATCCTTCAGGATTTCAAAGACGTCTCCCTGTCGCTTTATTACAAATATAATCTTCAAATCCCCCAGGAATGCCACTACCGGTGCATCTTTCTCAGAAAAATGTTTTCCGTTCAGCGCCTGTGTATCTATAAGGTCTTTTTTGATCCAGGGATAGATATGATCCTCAATGGTTTTCCACTGATAATGAGGCTCTTTATACTTTTCCATTTGGCTTCTCCTTACCATTCTACATTTTCCTTACCATTTTAACAAAAATCGCTTTATAAAGCAATTTCTTAATGATATGATGGTTGTGGATATTCACAAAATATAAAAATTGGGAGTAATCTGGTATGAACACTGAGAGTAAAACTTCGAATCCAATCACCAATGGCGTGATCTGGAAACAGCTACTGATCTTTTTCTTTCCGATCATGGTAGGCACTTTGTTCCAGCAACTCTACAACACCGTAGATGCCGTGATCGTCGGCCGTTTTGTGGGGAAACAGGCCCTGGCCAGTGTGGGCGGATCAGCCGCCGTTCTGTCCAACTTTGTCATCGGATTTTTTACCGGCCTTTCAGCCGGTGCCACCGTTATCATTTCTCAGTATTATGGTGCGAGAGATGAAAAAAATCTGAATAAAGGACTACATACTGCTTATGCATTTTCTATCATCGCCAGCATCCTTATTTCTATCATCGGATGGTTTGCGACACCGGGACTTCTCCGGCTTTTGAAAACGCCGGCAGATACGATCCCGGACTCTATCCTCTATCTGCGGATCTATTTTCTTGGCATCCTTTTTACTCTGATCTATAATATGGGCTCTGCCATCATGCGTGCGCTGGGTGATTCCAGACGCCCTTTGTACTATCTGATGATCTGCTGCTTCTTAAATATCGTGCTGGATCTTTTTACTGTTGTCATCCTTGGGATGGGCATTGCAGGTGCGGCCATTGCCACCGTTATTTCTCAGGCAGTCAGCGCAGTCCTGGTCACTCGTTCGCTGATGAAATCTTATGATCTGCTGAAGCTGCGGCTGAGAGCGATCCGGATTCACCCGGATCTTCTCCGGGCAGAATTCCGGATCGGACTGCCGGGAGGCCTCCAATCCTGTGCGTACAGCATTTCCAATATTATTATCCAGACCGCGATCAACAACTTCGGCACCGATACCGCGGCGGCATGGGCAGCCTTTGGTAAGGTAGACGCCATCTTCTGGACAATCACCGGGTCTTTTGGCATCACCATCGCCACCTTTGCCGGACAAAATTACGGCGCCCGGAAATACGACCGTATCCAGAAAAGTGTCAGAGTCTGTCTTGGCATGTCTCTGGCTCTCTGTGGAGGACTTCTGCTTTTCCTGTTTACCTGCTGCCGTCCACTCTATTATGCTTTTACCACGGATCCGACCGTCGTGGAGATTGGCGTCTACATGCTGCGGCTGATCACGCCCAGCTACCTGATCTACATTTTCGTGGAGATCTTTGCCGGAGCGCTAAGGGGGATCGGCGATGTCCTGATCCCTACCTCCTTTACCTTGGGCGGTGTATTGATCATCCGGCTGTCCTGGATCCTTTTTGTCACGCCGATGACCGGAGAGCTTTCTACGCTTCTTTACAGCTATCCTCTGGCCTGGGGAGCCACGGCGCTGCTTTTGATCCCTTATTACTTCCGCAGGAAGAAAAAGCTTCTGAATCCTGCATCCTCCGCTGTTTCCCTATAAAAAGATCCGCGCTGCAGTCTGGCAGCGCGGATCTTTTCTGTCATGCATATATCTGTTTTTTGTTAGAACTTTTCGTAATGAACTTTCTCCATCGGCAGCTGATCCAGTTCGTATGCAGGCTGTTTTACTGCCGGCATTCCAAGAACCAGAATCGCCTGAAGCTTATAATTCTCCGGGAATCCAAGTCTTGCACGTACATATTCTTCTGTTGTAGTGTCAGCATCTGCCTTCCGAAGTCTTCCCTGCAGCCAGCAGCTTCCTACGCCCAGATGATCTGCCATCAGGTGCATATTTGCCATTGCTACGGAGCAGTCTTCTACCCATACGTCCTGGCTTTCCGCATCACCGATCACAACAATGGCGCATTTTGCTTCTTTCAGCATAGCCACACCACCTTCACGGCATCCGGACAGTTCATCCAGCATAGCTTTATCTTTTACTACGATAAACTCCCATGGACGTTTTGCCTTTCCAGACTCTGCAAGCAGTCCTGCCTGAAGGATTTTGGTAAGACTTTCCTCCGGGATCTCCTCATCAGTATATTTCCGGATGCTCCGGCGTAATCTCATCATGTCTAATAATTCCATCATCAACGCTTCCTTTCTTAAAATAATGTATTTATATCCAGCGGACATTTCTTCCGCTTTCTGGCATTCTCACCCCAAAACGGGGAAGGATTGCTGCCATAACTATTATAACAACAATCCTTTATTTTTGCATTATTTAAATTGGAGGGATTATAGCTCTAAGTAAGCTTTTAATACCTCGTTCAGATCTTCTGCAATACCATAATCTGCAATGTTATAGATCGGCGCATTTTCATCAGTATTGATCGCAACAAGAAGCTTGGTATCCTTGATTCCTTCCGTATGCTGGATCGCTCCGGACACGCCAAGAGAGATACAGATCTTCGGACGGATGGTAAATCCTGTCTGGCCGATCTGATTCTGGAATGGGATCTGGCCGGTATCCGCCAGCGGTCTGGTCCCGCCGATCGCAGCCCCGATCTTGTCCGCAAAAGCTTTCAAAAGAGCAAAACTTTCCGGCTCCTCAGCACCTCTTCCGCCGACAACTACAACCTCTGCTGCCAGGATACTGTCTGTCTCAGCTTCCGCCGGAACTGCTTCTACAACTTCAATCCTGGATTCTGGAAGTGTAATGTCATCATAATATGTGACCTTTGCTTTCCCTGCCCCCTCATAAGGGGTATAGACTCCGGGTCTCACCGTCATCATCTGGGGATAATAGCCTTCTTTTGTCACGATCGTGACAAAAACATTCTCGCCAAAGGAAGGTTTGTTTTGTTTGATATAGTAAGACCCGTCTTCTCTTTTATCTACCAGAAGTTCTGTACAGTCTGCTGTCAGTCCGCAATTAAGCTTCACAGCTACCCGTGAAAAGATAGACCGTCCCATAGGGGTTGCCGGAACCAGCACGCTGGAAGGATCTATTTTTTTCAGCATATCTGCGACTACCTGGCTCAATGCATCATCCTGGAACGCACAGTCTCTGTCCGTTTTTACTGCATAAACTTCATCTACGCCTGACTCTTTCAACTGATCAACAAGAGCTTCACATTCTTTTCCTGCGACAATAGCCTGAATTGGTTCCTTTGTCGTCTCTTTGATTTTATGTGCTGCGGAGATCAGTTCTGCTGTGACAGGCTCAATTTTTCCATTATAATTTTCTGCATAAACGCAAATTCCATTCGCCATTACTCTTTTCCTTTCTCCGTCTCAATCAACTCTTTCAGTTTCTCGGCCAGTTCCTTCGGTGTTCCTGTCAGGAATTCTGCCTTTCTGTCGCTCTCAGGCTCGAAGGAGTCTGTTACGACTGTCGGGGAACCCTTAAGACCTACTTCTTCTGGATTCATACCCATCTCTTCATTGGTATAAACCGCCAGAGGTTTGGACTTCGCTGCACGCTTGGTACGAAGTGTCGCAAGTCTTGGCTCATTGGCGCCAAAGTTTACGCTCAGCACCGCCGGCATGGCAGCCTTAATAGTCAGATCCAGCCCCTGGAACTTTTTGATGATCGTTACCTTATCCGGCTCGCTCTCATTATAGGAAACAGACTGGATCTCTGTCACATGTGGGATGTCCAGAAATTCTGCGACCATCGCACCCACCTGACCGGTCGCGCCGTCCGCAGACAGCGCACCGCCCATAATCAGATCGAATGTACCATACTTCTTAATTCCTTCTGCCAGAACTTTGGCTGTTGCGATCGTATCTGCACCGCCAAAGACACGGTCTGTAATCAGGCAGCTTTCATCGCATCCGAGCGCCATTGCGTCCCGAAGTGCTTTTTCTGCATCCGGAGGTCCCATAGTAAACACGACTACCTTGCCGTCTGTCTGTTCTTTCAGGACAAGAGCGGCCTCAATGGCATTCAGGTCAGACGGGTTGATCATTCCTTCTGAGCTTGCCCGTACCAGGGCATGTGTTTCAGGATCTACCGATACATCATTCGAAACCGGAACCTGTTTAATCAGTACTGCTATATTCATACTATTCTCTCCGTTCTACTTATTTCATCAGACGCTTGAATGACCAGTCTTCCAGTAATGGAGTGGATTCTCCGCGCATGATCAGTTTCGCAAGGTCTCTGCTGGCTGCAGGTGCTTCGATGACACCATTTCCGCCATATCCTGTTGCAAGGATATATCCCTCTACCGGAGTCTCTCCTAAGATAGGAAGGAAATCCTTTGGCTCTGCACGGTAGGACAGCCAGGAGGATACAAGACCACTGTCTACGATACCTGGAACCTTTGCCTCCAGCTGGTCTAACAGGAAGTCGATGAAGTAATCATCTGTTCCGCCTGTTGCTGGAAGCTTGTCCGGATCCCACTGTCCGGCATGCATCGGATTGCTAAGATCCATGGACAGGTGAGATTTACAGATAAAGATGTTGTCCCCTGCTCTCAGTGCATAGAATTCCGGATATTTCAATACCGGGAAGGTGTAGTTTAATTTCTTTCCCGGAGGACAGAGGAAGAATGCTTCCGCTTTTGTATGCCAGATCGGCACATCCAGTCCTACCATATCACCGGTAAACTTGCTCCATGGTCCGGTACAGTCTACCACATAATCAAATTCATATGTCTCGCCTTCGTCTGTCTTCAGGCCTTTGATCTTGTTGTCTTCTACCAGTACCTCTGTTACTTTTACACCAGTCTTGATGGTGCCGCCGTTTTTCTGCATCTTCTTTGCGTAAGTATTGGAGATCATGGTACCGTCAAAATATCCGTCGTCCTGAGTATAACCAGCTCCCAGGATATTTTCGGTTGAGATGTCAGGCAGGATTTCTTTGATGCGGTCTTTGTCTGTAATGTATTCTCCTGTATATCCTGCTGCCTTTGCAAGTGCGATACCTGTCTTAATTGTAGCTTCTACCTGCTCATTGGTTGCAACTACCAGAGTTCCTGTCTTGTCAAATCCTGCAGATCCTTTTTCCTCTGCTTCCATCTTCAGATAAGACTCAAATCCGTAAAGTCTTACGTCCCAGTATCTGTTCTTCAAAGAGTCATCAAACAGACATACCGTTCCGGCTGATTTTGCTGTAGAAGCTCCTCCGATCGTATCCTTTTCAAACACGATCACCTCTGCGTTATCATAGAGGCTTAAGTGATAGCCAAGACATGCTCCTGAAATACCTCCACCGATAATACCAATTTTTTTCTTTTCCATACCATTACCTGCCTTTCTTTTTTTATTTATTTAACATGGCCATCCATGTTATCTACTTCTAGAATAGTGTTCAGAAGGAGCTGGGCTCCCTGCTCGATATCCGCATCCTCTGTAAATTCATATCTGGAATGACTGATGCCGTCCACACTGGGAACAAAGATCATTCCGGTCGGAAATACTCCTGTCATGATCAGAGAATCATGGAAGGCTCCGCTTGGGACCACCCTGTAATCCACACCCATTTCCTGAACTGCTTTCTCAATCGCGCCCTTTACCCATTCGGACATAGGCGCCGGTTCATGATAGGAGATCTGTGTAAAGCTGTACTCCTCTCCCATCTCTTTGCATACCTGATCCAGATATTCCCTGGTCTTTTTCTCTATACATTCAATCACTTCTGCATGCTGATCCCGGATCTCCAGGTTAAAGACACAGCTGCCTGGAACTACATTGACCGAATTCGGCTGTACTTTGATCGTTCCTACCGTCGCTACGGTATATTCATTGCCGTTTTCCCTGACAATCTCCGGTACCTGTGCAATAAACTTCGATGCAGCGACCAGCGCGTCCTTGCGGTCTGCCATGATCGTGCTTCCGGCATGATTTGCTTCTCCTGTGATCACGATTTCATAACGGCTGACCCCGGCAATGGAAGAAACCACTCCGATAGGTGTTTTACTTTTATAGAGAGATGCACCCTGCTCCACATGAAGCTCCATAAAGCAATGCACATCTTTCGGATCTATCTTGGCTTTCGGTGCGTCTGCCACGGTGATTCCATATGATTTGATCACGTCTGACCGCCTGTTTCCATACAGATCAACATCTGACTCTCTGATATCCAGTTCCTGTCCGCAGATCGCGCTGCTTCCAAGAAGTCCGCTTCCGAAGCGGAATCCTTCTTCATCGGTAAATACGATGACTTCCAGCGGATGACGCAGTTTCTTTCCATTCTCAACCAATGTCTCGACTGCTTCCAGCCCGGAAACACATCCTACCACACCGTCATATTTTCCACCGTCCGGCACCGTGTCCAGATGCGATCCGGTCATGATTGCCGGAAGTGTGGGATCTTCGCCCTCCAGTCTGGCATGGATATTGCCTGCCTCGTCCACTCTTGGTTCAATTCCCAGCTTACGGAAATAGTTCACGAAGGTTTCCCTTCCCTTTACATCTTCCGGAGAATAAGCCATCCGGGTAAATGTTCCGTCTTCTTTCTTGCCGCACTGATAGATCTCTTCCAGACGGGAGTGAATTCTTTCAATGTTTACTTTCATAATCTCCCTCCATTTGTTTCTACAACATGCACAGTTTCGCTCTTCTATTTATAGATGAATTCTCTGTTTTGCACATTATTATAGATAATTTTTTAACAAATTACATCGGATTAAAAAGATAAAAAAAGAAAGATAATTTATCTACCTTGGATAAACTATCTTTCCCTTCTGTTATATGCGCAATATTATATGAAATCTTTGTTGTACTTCTCAATCATCTTATAAACCACAAGGCCGATCCTGAAGGCCAGCACCTCATTGGCATTATTAAAATCCACTCCCGTGATCTTTGCTATCTTTTCAATCCTGTAGGACGCAGTCTTATAGTGCACGAAAAGATCCTGCGCCGTCTTCGACAGATTCAGATTACGTTCCAGATAGGTCTTCAGCGTAATTAAAAGATCGTCTCTTTGAGGTTTTTTATAATTGTACAGCTTCTGCAGCCCTTCCGGAACATACTCAAGCAGCTGCTCCGGATCATCCAGCTGGCACAAAAGCTTGAAAATCCCAAGATCCGAAAATAAGGTTACCTGAGAATTGCCATCCTCCGAAATTTCCCCAGCGATATCTACAAAGGTAAATGCTTCAGTGGCCTCCTTGAAGCTTTCCGGCAGGTTAATGATCCCTTCCACCACTTTTCCGACTCCAGCCTTTACCTGAAGTTCCTTATTATGTCTGGTCACATAGGTCTGTACCTTTTCTACCACACTGCGGATCTCCATGCGGTACTCTTCCTGTGTCTGCTCCTTGTCTACCTCCTGCACCACCATGATCCGGTCCAGATCGTTATATACCTTTACATTAGGAAAATGGCAGGCAATGGCGTCACATAAAAGATTAGTATCGCTGATCTTGGACTTGAAGTCCTTTTTTTCTCTGTCTTCGCCCTTTATCCCGAATACAACCGCCCGGAAAAAGCCATTGATCGGCACTCCCAGAAGACTGGTATTCTTCTGCAGTTCTGCGATAGAATCAATCTTTCCATGCAGGATATTATGCATGATGTCATTCTGGAACTTCTTTTCAAGTTCGGCCACGGAATACTGACGTATCAGTTCAAACTGCAGCGCCCAGATCGCACTGTCGGTAGCTATGCTGTCCATAACATCAAAAGGACGATTCTTTGCCGTGATCACAAGATACAGCCGTTCCCGCAAGTTCAGCTTCACTTTGACAATATACTGATCATATCCTTCTACTTTCTGCGTCAGATACTCATAATTTGAATAAATCCCCAATTCATAGACTTCAGCCTCTTTTTGTATCTCCATTGTCCTTTCCGCCTCCTCAGAAGCGCCGAGGCAGTCCAGCTGCCGGTTAAATGCAGCCACCGGATTCTGAATCAGCTTCGCAAGCACATCCAGAATATTATCTACCGCTACATTGATCGACTCGGATCCCAGGACAAGTGCCGAAAAGTTGTCATGTGTTGTCTTGAAATACTTCAGTCTGGTAACTTCCTCATCAAACAGACGCTCCATGATCGCACTCATCACGTCACGGAATGATGTCTCAAAAGGCACCTCCAGAACAGGTATTTTATTTTTCTGCGAAAAATCCTTAAGATACTGAATCTTCTCATCAGCATCCTCCACAGTTCTGCCTAATTTAAGAATCAATCCACTGATATCCTTTTTCAGCAGCTCTCCGATATATCCTTTAAACTCTTCTATGGAACAGGAACGGAATGCGTACAGACCTGTCAGAAGAACCTCTCCGCCATTGATAAATTTTACGATATCCGGCGCCTCTATGATAGTGACTCCTTTGATCTCATTCCCCAGTCCTTCTTCTCCGCTTACGACCTTTACCCCTTTCATCGTAGCATCCTTCAACAGGTCTTTCATGTATAGTCCCATACTTTCTCTCACCGTCCTTCTTCCTTTCATATCCTCAGCTTTCGTCTATTATATCATAAAAAAGGCACAGCCGTACAGTGCTTTTCCGACGGCCGCGCCCATGCTTATTATGTACTACTTATCTTATTTTTCCAGATAGTTCTTTGCAAGATCTTTCATGATCGTTGCTGCCTTTGCAAACTCACTGTACTTGGTAAATTCTACCGGGCAGTGGCTTCTTCCGTCTTTACTTGGCGTAAAGATCATGACTGTCGGAATCACCTGGCCGATCTCCAGAGAATCATGGCCGGCGCCGCTTGGCATTCTCCGATAGGAGTATCCTTTCGCCTTGCAGTCTTCTTCCATGAAGTCCAGCATCTCTTCAGACAGATGTACCGGTGTGATGGTCAGCTTATTGTCCATCTCATAGCTTCCGCCGTATTCCGCAACCTCTTTGTCCAGAGCTTTCCGGATCCGGTTTGTGATATCGTTAATATTATCATTATTCATAGAACGGATATCTACCGTAAACTCTACTTTTTCCGCAACGATATTCATTCCTCCCGGAACTGTATTGATATATCCTACCGTAGAAACAGTTCCGTCTGCTTTTTCTCTTGCCCAGTCAGCAATCTTTGAGATTACCTTTGTAGCTGCATCTACAGCATCCATTCTCATATCCATCGGTGTGGTTCCGGCATGGTCTGCTCTTCCATGTACGGTCACCATGTATCTCTGGATACCTACGATTCCTTCTACCAGTCCAAGCTCGGTCCCTTCTGCATCCAGCACCGGTCCCTGCTCGATATGAGCCTCCAGGAAATGACCGATAGAGCCTTTCTTCCATGCAGCCTCTCCGATCTTTTCCGGATCCAGCCCATAACCCTTCATTGCTTCGTAGATGGTAACACCGTCTGTATCTGCAAATTTCTTGGTATATTCCACATCTCTGTGTCCAAGCATTGCTCCGGATCCGAAATATCCGGTTCCGAAACGCATACCTTCTTCATCACAGAAACCTACGACAACAAAGTTTCTCTTGGGCGTTACGCCTTCTTCCTTTAACAGTCTGGCAACTTCGATCGCACAGATTACACCTGCAATTCCATCATAATCTCCGCCGTTTACCACGGAATCATAATGAGATCCCATCATGACACACGGCTCATCCGGATTCTCACCTTTCAGAACACCGATTACATTTCCTGCAGCATCCTCTGTTACTTCAAGTCCTGCCTCTTCCATCAGTTCTTTCAGATAATTAACTGCTTCTCTTGCCTCCTTGGTAAATGGAAGCCTGGTGCAGCCGTTTCCTGGAGTCGCTGTATACTGTTTTAAGTGCTCCAGATCTCTCGCAATTCTTCCTGTTACATCTTCAATTCCCATACGCATACCTTTCCTTTCCCTTCCTTCAGGGAAGACTTTATTTTTTTCTGTCTATTATAAACACCTTGACCGGCGAATACAGCATAGACACGATCACCAGTACAAAACCTGCTACGGCAAGTGCGCCGGTTCCTGTCTCAAGACCGATCTGAATCAGGAAGAAGGAGATCATGATGATGATAAACGCGATTGTAAGACCGCCTTCTTTTGTCTTAAAAAAGCTGTTTTTCATTTTGTATGCCCCCTATTCCTATATAACCGCAGTTAAAAATACAATCAAACCAATTACAACGGTTGTACCAAGAGTAATCGGCATCAGTCTCTTTAAGACCTCGCCCTCTTTTCCGAGGATACCAGCCGTAGTCGTACCCAGAATAATCTTGCTTGGACTGATCGCTGCTCCGATGGCTCCGCCTGCTGTCTGCGCGCCCAGGACTGCTGCCTGATTTAAGTTCAGCAGACTTGCCGTCGTAGACTGAAATGCTCCAAACAAGATATTGGAAGACATATTGCTTGCCGTCATGAACGTTCCAATTAATCCTACAACCGGTGACAGGATTGCATAAGCTTTCCCGAGAACCCTTGAAATACCGTCTGCCAGGACGTCTGTCTGGCCGGTGCCGCCCATGATCCTGGACATGATCACCAGTCCAATGACTGCGATCCCGGAAGGAACTGACATTGTCACTGATTTTGCAAATACTCTTTTTGTCCCGCCTTTTTTGATCCATCCGTGGCTTCCATAGTATACCAGGCCAATAATAGATGACAGGAACAAGAACATACTTGCATGGGTAAATGGTACAAGGGGTGAAAAACTAGATTCCGCCTCATTGACAAAGCCATAGCCGGTAGATGTTTCCGGAAAGGCAAACCCAATGGCAAACTGGCCCAGGAATTCATTGATCGGTTTTACTACCAGAACAATGATCGTCAGGGCTGTCAGAATAAAGTACGGCACAAATGCCTGAAGAAGCGACATGTCTGCAGGACCTTCTTCTTCCTGGGTACTTGCGGCTGCCCTGTTCATGATCGGGCTGTCCTCAAGCTTCCATTCCTCCCGGTACATCTTCATTCTTCCGATCAGGAACAACGCGATCAGCGATATACACGATGGAATAAAACAGGATAACGTCGTATTAACCTGGCTGAGCAGAAGCTCTCCTCCGCCCTGGATCACTGCCAGGATCAGAACTGCCGGAAGGCCTTTCTTTACGCCTTTCCCTTTTCCATAAAACCAGCACATGATAAGACCTGTGATGATATCCCATCCGAACAGGAACAGACTTGCCCAGAATGCAGCGGCAAAATACTCCGTGCTGCCGGCTGCAAGTCCTGAAGATGAAGCCAGAGAATCCCAAGCTGCCGCCAATGTTCCGAATGTATTACCCCAGGACTGTCCCAGAAGCGGCAGAATAATTGCCCACATCGGATTCATGCCGATTCCGATCAGGAGCGGAGCTCCTACGGCCACCGGCACTCCAAAACCGGTAATTCCCTGCAAAAAGCTCTCCAAAATCCATCCAAGCGCCAATACAAGCAACAATTCATTAGGTAACAGTTTACGCATTCCATTCCGTATGACCAGGAATGCTTTTGCTTCATCTGCTACCTGGTATAAAAGGATCGCTGTCCATACGATCAGGAGAATCGGGAGGGCACTCCAGATTCCCTTTGCCGTTTCTGACGCCAGCAGTGTAAAATCTGCTTTATAGAAAGCCACCGCTGTAATAATCGTGATTAAAAGCCCAATAGGGGCAGCCTCAGTGGCGCCCCATTGGAACTTAATTAAAAGGAGTAATAGTACGATAATCGGCAGACATGCCATTATCCACATAAACAGATTTGTTGGTACGTTCATTTTCTCTCTCCTAAACTACTTGTGTATTACCGTTCCGGTCTCGCCGGCAATTCCTGCAGCAGCCTTATCAAGAAGGGTGATCAGTGTACGTCTTCCTTCTCCTGACTCTGCAAAACGGATTGCTGCTTCAATCTTCGGAAGCATGGAGCCCTTGGCGAACTGTTCCTGAGCAATATACTCCTTTGCCTGTTCAACAGTCAGGTCGCTTAACCATTCCTGGTTCTCTTTTCCGAAATTAATCGCCACTTTCTCCACGGCTGTCAGTATGATGAGGTAATCAGCACCAAGTTCAGCTGCCAGAAGACTGCTTGCATTATCTTTATCAATGACTGCATTGACGCCGCACAGCTTTCCGCCCTCATCTACGACGGGAATCCCCCCGCCTCCGCAGGTGATCACGATATGTCCCGCATCCACCAGCGTTTTAATGGTCAGCAGTTCTCGAATCTTCTTCGGCATCGGAGAGGCAACAACCACACGATATCCTCTTCCTGCATCTTCCATGCAGGGGATTCCGTTTTCCTGGTTCTTCCTGGCCTCTTCCTCTGTCAGGAAACGTCCGATCGGCTTCGTCGGATTCTTGAACGCTTCGTCATTTTTATCTACTTCTACCTGAGACAGGATGGTTGATACCTTCACATCCATCCCCCTCTGATGTAATTCATATTTAATCGCATTCTGCAGATCAATCCCGATATATCCCTGGCTCATCGCCACACAGGTCGGCAGCGGTGTCTCCATATAATTATCGGTATAGTTGGTCGCCAGTTCATCCATCGCCTTCTGGATCATGCCGACCTGGGGGCCGTTCCCGTGGGTAACCACGAGATCCAGCCCTTCGGCTGCCAGGTCTACAATGACCTTAGCCGTCTTTGCTACTGCTTCCTTCTGTTCCTGGATGTTATTGCCCAGAGCATTTCCGCCCAATGCGATTACGACTTTCTTCTTTTCCATAGCATTCCCTCCTGAATCTGTCTATTCGGGATCATAGCCAAGCTTCTTCGCATAAGCTTCGATTGCTTTCTCAAAGCACTCGATCGGAGGATGTACAGTACCTGCTCCAATCTGTCCGTATCCGGCGATCTTGTGCGCGATACCTGTATTGATCACTGGTGTGATACCTTTTTCTACGACCTTTCTGGCATCGATTCCAAGACAGATGCCCTGGAAGTTCCAGGTAGGAACCGTAAAGTTCGGATTTCTGTCGATAACGATCTCCATCATCTCATTGCTGGTACGAAGTGCATCTTCGTATCCGCCTGCTCCTACGAATCTGGTAACAGCCGGTGCTGCGATCATGGCCATACCGCCTACACCAAAGGTCTCTGTAATTGCACTGTCTCCCATGTCCGGACATGCATCTTCGCCGTCATATCCGGTAAAGTACAGTCCCTGTGGAGTGTTGACCGGTCCGGTGAACCACTCGTCACCCATACCTGCGATACGGATACCGAATTCATATCCGTTTCTGCACATTGCAGTTACGATCGTTCCGTCAGTTCCGGTACGTGCATCATCCATAACCGCTTTTCCTGTTGCCATCATGATATTTAAGAAGAACTGATCTGTATCAGCCAGGAACTTGATCACATCGTAGCGGTCTTTTTCATCCATATCCATCTTTGTAATGATTGGAGCCACTTCTTTTAAGAATGCAAGGGATGCTGCAATATTTCTCTGATGGAATTCATCACCCATGGCGATTGCTTTTGCGATCAGCGGATTCACAGCCAGTCCATTTTCCATGGAACGAAGCGCTTTTCCAAGTGTCGGTCCAAGGACATCTCTCATCCAGCGCAGACGATCGATTACCTCTTCAGAGTATGCACCGAAACGAAGTACTTTTCCGATACCTTCATTCATCGTACAGTAAGCTCTGTTGCCTGCCGTCTCATCTTCTACTACAAATACCGCCATATTCGGAGAGGTGATGCCGCCCATCGGCCCAACCGCATTGACGTGATGACACGGAATGAACTTGATTTCTCCGTTCTCCAGCATCTTTCTTGCATCGGCTTCATTATCTGCCCATTCCTCAAACAGAACTGCCCCTACGCAGGATCCCTGCATCGGATCTGGCATATTCTTATATTCTACCGGCGGACCTGCATGAAGAAGTACTTTTCCTTCATTTAATTCCGGAATCACTTCTTTTGCACGGACATTATCTTTCAGAACCGGCTGGCTTGCAACTACCTTTGCGATCACTTCCCGGTTCTTCTCATCGATGCCCTCATAGTTTCTCAGGAAATTCAAAATCTTGATCATCTTGACATTTCCACCTGCCGGCGGCATCCAGTCATACTGAACGACTTCACAGCCAAATTCTTCTACGACTTCTGCAAAGCTCTTAAGACCTACGTTGATGATCCTTGGCTTCTCGGAAAGCAGCTCACGCAGTTTCTCGGACGGCTCTGCCTTCGGGAAATCTACCACCTGTTTCGGACGGATTTCCTTTGCAGGCTCCTGGAAGTCTCTTCCAATCGCACGGATTGCGGTACGGCATGCAAGTTTATTGTTCTCACATACGATCACACCTGCGTCTTTCAGTTTCTTTACTGCCTCATCGTATCCCTGGAAATCTCTTCTGGTTCCACATACGGTAGCCACAAAGAATACTTTTCTTCCCTGGCTCTCTGCCTTTGCCATCAGTTCTTTGATGGTAGGAAGAAGAGCGCCGGCCATGTCTGCATGAGAGCCATATCCCAGCATGATGTCGAACAGAACCGCTCCTGTAGACTCATCGTCTACTGCCTCCTGCATACATTCGATACGCTTTGCAGGATCGATCATCGGATGCGGCTTGCCCTGTGTATAAGCGTCATCGCCCAGGTCTACAACTACGTTTCCGTCCAGCTGCAGCATATAGCCTTCGATATCTTCCGGCGGAACCTTTACATCCATGGCGTCCTTGATCAGCATAGCCGCCTCATTCGCCAGAGTACCACCTGAATAATATGCCTTGATCGTCTTCTTATCCTCAGCCTTGTAGAACTGGGATTCATCAACTTCTACTGTTGCTTCCGGAATCTCTTCTCCTCTTACAAGTCCTACTGCCAGACGCGCCGCTTCATCCAGTGTGTATGCATGATAGAAGTTCTCTTCATGATATTCCGGCTTTTCTCCTACGAACAGTGTCACGATCGGTTTGGAGAAATTGCTCAGGCGTGCAGCGATCTTATCACGTACTTCTTTTGCCGGCGGCTTGGAAACGATCACCAGTACTTTGACTGCATCGTCGTCTTCCATGGCATCGATCATATCCATCATGGTAATTCCGCCGACTGCCGCATTCAGGTCACGTCCGCCGATTCCGATGGCATTTGTCACGCCTTCGCCCAGTCTGTCGATGATGGTTGTCAGTTCCTGGATTCCTGTACCGGAAGCCCCGATGATTCCGATAGAGCCAGGAGCCACATTATTGGTGAACGCGATCGGAACACTCTGGATGATTCCTGTACCACAGTCAGGTCCCATCACAGCCAGTCCCTTTTCATGGGCTTTTTTCTTTAATTTTACTTCATCTTCCAGTGTAACATTGTCGCTGAACATGAATACATTCAATCCCTCATCCAGCGCACGGTCAGCTTCCAGTGCGGCATATGCTCCCGGAATGGAAATAACTGCCAGATTTGCATCCGGCTGTTTTGCCAGCGCTTTTTCCCAGGACTTTACACTTTCAGCGCCTTTTTTCTCATTGCTTTCTGTGGACTGTTTCTGGAAAAATTCTTCCATCTCAGCCTCGATCGTATCCAGAAGGCTGTCGTCATCTACATCCGCAACAATAACCAGATCGTTTGCAGATGCAGCTTCCAGCTCTTCTGTAGCCAGACCACTCTGTCTGTAAATATCTTTATTGGCAGGTGTCGCCATCATGATAGATACTTTCTTGACGCCTTCGATCGTAGAAATCTGATTCGTCAAAAGCATAAGGACAACAGAATCATGATAGCTTCCCTTTTTCACAACTGTTTTTAACATATGCTCTCCTTCCTGAATATAACCCTTTTATTCGGCAAACCGGTTTTTATGATCATAACGGTTGTAGTGGATGTCGTCGCTCTTCAGGTATTCATAGATCTCATCTACGATCTCTACACCGCCTGTCGCATAAGCCTTTTCTTTTCTGAGCATTGCACGCTCACCTGGATAGTATACCTTGTCGTATCCTTCAGCCGTCGGCATTTCACCCAGCTCATCAATAGACGCAGACATTGCTTTCTTGAACTCCTCTGCTCCTACAAAACGGGCCGGATCGATCACAATATGCATCTGTCCCAGTTCTCTTCCTTTAGAAAGATCATGATACATAGAGCTTACATGTTTTCCAAACGGTACGCCAAGAAGCACACCTGAGAACACATCTACCATCATCATCAGACCGTATCCCTTTGCACCTGCAATCGGCAGAAGTGCATTGACATGATTCGGATCTGTTACCGGATTTCCTTTTTCGTCAACCGCCCAGGTATCCGGGATGCTCTCATGTCTGGATCTCTTGTCCAGGATCTTGCCCCACGCCTGTACAGTGGTAGCCATGTCAAATACCACCATTCTCTCATCTGCAGTCGGCGCCGCAAAAGAGATCGGGTTGGTTCCATAATACGGTTCTGTTCCGCCCACCGGCACTGCCATCGGGTCAGACTGGCAGAAAGAGATGGCTAACAGGCCCTGCTCCGCAGCCATTTCTGTGTAATATCCGATTGATCCACTGTGGGACATATTACGCATTCCTACTACTGCGATTCCGTTTTTCTTCGCCATCTCAATGGCTTTGTCCATTCCATACTTGGCAACTGCATATCCGCAGCCATTATCTCCTTCGAAAATACCGGAACATGGTCCTGTTTCTTTCCACTCAAATTTCGGATCAGCTGTGATTCCGCCCTTGGCGATCCGCTCTGCATAATACTCTACACGAACCGCTCCGTGAGAATGATATCCTCTTTCGTCGGACCAGGTCATAACCTCTGCCGCAATATCAGCATGGTCTTCATTCAGACCTGCTTTCATCAGTTTATTTTTCATTAATCCCTTTAATTCATCATGGGAAAGTTTCATCTCTTTATTCCACCTTTATTCTTATTTTTATAACTGAACGTCTCTGTTGCAGTCTTTTGAGTAAATGTATGCGAACTCTTCTTCGCGTCCTACCGCATAGCATGCCTGCGGTACATATGCATCCAGGAATACATAGTCGCCCTTCTTAACCGGAACCCATTCATCATCCAGTCTGTACATGCCCTTTCCGGACAGGAAATACATACCGTGCTCCTGGATGTGTGTCTCGATATATCCATGGGAAGCTCCCAGTTTGAACTTCAGGATGTGCATATTCATATCAAATCCGAAATCTCCTGCTGCCGGAAGCAGATCTTTGATATGGCAGTTATCCATTCCTTCGTACTCAACCCACTCCATATCATTGACATTTGCAACAACTGTGTGAGCGCTGTATCCCTCGATTCTGTCATATCTTCTCTTATATACATACATTTTTGTATCCTGTCCGCTCTTGTTCTCAAATGCGATCTTGTTTCCTTCTGGTGAGAAGATATATCCACCTTCTGTCAGGGTTGCTTCCTGATCATCGTTCTTTACTGTCACTTCACCAGAGATCACATACAGGAATGACTCAATACCTTCGCCGCCGATGCCTGCATTCTTTCCGCCTGCTTTTGCTGTTACCAGATAATCTGCAAAAGTAGCGCCCATTGCCGGAGACCCAAGGATCGTCACGTCACAATTCTCATATCCCGGGATTGCATTCTTTACAAGTCCGTCTGGTTCGAGTAAGACGTAGTTGTCTTTTTTCACTACAGAACGTGTCATCAAAAGTTCATCGCGATAGCCTACCTGATTGTTTAAATAACTCATACTAATACCTCTCCTTTTCTTATGGCTGGTCGACCATTTTTTCTATTATTCATTATGACAATAAAACCCTGCTTTTTCAATCAAATTTTTAGACAAAACATGCAAACACTTTTTATCCAGTTTATCCCCCGATGTTAAATTTTTCACATCACACTCTCCTGTCTTTCTATGCTATAATAGATATTGTTGTATAGTACATTTTTCGGGAGGTATCCTTATGTTTGAATCTAAGATCATATCGGTCGGCGATGCCGTTTACGACAAGTCGGCAATTATCTACTTTGACCAAAAAATCACCCCTAAAGCATGCATTTTATATTTTCACGGCGGCGGGCTTTTGTACGGCCATAAAGATGACCTGCCAGACGGCCATATTGAGGCACTGACCCGGGCCGGCTACGTGATCATTTCCTATGACTATCCTCTGGCTCCTGCTGCAAAGCTTCCTGTGATCCTGGATGATGTCCGTGCATCCATCCATCATTATCTGGATCATCCGGAAGTGTATATGGAGCAGGAACTCCCTTACTTTCTCTGGGGCCGTTCAGCCGGAGCATATCTGTGTCTGATTGCCGCAGCATACGGGCACTTCAAAAAAGCTCCTCTTGGCATTCTCTCCTACTATGGCTATGGGTTCCTGTGCGATCACTGGTTCCAGACACCCAGCAGTTATTATAGTTCTCTTCCACCGGTAGACGCTTCCTGCATGAACAGTCTCCCGTCCGGCTATGAGACTTCCGGCGATCTCGCCACCCACTACAGCATCTATGTCTATGCCAGACAGACAGGAAAATGGTTCTCTCTGCTCTATGAGGGCCGGGAAAAATTCTTTTATCTGGACTACACCCTCCGTACCTGTGATGCCCTGCCCTGTCCGCTGTTTGCAGCTCACGCTACAAACGATACAGATGTACCCTTTGACGAGTTCCGTGAACTTACAAACCGCTATCACCCAAAGACCTTCATTGCAGCCTGTGATGTCCATGATTTTGACCGGGAGGCGGACAATCCATTCACCCCAAAGGTTTTGGAAGCCACTCTGGATTTTCTGGAACAACATGTATAACACCGGCCGGGTAACTTTTCAAAATTTTAAAAAAAAACGGCATCCATCGTGGACAGCATTTTGCTTTTCCAGGACAGATGTCGTTTTTTTAATGTCTCTTTATGTATTTTTCCAGATATTTTCTCATTGCACTCCAGTGGACTTTCATTGTAAAACGAAATACCGTCTCTTTATCGTCCTCCCCGATCACGCAGATATAAAGGTCATCCTCCGCACAGATACCGGAACGGCTGGATTCTCCCTGCTTCAGGCAGGTAAAGCTCTTCACTCTGATGATTCTTTCCACTTCTCCAAACAATCCGAAGTTACTGTCCATCCGGACAACAATCCCTTTTTTTCTGTCCGGCTCCAGCCGTCTGAGTTTGTTGATAATCTTTCCATTATGTCCGGCCTTCACTTCATAGGCCGGATATCTGGTATCCATGATCCCCATGCCATTCATTCCTTCCTAAAAGGCACGATCTAAATATATACCTTTATTTTTTTATTCATTTTCTGAAGCTCATTCATGAACGCTTTGTTATCCTTAAGCGACACCACTACATTCTTTTTGCTTTTGCACGCAAGCAGTACTACATCTGCCGACGCACAGAAGGACAGGGTAAACCTGTCCGCTCTGTGCATCGCTGTGATGTCTTCCACAAAGACTTCTTCTTTTGAAAAGCCGAAACGTATGAATAATTTCTTTTTGTCTATTTCCACATAGTTTGCAAAACATACCGGTATCAGATACAGATCCAGAAGTCCCGCCGGCAAAATATAGAAATATGCGATATAGTGAAGTCCATATTTCAAAATCAGGCCAATAAGCGCGGCATTTAAGATCACGATGATCAGATACCACCAGACTGCAACTTTTCCTTTAAATTTCATACAGCTCCCTATTTCTCGTCCTCAAAGATTGTTCCGACGCGGAATCCTTCTGCGCTCTTCATCTTCTTCATCAGGAAGTAATAAACCAGTCCTGTCGGGATCAGGCTGACGTACCAGGATAACTCCATAATAAACAACGAGCAGATGGATCCGATAACGATCGCAATGATCGCTGCCCAGTTTACGCCCTTATAAGGTCCTGTCTTGTCATACATACGGTTCAGATCCAGTTTTTTCTTCCGAAGAATATAAAAGTCTACTGCCATAACCGCAAAGATTGGTCCTAAGAACGCAGAGTAGAACTGTGTAAACAGGTTCAGTCCTGCTGCAGACTCAGCAGTTACCAGTTTCCATGGCATAACTACTACAGAGAGTACGCCGACAAGAACGGTTGCATAGGTCCATTTTACCTTGAAGGACTCCATCAGTACATATGCCGGAGGTACGATGTTGTTCAGTACGTTTGTCGTAACCTGTGCAAATGCGATGAAAAGTAATGTCAGGATGGTCAGGAATTTGCTGTCCATCGTGGTAGAGAATACGACTACCGGATCGCTGTTTCCTGTAGCTGCTGTTACCAGAAGTCCGATCAGGCCCATAAACAGTGTAACAGGAAGGATTGCGATCGTATAAATGCTGGCAGCCTTCACCGGCTTAATGTCGTCCGTCGCATTCCGTGAGTAGTCAGATGCGTTGATGATCATCGTCGAGTAGATTCCCAGGAAGGATGTAGTCGCTGCCCAGAACGGCATTCCCCATGTTCCTTCGATACCGGAGAATACATCGCCGATCTCGGTTGAGAATTCAGTATTTACGACATACAGCATATAGATCAGGATTGCAATGATAAAGATACAGGAAATGTTTTCCATCCACTTAATTCCTTCGAATCCTTTAATTGCCAGCGCCACCTGCAGGATGGTAAATAATCCGTAAACCACCGGCAGGTTGTCAAATCCAAACAGGATGCTGAAACAGCTGTTGAGCGCGCCTGCTCCGACCCAGCTCTGATAGCCGAACCATACGATAGCCGGAAGCCCACGCAGGACACCTGGAATCTTAACACCCGTAAAACCAAAACTACTTCTTAACTGTACTGTAAATGGAATACCATAGGTATGTCCACATTCGCCGATCATTGCCAGCGCAACTGCGATGACCAGACACCCGATCGTCATGGCGATGACCGCCTGTACAACCGTCAGTTCACCGATCAGTCCGGCACCCATGGAAAAAGTACCGATTGATACACATCCGCCCATGAAACTTGCCGCATAGGACACAGATCCCATGATACGCTTCTTGGTCGGCTGAAGATCCGGATCTACATTCTGTACCAGTTCCGGATTAATATTCATGTTTTCAACTATAGCCATTGTCTCTCTCCTTCTCTTTTGCCCTCTTATTTTTTGATTTTCTTAACCAGATTTCCAAATCCCTTCTGTCCGACAATCTCGCCGTCCTCTGCGACTACCTGTCCACGGACGATAGTATATACCGGAATGCCTTTGCCTTTTAATCCTACGAAGGCAGAAATCTTATTCACATAGCGTAATGAATCCGCTGTGATTTCCCATTCCTTCTCCGGGTCGACTACCAGAAGGTCTGCGTCAAATCCAGGCTTGATGTCACCTTTCTTGCCATAGATGCCGAATGCCTTTGCCGGCTGTACAGACATCGTATTGGCAAGTACGGTCGGGCATACGCCTCTCTTTACGACGCCTTCGCTGAATGCTGTCTGGAAACCGCTCTGGATACCAGAGCATCCGCCCCATACATCGAATACGGTCTCGATCTTATTGCCAAGAATCTCGTTGTATTTCTCATCATAGGAACACGGAGAGTGGTCAGAAGCAATTCCGCTGAATACTCCGGCCTTTACATACTCCCACATTTCCTCAACTGCCTCTTTTGGCTGCAGGATCGGCGCGCACTTAAAGAGCGGTCCGTTTTTGATCACATCTTCATCTGTAAAGGTCAGATAATGGGTGCAGGTCTCTGCTGTAATATCATATCCTTCATCCTGCGCTGCCTTGATCTTTTTCGCAACTGCCGGATGGGACACGTGACAGATATGAGCCTTGCATCCTGTTGCTTTTGCAATCTCGATGATCGCATCGGTAGCAACAATCTCCGCTACCACCGGACGGGACTCCAGATAGGATTTCCAGTCATTACGGCCGGCTTCTTTCATCCTCTTTTCCTGATTCTTGATGATAGAATAGTCTTCACAGTGGAAGCCTGCACGTCCGTCAAATTCTTTGATGATGTCCATGGCTTCCAGAGCCTGTCCATAGCTCAGAGATTCATAATCCGGCGACACCGGGCCGATAAAGGACTTAAATGATACACAGCCCTTCTCGTCCAGATCTTTCAGATCGCCAAAATTATAGCTGGTAAGGCCGCCCCAGAAACAATAGTCCACATAGGCATTGGGAGAGACTTTATTTTCCTTAAAGTCAAACGTTTCTGCATTGGTCATACATGGATCGTTCTGCAGAGGCATATCAATCACGGTCGTATAGCCTCCCAGTGCAGCAGCCGCCGTTCCATGTTCATAGTCTTCACGCCATTCATAGCCAGGATCGTTCAGATGTGCATGGGTATCGATGGCGCCAGGGAATACATATTTCCCTTTTGCGTCAATCACCTTTGCAGCCTCCGGCTCAATTCCCGCCTCCAGAACTGCAGCGATTTTCCCATCCTTCACCGCAACATTTCCTTCTGTTATGGCGTCAGCTGTTACAATTTTTCCATTTTTTATCAACAAATCATACATGTCAGGAATACCTCCTATTCCATTAAATCACCTTTAGCCCGGGGCGAGACTGACCTCTCTCCCCTGGACCTTATATTATTTCTCTAACGTTGTTCCTTTTCTGAACCGTTCGCAGGACTTCATATACTTCATGCAGAAGTAGAATACCAGACCTGTCGGAATGGTTGCTGTGAAGAAGGAAATATCAACATTGATCAGACCGATGACAGCGCCGACTGCGATAGCGATAAATGCTGCCCAGTTCACTCCTGCGTGGTCTCCATTCGGATCATACAGATCTTTCAATGTAGCCTCGCTGATCTTTCTTCTATGTAAGATAAAGAAGTCTGTGATCAGTACTGCAAAGATCGGTCCGAAGAATGCAGTATAGATCTTTGTGAACAGTGCAAGACCTGCTGCAGAGCTGTCGTTTGTCAGGATCCACGGACAGGTACATACTGCCAGGATACCGATCAGGATAACAGCGGTTCTGTGTTTCATTTTGAATGCATCCATGAATGCATATGCCGGCGGAATGACGTTACTTGCCAGGTTGGTGGTCAACTGTGCGAAAATGATAAACGCCAGTGTAACGATCATAACCACTTTGTTGTCAACCATCTGTGCAAATGCGTTGATCGGGTTTGCAACACCTGTAGCGGTGGAAGCCATCGCTCCGATCACACCAAGCAGGATGGTTGCAGGAACCATTGCCAGGAAATAAGATGTTCCACGTTTCATAACGGACATGCCGTCCTTCATCTCACGGGAATAGTCACCGGCATTCAGCATAACAGTGGTACTGTTTCCGAAGAATGCAATGATCGCTGCCACGAATGGCATTCCCCATGTGCCGGACTTGTTCATCAGCTTCTCGCTTACTACATCGCCATACTGGGTAATACACAGATACAGCAGATACAGCATTGCGATGGAAATAACAACGCCTCCGATATTTCCGATCCATTTCGCTCCCTGGAATCCTTTGATGGAAAGCAGGATCTGTACGATCTGGAAGATGATAAACCAAAGCCAGATATTATCAAATCCAAACAGTGCGATGGAAATATTATTGATCGCCGCGCCTCCAAGCCAGGTCTGGTAGCCATACCATACGATAGCCGGGAGTCCACGGATCAGGCTTGGTACAACATTACCCTTTGTACCGAACGCACTCCTGAGCTGTACAGCATATGGTGCACCGGTCTTATAGCTGAACTGGTCGTTCAGTGCGATACCAATGACCAGGATCAGAGATCCGATGGCAACAGCCAGAAACAGCTGCAGAAGGTTCAGTCCGGCCTCCAGCTGTGCGGAGCCCTGTGCCAGCGTACCGATGGAAATACATCCGCCCAGCCACAGCATGGTGTTGGAACCCCAGCTCATGATACGTTTATCTTTGGGGATCGGTTCCAGCGAAGCACCTTCCTGTTTTGGTTTTTCGTTTGTGTTTACTTCACTCATCTCTTTACTCCTTCCTTTGATGTCCTGCTATTTTACCGGCGTAATATATTCGCCGTATCCAATAGCATCCTCTTTATAAGTCTCGCCGTCAGCGACAACTTTTCCACGGATTACAGTGCAGACCGGAGCTCCCTTTCCTTCCAGTCCGTCGAAGCAGGATACATGTCCCTTGGTCAGAAGCTTAGTCTGATCGCATTTCCATGCCTTCTCCGGGTCTACGATCACGATATCTCCGTCGAATCCAAGTTCGAATGCGCCTTTTCTTCCATAGAGTCCGAAGATCTTAGCCGGATTATAATCCATAACTTTCGCGATCAGGCTCGGGCTCAGGCCCTTTTTGTTGACTACCATATCAAACATCATGGGCAGGAAGAACTGAATTGAATTCAGGCCGCCCCATGCATGCCAGATGTCTTTCGTTGCATTGTCTTTTTCTTCATCAGCAGCTGGCGAATGGTCGCTTCCTACACAGGAAAGAGTTCCATCCAGGACATAATCCCAGAGCTTTTCCATCGCTTCTTTGTCACGAAGCGGAGGCGTACATTTCGCCGGAGCGCCCTTCTCAAATACGAAGTCCTCAGTGAATCCAAGATAATGCGGGCAGGTCTCTGCCGTGATCGGAAGGCCTTCATGGATTGCATCCTTTACTACCTGGGCAACCATCGGATGGCTGACATGGCAGATGTGAACGCGTCCACCTGTAGCTCTTGCCATATCGATCACATTTTTGGTAGCCACGTATTCGGTCCATACATCGTGAGAATCCAGGAAATCGCGGATCTTTTCTTCGTTTGTCCGTCCTTCCTTTGCCTTCATCTCTTTTTCTCTTTCCAGTACCTGTCCATATTCTTCACAATGGAACCCGCAAAGTGCATTGTATGGCTTCAGAATCTCCAGCGCTTTTCTTACATTTCCAAGATTTACAGTCGGGAACAGATCTCCGTTCGGACAGGTAAATCCCTTAAATGCAGCTACGCCGCAGTTGTGAAGATCAACCAGATCTTTCATGTTGTTTTTCACAGAATCCGGGCTGTCGTCGTAGTCTCCTACAAGCCCTCCCCACAGTGCATAATCTACCAGAGAATGCTTGCTGATCTTGCTCATCTTCAGATCAAAGATCTCTTTGTTCATCAAAGAAGGATCATTGTTCAGCGGCATATCGATCAGGCAGGTACATCCGGCAACAACTGCCGCCCTGGATCCGGTCTCAAAATCTTCACGATACTCAAATCCAGGCTCGTTCAAATGCGCATGGCAGTCAATGATTCCCGGGAACACATAACATCCCTTTGCATCAATGACTTCTTTCGCTTCTGCTTCCGTTCCTTTGGCAAGAAAAGCTGCATACTTGCCATCCTGTACTGCAATGTCTGCTTCATAGATACGGTCAGGAGTTACGAGTTTTCCATTTTTAACCAACAAATCATACATAAAACTTTCCTCCTATCAAGTTTTCTGATTTTAGTTTGAACTGTATCAAACTTGTAATAAATTGGGTCGACCAAACCAATATTTATAAACAACATTTTATTCTAAATTTATCCGAAAAACAATGGAATAAAAGAGGGAAAAAATCCCCATTTTTTGTCTAATATGTATAATTTTGATTTTTTTATTTCTCTGTTTATTGTAAAAATTCGCCTTTTTTAAAATGACTTTGTATTTTATATCCTTTTTTGCTACAATCAATAAATAAACATTTGTACACAGAAAGGGAATATATTGTGCAGATAAAGATTACAGATATTACAAATTATGCTGCTGAAATGATACGGACCGCTTCATCAGGCTTTATCCACTCCGTCTATCAGCATACCATGAATATTCAGACCGATAAAGGCCTGATCGCCCTTCAGTCTCCCGGCTCTGTTATTTCCCCTATCAGTCTGATTGCCAGCCAGGATCTCGACATACTGAATTTATGTTCTATATCTCAGGGTGTCCCTGTACAGCCAGGATATGAATCCATCCATATCATGACCCCCAGATCCATGACTCTTTCCTGGAAGGATGCCGCCTTGCACGATCCGTTTCTCTTTGCTCAGACCGGAAAAGAGGAAATCTGTGGTCTTTCCGGCTTACTGAATCAGGTGATCACTTCCGGTCAGAAGGGTTTTTGTCAATTATTTGCCCCTGTATCTGATCAGAATGATTCCCCCATACTGACCATCGCCAGGCGCCGTCTTGAAGACTGCTCCAGGCTTTTATCAGAAAAATCTTATCTCCCTGCTGCAGTACAGATCGCAAAACTGATCGGCCTTGGGATCGGCCTGACGCCCTCTGGTGACGACTTCTTGTGCGGCGTACTGGCCGGTCTGCAGCTTATGTCTCTTAAAAACCATCCTTTTGCTCATGCACTAAAAAAAGAGATATCTTCTCATCTTTCTGATACAAATGACATCAGCGCCGCTTTTTTATCCTGCGCATTAAAAAATATGTACAGTCAGCCCGTACTCTCTTTGGCTTCCATGGAGTCCCCCTCCAGAATCCTCCGGGAATTCTCCAGAATCGGTCACTCTTCCGGCATGGATACCCTCTGCGGCGTCTATTATATCCTTACTCAGGAGCACAGCCTTATATGCTGATCTGTGATTACTGAAAATGAAAATACTCCCTAAGCATGTACAACTCTGTACAGACTTAAGGAGTATCCTTTCTCTCTGATTATACCAGTTCGATCAGAACTTCCATTGCAGCGTCACCTTTACGCTGTCCAATCTTTACGATTCTTGTATATCCGCCCTTGCGGTTCTCATACTTGGGTGCAATCTCGTCAAAAAGCTTTGCTACAAGATCTACATTCTTTGTATTTTTCTTTCTTCCTGCCTGTGCAGCCGGTACTTCTTTTACTGGGTAGAGTACCTTCAGCATCTGACGACGCGCATGAAGTCTGCTTGGCATATCTTTCTTGATCTTTTTGTCAACTTCGTCGTATACGGTTACTTTCTTGCCGTCTACAACTTCTTTGACTCTCTTGCCGTCTTTGTCTTTGCGGGCAACCTTTGCTTTTACGGTTACTTCCTCAAAGTTATCTTTCTCTTTTACTGCCAGAGCGATCAGGCCTTCAGCAATCTTACGGATCTCTTTTGCCTTTGCCTCTGTGGTAATGATTCTGCCATTATTCAGAAGGGCAGTTACCTGATTTCTAAGCAGTGCCTTTCTCTGGCTGGATGTTCTGCCAAGTTTTCTATACTTTGCCATTTCTATTTTCCTCCATATTCTACACTTGGTTATGCTTCTTCGGGCTTACTAGCCAAATGCTCTGTCACGCACCTCGGACTTACTGACAGAAATCTTGCTAAATCTTCTATTCCTCTCCTCTGCTGAGGCTTAAGCCCAGCTCGTCTAACTTTGCAAGGACTTCTTCCAGGGATTTTCTTCCCAGGTTCCGCACCTTCATCATATCTTCCGGTGTTCTGTTCGTCAGCTCTTCCACCGTGTTGATACCGGCTCTCTTCAGACAATTGTAGGAACGAACGGATAACTCCAGTTCATCAATGCTCATTTCCAGAACCTTTTCCTTCTCATCGTCTTCTTTTTCAATCATGACCTCAGCCGCCTGAGCAACCTCAGACAGATCAATAAAGAGCTTCAGATGCTCGCTTAAGACCTTCGCCGCCAGACTGACTGCCTCATCCGGAAGCAGTGTTCCATCTGTATATACATCCAGAGTCAGCTTATCAAAATCTGTGATCTGGCCGACACGTGTATTTTCAACTGTAAGGTTGACACGCTCTACTGGTGTATAGATAGAATCAATTGGAATTACCGCAATCGGCAGTTCCTCATTTTTGTTTTTATCAGCGCTCACATAGCCCCTGCCCTTTGTAATGGTAAGTTCCATGTATAATTTGCTGTCTGCTCCGCCGTTCAGCGTGGCGATCACAGTCTCCGGATTCATGATCTCGATATCCTGGTCTGCCTGGATATCCGCTCCAGTGACAACGCCCTCGCCTTCAAACTCGATGTAAGCAGTTTTCGGCTCATCTGTCTCAGATGTATTCTTGATTGCCAGAGATTTCAGATTCATGATAATCTCCGTAACATCTTCCTTCACACCCGGAATGGAACTGAACTCATGAAGAACGCCGTCAATCTTTACCTGGCTGATCGCAGCTCCCGGCAGAGATGAAAGCATGATTCTTCTCAAAGAATTACCCAATGTTGTTCCATAACCTCTTTCCAGAGGCTCTACAACAAATCTTCCATACTTTTTATCTTCTGATATTTCAGTTATTTCAATATTAGGTTTATTAAAATCAAACACTTTTGCCCCACCTCCTGTGGTGTTACGGATTATTATTTAGAATACAACTCGACAATCAGCATTTCGTCAACCGGAACATCGATCTCTTCACGTCTCGGAAGCTCTTTTACTGTTCCTTTCAGGTTCTCCAGATCAGACTCCAGCCATTCTGGGACAAGACGTCCTGCTGTCACCTCTGTGATACCTTTATATCTCGGTGAGCTTTTGTGTTTTTCTTTGATCTCGATCACGTCGCCTGCTTTTACAAGATAAGACGGGATATTGATCTGTTTTCCATTTACCAGCACATGCTTGTGGTCTACAATCTGTCTTGCCTCACGTCTTGTTCTTGCAAGTCCAAGACGGAATACCACGTTGTCCAGTCTGGACTCCAGGATTCTCATCAGGTTTTCACCTGTCATTCCGTTCATGCGCTGTGCTTTTTCGAAATAATTTCTAAACGGTTTCTCTAATACGCCGTAGATAAATTTTGCTTTCTGTTTCTCACGCAGCTGAAGACCATACTCACTCATCTTTCTGTTGGATCTTTTCAGCTGTCTGTTTGACTTTTTATCAATTCCAAGATATACAGGATCCATTCCAAGGGATCTGCACCTTTTCAGAACCGGAACTCTATTTACTGCCATGCTCTATTTCCTCCTAAAATCTTATACATAACAATACAGTGCAATTAGACTCTTCTGCGTTTCGGCGGACGACATCCGTTGTGTGGTACCGGAGTTACGTCTTTGATGCTTGTCACATCGATTCCGCATGCCTGAAGAGCACGGATTGCTGCTTCTCTTCCGGAACCCGGTCCCTTTACCATAACGTCAACGGACTTTAAGCCATGTACCAGCGCTGCTTTTGCTGCAGTCTCTGCCGCCATCTGCGCTGCATAAGGGGTAGATTTCCTTGAACCTCTAAATCCCAGACCGCCTGCACTTGCCCATGAAAGAGCATTACCCTGTGCATCTGTTAATGTAACGATTGTGTTATTAAAAGATGACTGGATGTGTGCCTGTCCGTGTTCAACGTTTTTCTTGACACGTTTTTTTGTCACTTTCTTTGTAACTTTCTTTGCCATAATAAAACTAACCTACTCTTTCCTTCTTATTTATTATTTCTTCTTGTTTGCTACTGTTCTCTTCGGACCTTTTCTGGTTCTTGCATTCGTCTTTGTCTTCTGACCACGAACCGGAAGCCCTTTTCTGTGACGGATTCCTCTATAGCATCCGATTTCCTGTAATCTCTTGATGTTTAACGCGATCTCTCTTCTCAGATCACCTTCTACCACCTGTGTCTCATCGATCACTGCACTGATCTTCTTTACATCCTCATCTGTCAGGTCTCTGCAGCGGATATCCGGATCTACTCCTGCCTCAGCAAGAATACGGTTAGAGCTTGCTCTTCCGATTCCATAGATATAAGTAAGTCCGATCTCAACACGTTTGTCTCTTGGTAAATCTACACCTGCAATACGAGCCATGTGAATTTCCTCCAATTTCTTTGTTTGTTTTTGATACTGTCTTTAATAGGGATGGCTTAGGCCGCCATCCAGGTGTGTCGGTATTCACACCCTTTCCGGCCGCCAGCGTGTCCTGGCAGATGTCTGGCCGGCATTAGAAGCAATATACGAAGGAATATCACCGGCTACAGGCGTTCCTTGTATATTTAAATAGTCTACACACCTCCTGGCGTGTCTACTAACCCTGTCTCTGTTTATGCTTCGGGTTTTCGCAGATAACGCGAATGCTTCCTTTTCTTTTAATTACTTTACACTTTTCGCAAATTGGTTTTACTGATGATCTAACCTTCATGGGGGATCCTCCTTTCATCCATTGCTATCTAAAAAAGCTCCTGCGCTTTCCCCCGATTAATAATCAGCCGCCGGGGCATGGGCATAATAATACCCGGAAACGCGCCTATATATTATAGCACCAGCCGTTTCTCAAAGTCAATAGTTTTTTATTTATCTCTCCAGATGATTCTTCCTTTGGAAAGATCATAGGGTGATAATTCCAAAGTCACCTTATCTCCCGGCAGGATCTTGATAAAATTCATTCTCAGCTTTCCACTGATATGTGCAAGTACCTGATGGCCGTTTTCCAGTTCTACCTGGAACATTGCATTTGGCAGTTTCTCTACTACAGTTCCTTCAATTTCAATTACGTCAGCTTTTGACATTCTTAAATTCCTCCTGTTATCCTTCTTTCTGATTCCATGTTTTCAATATCTGCCTGATCTTTATATCATCTGCTCCGGTAATATCGTGAGGCTCCAGTATAATCTGGACATGTTTTTTCTTCTTCTTTTTTGGTCTGTCCAATGTACGGATTTTTCCATCCACTAAATATACGTATGCATCCTCGTTTCCGGTAATGACATAAACCCGGCCCTGATCGTGTCCGGCTTTTGATCTGGCAAGCATTCCTGTTTCAAATTTATCCATAGTCATTCCTCTGTTTATTACACTAAATCCCCGATGGATCTGTAAGGCTCAGAAGCTTCGGTCCGTCTTCTGTGATCAACACGGTGTTTTCATAGTGAGCAGACAAAGAATGATCCCTTGTAACTACCGTCCAGTCATCATCCATCCAGTCTACTTCCCATCCCCCGATATTGATCATCGGCTCAATCGCCAGGGTCATGCCGGCCTTTAACAAAACGCCTTTTCTGTTCATTTCATAATTGGGAATCTCAGGAGCTTCGTGAAGTGCTGTCCCTATTCCATGTCCGCACAGATCCCGCACAACTCCATATCCACGCTCTTCTGCATATCTGCCGATAGCGGCAGATATATCAAATAGATGGTTGCCTTCTCTTGCATATTTTATACCTTCGAAAAAGCTTTCCCTTGTCACTTCGATCAGTTTTTCGGCTTCCTCACTGATCACTCCGATACCGTGTGTACGTGCTGCATCAGAGTGATATCCTTTATAGATCACTCCGGCATCCAGACTGACGATGTCCCCCTCCCGGATGAACCGGTGGGGGCTCGGGATTCCATGGACTACCTCGTCATTTACAGAGACACAGATGGATGCAGGATAACCATTGTAATTCAAAAAAGACGGAATACAGCCATAGCTGCGTATGATCTCTTCTCCCAGTTCATCAATCTGCTTTGTCGTCATTCCCGGGTGCAGTGCCTTTCCAAGCTCATTGTGAACAATTTCAAGTATCCGCCCGGCCTCTGTCATCAATTCAATTTCTCTGGGTGACTTTACTGTAATAGGCATGTCCTTACTCTCCTAAAATGTCAATAATCGCCTGAAAGACTTTCTCAATATCAACGGTCCCATCTACCGTCTTAAGGATTCCGGCGTTCTTATAGTAATCGATCAGCGGCTGTGTCTGTTCATGATACACGTCCAGACGCTTTTTCACAGTCTCCGGCTTGTCATCATCCCGCAGTATCAGCTCGCCTCCGCATACATCACAGATGCCTTCTACTTTTGTGGGGGCGTATTCCAGGTGATATGTAGCTCCGCATCCCACACAGGCCCGGCGGCCTCCCATGCGGTGCACAATGTTCTCATCCGGTACATCTACATTGATGGCAAAATCCAGTTTCTGGTTCTGCTCTGCCAGCGCCTTATCAAGTGCTTCCGCCTGTGGAATTGTCCTCGGAAATCCATCCAGGACATATCCTGCCTGACAGTCCTCCTGGTTTACTCTGTCCACAACCAGGTCCACAACCAGTTCATCCGGCACAAGCAGTCCCTGATCCATATAGGTCTTAGCTTTCTTCCCTAGCTCCGTGCCATTCTTAATGTTTGCACGGAAGATATCACCCGTGGAAATGTGCGGAATATTATACTTTGCAGCAATCTTCTTTGCCTGCGTTCCTTTTCCCGCTCCCGGAGCTCCTAACATCACAACCTTCATACTATACCTCCTCCTTTTTTTACAAGTCACACCCTGACCGCCCCGCATGCGCACTCGTCGCGCTTACGCGCTCCAGTCCCGTGCTGCCGCACTAAGACTGCTTATGCAGGGGCGGTTCCAGGCTACGCCCTGTACCAGGATCAGAAAGTTCCTTCTTACATGCAAGCATGACGATGGTCACTTTCTGATTCTGGCCAGGGTGTGACTTGTAACCCTTTATAGCATTTTAACCCGCGGAAAAAATTTCCGCGAGTTGAAAATTTACCTGTTTAAAAATCCTTTATAATTACGTACAAGCATCTGTGATTCAATCTGCTTCATCGTTTCCAGTACAACGCTGACAATAATGATCAGAGATGTACCTCCGAAGGAAACCTGTGCGCCCAGCCATCCATTAAACAGGATCGGCACGATCTGAACCAGTATCAGGCCGCAGGCCCCGACAAAAATGATGTAATTCAGGATCTTTGTCAAATATTCTACTGTCGGTTTTCCAGGCCGGATTCCCGGAATAAAACCGCCGTTCTTTTTCAGATTATTGGCGATCTCCATCGGATTAAATGTTATTGATGTATAGAAATAAGCAAAAAACACAGTCAGGATAATATACACAACTAATCCCCAGCTGTACTGCAGCTGATCCGGATCACACCAGTAACTCTGATTCAATCCTCTTAAAATCTGACTTCCGATACCGTTTCCATTTCCCTTCCCCATAAATGATGCGATAACCACTGGAGTCTGCATCAATGAAGAAGAAAAGATGATCGGGATTACGCCTGCAGTATTAACCTTCAGAGGCAGGTTCGAAGACTGTCCGCCGACAGATCTTCTTCCCACGATCTTCTGTGAATACTGTACGGAAATCTTTCTGACGCCGCCCTGGAGGATAACAATGAATACCACCAGCGCAAGGATGATCGCAAGAATGATTGCAGCTGCAAGACATGCAGATGCGATCGGCTTGCCTTTGACAAACTGTTCATAAAGTCTGGTCATATCACTTGGGACTCTTGAGATGATATTGATCACAAGGACGATAGAAATACCATTTCCCACACCCTTCTCTGTGATTCTCTCGCCAATCCACATCAGGAATGCAGATCCTGCCGTCAATGTCAGGATTACGATTACGATATTGACGAAATTATATTCTATCAGCAGTCCCTGGCGTCCAAACCCAATCGCCATGGCAGACGACTGGATCAGTGCAAGAAGTACCGTTACGTATCGAGTGATCGCAACGATCTTCTTTCGTCCGTCTTCTCCATCTTTTCTCATCTCTTCCAGCTTCGGGATCGCAATGGTCAGAAGCTGCATGATGATGGAAGACGTGATGTACGGCGTAATGCTCAATGCGAATACCGACATCTGTTCAAAAGAACCTCCGGTGAAAGCGTTAAACAAGTTAAACGCTTCCCCGGTGTTCTGTGCAAAAAAGTTCTGAATAAATTCGGCGTTTACACCCGGTGTCGGCAGCTGTGATCCTACACGGATCACGACCAGCATCATGAATGTGTATAAGATTTTTTTACGGATATCCTGGATCTGAAATGCCCTTCGGAATGTATCTAACATTAGATCACCTCTGCTTTTCCACCTAACGCTTCAATTTTTTCAACAGCTCCTGCGCTGAACGCATTCGCCTGAACGGTAAGCTTCTTTGTCAGCTCTCCGTTTCCAAGGATCTTTACGCCGTCTCTTGGATTTTTAACGATTCCCTGTTCGATCAGAGTCTCTACAGTTACGACTGCATCGTTATCAAACACTTCCAGAGCGCTCACATTGATTCCAACGATAGTCTTGGAATTCCTATTTGTGAATCCTCTCTTCGGAATACGTCTATATAATGGCATCTGGCCGCCTTCGAACCCTGGTCTTGTACCTCCGGAACGAGCTTTCTGACCTTTGTGTCCTTTTCCGGCTGTCTTGCCGTTGCCAGAACCGTGTCCACGTCCTCTTCTGAAATTATCACTGTGTTTTGCCCCGTCAGCAGGTCTTAAGTTTGATAAATCCATGGTGACACCTCCTTCTTTCGAAATATAATTCCTATGCTTCTTCTACTTTTACCAGGTGCTGCACCTGTTTGATCATGCCTCTTGTTGCCGCATTATCCGGAAGTTCAACAGTCTTGTTGAGCTTCTTAAGTCCCAGTGCTTCCACTGTTCTTCTGTGCTTCGGCACGGCACCGATCGTAGATTTTACTAATGTAACTTTCAAATTTGCCATCTCGGGTTCCCTCCTTAACCTACAATCTCTTCAATTGATTTTCCGCGAAGTCTGGAAACCTCCTCCGGAGTCTTGATCTGACGGAGTCCTTCGATTGTAGCAAGAACAACGTTCTGCTTGTTGTTGGATCCGAGAGATTTTGTACGGATGTTCTTGATTCCTGCCATTTCGATCACGGCACGAGCCGGACCTCCGGCGATCACACCAGTACCTTCCGGAGCTGTCTTGAGCAGTACAGAAGCTCCTCCGAACTTTCCGATAAAATCGTGTACGATACTTTCGTTTTCATTCAGTGCTACTGTGATCAGGTGCTTCGTGGCATCCTCTTTTCCTTTGCGGATTGCTTCCGGAATTTCAGTAGCTTTTCCTAAACCTGCACCAACATGGCCATTTCCATCGCCGACAACTACTAAAGCTGTGAATCTCATATTACGGCCACCCTTAACAACTTTGGTTACACGTTTAATTGACACTACTTTTTCGTTTAATTCTAATGAATTAGCATCAATACGTTCCTGTCTCATGTGTGCTCCTCCTTCTAGAAATTCAACCCAGCTTCTCTAGCTGCGTCTGCTAATGCCTGAACTTTTCCCTGGTATATAAAGCCGCCTCTGTCAAAGACAACATCCTTAATACCTTTTTCCAGTGCCTTCTCGGCAATTACTTTTCCAAGGTATGCTGCTGCATCAACGTTGTTGGTTTTTTCCAGATTTGCCTTCACGTCTTTCTGAAGAGTGGAAGCAGATACGAGAGTATTTCCAACTGTATCGTCAATGATCTGTGCATACATATGATTATTGCTTCTAAACACAGCCAGACGCGGGCACTCAGCCGTACCGCTCAAACGGTTGCGGATCTTTCTGTGTTTATTAACACGAACTACGCTTCTTGATTTTTTGCTAACCATTTTCACACTCTCCTTACTTATTTTTTACCAGTCTTACCAACTTTACGTCTGATTACTTCATCAGCATACTTGATACCTTTGCCCTTATATGGCTCCGGTCTTCTCTTGTCTCTGATTTCAGCTGCGTATTGGCCTACTTTTTCTTTATCGATTCCCTTAACAGTGATCTTGTTCTGACCTTCTACTACAGTCTCTACACCTTCCGGGTCGATCATTTCAACTGGATGAGAGTATCCAAGATTCAGAGTCAGTTTGTTTCCAGACTTTGCTGCTCTGTATCCGACACCGTTTACTTCCAGAACTTTTTCGTATCCTTCTGTAACACCAATAACCATGTTATTGATCAGTGTTCTTGTAAGACCGTGGAGTGATTTCATTTTCTTGAGATCATTCGGTCTTGTAACTACAACTTCTTCGCCTTCTTTTTTGATTTCCATCTCAGTCGGCAGTTCTCTTTCCAGAGTTCCCTTAGGACCTTTCACAGTCACTTTATTATTCTCTGCAATCTCAACAGTTACGCCTGCTGGAATTGCCACCGGCAGTCTTCCTATACGTGACATACCTTATCCTCCTTAACTTAAATTCTCGGAGCAGGTGCTTGCCTGCTCTGTTTTCAGTTGCTTTGTGATAATTACCAAACGTAGCAGAGAACCTCTCCGCCTACGCCCTGTTTTCTTGCTTCTCTGTCGGTAAGCACACCTTTGTTTGTAGAAATAATAGCTGTTCCAAGGCCGCCAAATACCTTCGGCAGATCTTCACAGTTTGCATATACACGAAGACCCGGCTTGGAAATTCTTTTAAGTCCTGTGATTACCTTTTCATTCTTGTCTGCACCATACTTTAAAGTAATGTGGATTGTCTTGAATACACCGTCTTCAACGAGATCATATTTCTCGATATATCCTTCGTCGAGCAGGATATCTGCGATCGCGAGCTTCATCTTGGATGACGGTACATCTACTGTATCATGTTTTGCAGTATTTGCATTACGGATTCTTGTAAGCATATCTGCGATTGGATCACTCATAGTCATGATTCTTTCCTCCTTACCAGCTTGCTTTCTTCACGCCCGGGATCTGTCCTTTGTATGCCAGTTCACGGAAGCAAACACGGCAGATTCCATATTTTCTCAAATATGCGTGTGGACGTCCACAGATTCTGCAGCGATTATATTCTCTGGTAGAGAATTTCTGTTTGCGCTGCTGTTTTACTTTCATCGCTGTCTTAGCCATAATTTACCTCCTTATTTTGTAAACGGCATGTTGAACTGTGTCAGCAGTTCGCGAGCCTCTTCGTCTGTTTTTGCTGTTGTGACAAAGATCACATCCATACCTCTTACTTTGTCAACCTTATCGTATTCGATCTCAGGGAAGATCAGCTGCTCCTTGATTCCAAGTGCATAGTTTCCTCTTCCGTCGAATGCGTTCGGGTTCACACCTCTGAAGTCACGTACACGAGGCAGAGCCAAGTTGATCAGACGATCCATGAACTCATACATTCTCTCTCCTCTTAACGTAACCTTACATCCAATCGCCATACCCTCTCTGACCTTGAAGTTTGCGACAGATTTCTTTGCTCTGCAGATCACAGCCTTCTGTCCGGAGATCTTCTCCAGATCAGCGATTGCTGAGTCCAGAACCTTTGCATTGTCTTTTGCTTCGCCAACACCCATGTTGATCACGATCTTATCGAGCTTTGGCACTTCCATGATATTTTTATAACCGAACTTTTTCGTCAGTGCGTCGACGATTTCGTTCTGATACTGTTCTTTCAGTCTACTCAATGCGTACACCCTCCTTCCTGTGATTAATCGATCACTTCGCCTGTTGATTTAGCGTAGCGTACTTTTTTGTCTCCATCCATCTTGATTCCGACTCTGGTAGCTTTTCCTTTATGAACATACATCACATTGGAAATATCGATCGGACCTTCCTGGTGGATGATTCCGCCGTTCTGATTAGAAACGCTTGGTTTTGTGTGCTTTGTCAGCATGTTGATGCCTTCTACCACAACTTTGCCCTCTTTCTGATCTACGGACAGAACCTTTCCTTCTTTATCTTTATCCTTACCTGCGATCACCTTAACGGTATCACCCTTTTTGATCTTAACCATAGACATCTCCTTCGCACCTCCTTACAGTACTTCCGGAGCCAGAGACACAATTCTCATGAACTGTTTGTCACGGAGCTCTCTTGCTACAGGCCCGAAAATACGGGTTCCTCTTGGTGTCTTATCTTCTTTGATGATGACTGCTGCGTTCTCATCGAACCGGATATAAGAACCATCTTTACGACGGGTACTGTTTACCGTACGTACCACTACAGCTTTTACCACATCACCTTTTTTAACAACGCCGCCTGGTGTTGCATCTTTAACGCTTGCAACGATGACGTCGCCGATACTTGCATATCTTCTTGTTGAACCGCCAAGTACACGGATACACAGTAATTCTTTTGCACCTGTGTTATCTGCCACTTTCAGTCTGCTTTCTTGCTGTATCATGCAGGTTTCCCTCCTTATACTATTTCACTTTT
>USDK01000029.1 GCA_900553355.1 uncultured Lachnospiraceae bacterium
GACAGGTGGCTCTCGCCACACCGGACTGGCGGCTCCGCCGCACCGTAATATTCACCTACGGAACAGTGGTATACTGTGAATGGAGTAGTAAATTAAAAGAATAGAAGTATATGAGAAGCTATGAAAAAACCAGGTTATTATTCCTCCGGCGAGTTCGCCCGCATGGCAGGCGTTACTCTCCGGACGATACGTTACTATGACAAACAGAATATCTTAAAGCCCTCGCTTGTCAGTGAAGCGGGGGCGCGTTTCTATACGGATGAAGATTTTGCGAGGCTTCAGCAGATTCTCTTGCTGAAGTATCTGGGCTTTTCTTTGGATGATATTCGAGAGATGACGGTGGCAGACTCTGATTATCATTTTATGCTGGATTCTTTGAAGATCCAGTTAAAGCTGGTGCAGGATCGGATCGAACAGATGCAGCTGGTGGAGCAGGCTATTAAGGACACCACAGAATCCATTCAGGAGGAGCATACGGTGGACTGGAGCCGAATGTTGAATCTGATCCATCTGACGGGGATGGAGCAGAGTCTGAAAAACCAGTACCAGAACGCATCCAATATTTCCTCCAGGATCAGTCTTCACAGCCTGTATGCACAGAATCTGAAGGGATGGTTTCCTTGGATCTATGAACAGTGCCAGATCCGGCCGGGAATGAAGATACTGGAAGTGGGCTGCGGGGACGGAACGCTTTGGCAGCAGAATAAGAATCGACTGCCAGGAGATATTCAGGTTACGTTATCAGATGTTTCAGAAGGGATGCTGAGGGACGCCAGGCGTGCGCTTGGGACGGAAGATATCAGATTTGATTTTCAGGTTCTGGACTGTCAGCAGATTCTTTATCCAGAGAATACGTTTGATCTGGTGGTAGCAAACCATGTCTTGTTTTATTGTGATGATCTAAAGAAAGCATTATCCGAGATCCAGAGAGTGTTAAAGCCAAAAGGACGACTGGTGTGCAGTACCTATGGACATGACCACATGAAGGAGGTCAGTGAACTGGTGCAGGAGTTTGACGAACATATTGTGCTGGCGGCAGATAAGCTGTATGAGAAGTTCGGAAGGGAAAATGGAACGGAAATCCTTAGTTCTTATTTTTCCGATATAGAATGGAGGACCTATGAGGACTGTCTGATCGTGCCGGAACCGGAGCCTTTGATTTCTTACATCTTGTCCTGCCACGGGAATCAGGGACAGTATATTCCGGAACGATATCGGGAATTCTTTAGTTATGTAAAGAAGAAAACGGATCAGGGAATGAGGATTACAAAAGATGCAGGAGTGTTTATAGCCAAAGCAAAAGAATAATTTTTGTGCAATCTGCTGAAAATGTTACAAATTGTTAAAAATACTTGAAGGTGACCTAGCGTCACCTTTTATAATGTCTTCAGACTGATAGAATGAGACTGAAATAGTACATACTAAGCGTATCAAATACAAAGGAGGCTTTCTATACGATGAAAGGCATTATCTTAGCAGGAGGATCCGGGACGCGTCTGTATCCTCTGACCATGGTAACATCCAAACAATTATTACCAATCTATGACAAACCGATGATCTATTATCCGATGTCGGTGCTGATGAATGCGGGTATCCGTGATATCCTGATCATCTCCACCCCACAGGATACGCCAAGATTCCAGGAGCTTTTGGGGGACGGCCATCAGTTTGGTGTGGAGCTTTCTTATGCAGTACAGCCAAGCCCGGACGGACTGGCCCAGGCTTTCATTATTGGCGAGGAATTCATCGGAGATGACTGTGTGGCCATGGTACTGGGAGACAATATTTTTGCCGGCCATGGATTGAAAAAACGTCTGAAAGCGGCGGTAAAAAATGCGGAAGAAGGAAAAGGAGCCACTGTTTTCGGCTATTATGTAGACGATCCGGAGCGTTTCGGTATCGTAGAATTTGACCATAACGGCAAGGCTGTTTCTATCGAGGAAAAGCCGGAGCATCCAAAGAGCAACTACTGTGTCACTGGCCTTTATTTCTACGACAACGATGTGGTTGAGTATGCAAAAGGCCTGAAACCGGGAAAACGAGGCGAGCTGGAGATTACCGATCTGAACCGGATCTATCTGGAAAAGAATCGGCTGAACGTAGAACTTCTGGGACAGGGATTTACCTGGCTGGATACAGGAACCCATGAGAGTCTGGTGGATGCCACCAACTTTGTAAAGACCATGGAGACCCATCAGCATCGTAAGATCGCATGCTTGGAGGAGATTGCTTATCTGAACGGCTGGATCAGCAAAGACGCCATCATGGAAGTCTATGAGGTGCTGAAGAAAAACCAGTACGGACAGTATCTGAAAGACGTCGTAGATGGAAAATATCAGGAAAACTTATATTAACAACATAAAGGAGATAAAACTTATGACAATCATTGTAACCGGCGGAGCCGGATTTATCGGAAGTAACTTTGTATTTCACATGCTGGACAAGTATCCGGATTACCGGATCGTATGTCTGGACTGCCTGACCTATGCGGGAAATCTTTCCACGCTGGCACCTGTGATGGATAATCCGAATTTCCGTTTTGTGAAAGAAAGCATCACAGACAGAGAGGCTGTCTACAAATTATTCGAAGAAGAGCATCCGGACATGGTGGTGAACTTTGCGGCAGAGAGCCATGTGGACCGCTCCATTGAGAATCCGGAAGTGTTCCTGGATACGAATATCAAGGGAACGGCGGTTTTGATGGACGCCTGCAGAAAATATGGGATCCAGAGATATCATCAGGTGTCCACGGATGAAGTATATGGAGATCTTCCGTTAGACCGTCCGGATCTGTTCTTTACAGAAGAGACTCCGATTCATACCAGCAGCCCATACAGTGCATCCAAGGCGTCTGCAGATCTTCTGGTACTTGCATATCACAGAACTTATGGACTGCCTGTGACCATCAGCCGGTGTTCTAACAATTACGGCCCATATCATTTCCCGGAGAAGCTGATCCCACTGATGATTGCCAATGCACTGAATGATAAGCCGCTTCCGGTATATGGAAAGGGTGAAAATGTCCGTGACTGGCTGTATGTAGAAGATCACTGTAAGGCCATTGACCTGATCATCCACAAAGGACGTGTGGGAGAGGTTTATAATATCGGCGGACATAATGAGATGAAGAATATTGATATCGTAAAGATTATCTGTAAAGAGCTTGGCAAGCCGGAGAGCCTGATCACCTATGTGACAGACCGCAAAGGCCATGATATGCGTTATGCCATTGATCCCACCAAGATTCATAACGAACTGGGATGGCTGCCGGAGACGAAGTTTGAAGATGGAATCAAGAAGACGATCCAGTGGTATCTGGACAATAAGGAGTGGTGGGAGACTATCATTTCCGGAGAATATCAGAACTACTATGAAAAAATGTATGGCAATCGATAAAGGAGCGTGAAGCGGATGAAGGTTTTAGTGACAGGTGTGGCAGGACAGCTGGGCCACGATGTGATGAATGAACTGGCAGGACGTGGAATTGAAGGAATCGGAAGTGATATTGCACCGGAATACAGTGGGGTGGCAGATGGATCTGCCGTAACCACGATGCCTTACATTCAGATGGATATTACCGATGAGAAGGCAGTAAACGATAAAATCAAAGAAGTAAATCCTGATGTGGTCGTACACTGTGCTGCCTGGACGGCGGTAGATCTGGCAGAGGATGAAGATAAGGTGGACAAAGTGCGTGCCATCAATGCAGACGGCACCCGGTATATTGCCAATGTCTGCAAGGAACTGAACTGCAAGATGGTCTATATCAGTACGGACTATGTATTTGACGGCCAGGGAGAGACGCCGTGGGATCCGGACTGCAAGGATTACAAGCCTCTGAATGTATATGGGCAGACGAAGCTGGAAGGTGAGCTGGCTGTATCTGAGACGCTGGAGAAATATTTCATCGTCCGGATTGCCTGGGTGTTTGGCAAGAACGGCAAGAACTTTATCAAGACCATGCTGAATGTAGGGAAAACCCACGACAAGCTGACCGTAGTCAACGACCAGATCGGAACGCCGACTTATACTTATGATCTGGCAAGACTGCTGGTAGATATGATCGAAACAGATAAATATGGCTATTACCATGCCACCAATGAAGGCGGTTATATCAGCTGGTATGATTTCACCAAAGAAATTTTCCGTCAGGCCGTAGAGCTTGGACACAGCGAATACAGCGAAGAACGGTTAAGCGTGGCACCGGTCACGACTGCAGAATATGGAGTCTCAAAGGCTGCAAGACCATTCAACAGCCGTCTGGATAAGAGTAAGCTGGTAAAGAATGGCTTTCAGCCGTTGCCCACCTGGCAGGATGCGCTGAGCCGTTATCTGAAAGAGATTGAATTTTAAGAGGTCAGATAAGGAGAGATAACAATGGGACAGATCAAAGTAGAAAAAAATGCCGGTGGTATTGAGGGACTGTGTGTGATCGAACCCACCGTCCACGGAGATGCCAGAGGTTATTTTATGGAAACCTATAATCAGAAAGACATGGAAGAAGCAGGACTTAACATGGTATTTGTACAGGACAATCAGTCCTGTTCTACCAAAGGAGTACTCCGTGGACTTCATTTCCAGAAGGAATTTCCACAGGGAAAGCTGGTCCGTGTGATCAAGGGATCTGTGTTTGACGTGGCTGTAGATTTGAGAAGCGGCAGCGAGACCTACGGAAAATGGTTTGGCATCGAACTGACAGAAGAAAATAAAAAGCAGTTCTATATTCCGGAAGGATTTGCACATGGATTTCTGGTGTTAAGTGATATTGCAGAGTTTTGCTATAAGTGTACGGACTTTTATCATCCGGGGGATGAAGGAGGCCTTGCCTGGAACGATCCGGAAATTGGCATTACCTGGCCGAAGCTTACCGGCGAGTATCCGGGAAATGCGTCGGCAGAAGGATATACTCTGGAGGATGGGACAAAGCTGAACTTAAGCGATAAGGATCAGAAATGGGCAGTTCTGAAAGAGACGTTTCACTTTTAAGTAAAAAAGAATGGGAAAAACTTGGCTGCAGATGCGGCCAAGTTTTTCGTGTGTTTAGAAGGAGACAGCCAAATGAAGATATCGAATCTTGTGGATAGGACATTGCTGAAGTTTCTCATGGTAGGAGTGGTAAATACATTATTCGGGTCAGCCATTATGTTTGCATTGTACAATCTTTTACACTGCAGTTACTGGGTGTCGTCGGCGGCAAATTATGTATGTGGGAGTATTCTGAGCTTCTTTTTAAATAAGCATTTTACCTTCCAGAATCAGAGTAAAAGCATTGCTGTTGTGATCAAATTTACTATTAATATTGTTGTCTGCTATCTGCTGGCATATGGGATTGCAAAGCCGGCAGTGCGTTTCCTGCTGGAGGGCAGCAGTCAGAAAGTACAGGAGAATCTGTCGATGCTGGCCGGGATGGTGCTTTTTGTGGGATTCAACTATATCGGACAGCGTTTTTTTGCATTTGCAGAGCATGGGAACAGGAAAAATCAGTGAGTTAAATGTTTTCATCCGGGAGAAAATAGTGTATGATATTGCCAGGAAGCGAGGAAGGTTATGGATACTTATAAGATTAAATGGACGAAAATCATAAAAAAGTTATCTCCTTATAATATAAAAAAGGGGCTTCTTTATTTTAAACATTTCGGACCAAAGGAATTCTGGATCCGTCTGACAGAGCGGTTTCAGGCAGATGATGTGGACTATGAAGAATGGTACCGAAATCACAGGGCAACGGCAGAGGAACTGGAAAAGCAGAGATCGAAGACATTTCCCTATGCGCCTGTGATCAGTATTCTGGTTCCGGTCTATCATACGCCGGAGGAGTTTTTAAAACAGATGATCCAGTCTGTGCGCAAGCAGACTTACTCCAACTGGGAATTATGTATTGCAAATGCAGATCCAAAGGATCAGGAAGTAAAAGAAATCTTAAAAACGGCATCGGCAAAAGACGTGCGGATAAAGGTGACAGAAGTGCCGGAAAATGAAGGAATTGCCCAGAATACGAATGCTGCTCTTAAAATAGCGTCGGGGGACTATATCGGACTTCTGGATCATGACGATCTTCTGACGCCGGATGCACTATATGAAGTGGTCCGTGTCCTGAATGAGAAGGAGCGGCCACAGGTGATATATTCAGATGAAGATAAGGTGACGACAGATCTTACGGAACATTTCCAGCCGTTTATGAAACCGGATTTTAATAAGGATTTGCTGAGGGCCAACAATTATATCTGTCATTTTTTTGTGGCAGAAAAGAAGCTGGTGGAACAGATCGGAGGATTTCGCGGGGAATATAATGGGGCCCAGGACTATGACCTGATCCTTCGTTGTACGGAAAAGGCAGAAAATATCGCACATATCCCGAGAATCCTGTATCACTGGAGAGTGCATAAGGCATCGACGGCAGACAATCCGGCCAGCAAGATGTACGCTTTCGATGCGGGAAAACGGGCGATAGAGGACCATTTAATACGTTGTGGAGAAAAAGGAGTCGTATCGCACACGAAGGATCTGGGATTTTACCGGGTAAAGTATCAGCTGCAGGGCAGTCCGCTGGTTTCGATCATTATTCCCAATAAGGATCATACCGATATGCTGGACAGATGTCTGCAGTCTGTGAAAAAATCGTCTTATCAGAACTATGAGATTATAATTGTGGAGAATAACAGCGAAAAGGAAGAGACGTTTGCATATTATAAAAAGATAGAATCTGACAGAATCAAGGTGGTTTACTGGAAAGGAATCTTTAATTATTCGGCGATCAACAACTTTGGGGTAAAAGCCTCCAGAGGGGATTACCTGGTGCTTCTGAATAATGATGTGGAAGTGATTTCCGAAGACTGGATTGAGGAGATGCTTTCCAACTGTCAGAGAAAAGATGTGGGGATTGTCGGCGCAAAATTATATTATCCGGACGATACGGTGCAGCATGCAGGAATCATTGTGGGAATCGGCGGCGTGGCCGGAAACGTATTTACGGGACTTCCGCGTAAGTTTTCCGGATATTTTCATAAAGCTTCGATCCAGCAGGATCTGTCTGCTGTGACGGCGGCCTGTATGATGGTGAAAAGATCGGTATATGAGAACATGAACGGTCTGGAAGAAAAGCTGCAGGTTGCATTTAATGATGTGGATTTCTGCCTCAGGGTAAGAAGTGCAGGTTATCTTGTGGTATATGATCCCTATGTAGAATTATATCATCATGAGTCTAAGACACGGGGAGCGGAAAATACAAAGGAGAAGGTCCGTAGATTTCAGTCGGAGATTGAATATATGCGGAGCCACTGGCTGGATCTTCTGAAGAAGGGAGATCCTATGTATAATCCCAATCTGACACTGACAAAATGGGATTATTCTTTGAAGAACAACAGGCGGGATTAGCGATGAGTGAAGTAACAGTAGTGATACCAAATTATAAGGGGAAACAATATCTGTGCGCCTGCGTACAGAGCCTGTATGAGAGTACAGATCTGGATCTGGATGTCTTGATTGTGGATAACGCATCCAATGACGGGAGTGTGGAAGAGGTAAAAAAGGCATATCCAAAGGTCCGTTTTGTGATGCTGGATCAGAACTATGGTTTCTGTAAAGCTGTAAATATAGGAATCCAAAAATCGGATACCCCCTTTGTGTTCCTGCTTAATAATGATACTCTGGTATGTAAGGGGGCTGTTGAAGCTTTGCTGTCAGCGGTCCGGCAGGATGAACGGATTTTTTCTGTGGAATCTAAGATGTTGCAGTATCAGGACCACAGCAGGCTGGACAGTGCAGGTACTTATTATAATGCTCTGGGATGGGCTTTTGCGAGAGGGAAGGACAAGCCTGCCTGTCGTTATCAGAAGAAAGAAGATACATTTGCCGCCTGTGGAGGAGCTGCCATTTATCGGAAAAAGGTGTTTGAAGAAATCGGATATTTTGACGAACGCCATTTCGCTTATCTGGAAGATGTGGATCTGGGGTATCGGGCAAAGATCTTCGGATGGCGGAATGTCTATGAACCCAGGGCCAGGATTATTCATGTGGGAAGTGCTTCCAGCGGTTCCCGCTATAACGAATTTAAGATCCGGCTGTCTGCCAGAAATAATTTATATATGATCTATAAAAATATGCCTGTTTTGCAGATTGTTTTAAATCTGCCGTTTCTTCTTGTGGGATTTCTGATCAAATATCTTTTTTTCCTGAAGAAGGGAATGGGAAATATATATCTGAAAGGGCTGAAGGAAGCCTTTTCGTTAATGAAAAAAAAGAAAAAAGTGTTGTATAAGACAGAAAGATTTTGGAATTATCTGAAAATACAGATGGATCTTTGGATCAACATTTTGAGGCTTATCTAGGGAAATACTTATTATTATCTTAAATATGCCGCAGAATGTTGTGTTTTTCTTGCGTAATTTTGTAAAATCATGTATGATTAATTAAGTATGTTACGAAAATATTACAAAAAGATTTCGGAGTTGATGAAGTTTTGATACGGGAAAATCAGCATTTTCTAAACAGACTACATGTGGTCTTAGATGCGATTGTACTGATCATATCTTATATACTGGCATGGTATCTTCGCTTTAAAAGTGGGATTTTTGAGATCGATCCATGGTTTTTATCTCTGCGTGCCTATATGATGGCACTGGTATTTATCGTGCCAGGGTATTTGATTTTATATTATCTGTTTCAGTTGTATGTGCCAAAGCGGATGCGCGGAAGACGTCTGGAGGCATGGAATATCCTGCAGGCGAATACCATCGGCCTTTTGGCATTTATCCTGATTTTATATCTGCGCCATCAGTCGGATTTCTCACGTCTGATGATTTTTATCTTTTATGTTTTGAATATCTTTTTTGAAGTCCTGATGCGTAATATTATCCGGTATGGGCTTCGGAAGATGCGCAGTAAGGGGTATAATCAAAAGCATATTTTACTGATTGGCTACAGCCGGTCTGCGGAAGAGTACATCGACCGTATCCGTCAGAATCCGGAATGGGGATATAATGTCCGGGGAATCCTGGCGGATAATGTCCAGAGAGGAACGGAGTACAAAGGAGTCAAGGTACTGGGAAGGATTGATAACCTGGAGATTGTCCTGCCGGAGAATAAGCTGGATGAAATTGTCATTACTTTGGGGCTGGCAGAGTATCACAAACTGGAACGGATCGTAAAAATGTGTGAGAAATCCGGAGTTCATACAAAATTTGTGCCGGATTATAACAAGGTGATCCCAAGCAGAGCTTACACAGAGGATATCCAGGGGCTGCCGGTAGTAAATATAAGAAGAGTGCCATTGAATGATCCGTTGAATCGTTGGATGAAACGGATTGTCGATATTTTTGGGTCAATTGTGGCGATTATTCTATTTTCGCCGGTCATGCTGGTGGTTTCTGTCATCATCAAGGCAACCTCGCCAGGACCACTGATATTTGTACAGGAGCGTGTAGGTCTGCATAACAGGCCGTTTAAAATGTATAAGTTTCGCTCCATGGTCGTTCAAAGTGAGGAGACGGAAAAAGGGAAATGGACGACTCAGAATGACCCCAGAGTGACTGCGGTTGGAAAGTTTATCAGAAGAACGAGTATTGATGAGCTTCCGCAGCTTTTTAACGTGCTGAAAGGGAGCATGAGCCTGGTGGGGCCAAGACCGGAACGGCCACAGTTTGTGGAGAAGTTTAAGGAAGAGATCCCCAGATATATGATCAAGCACCAGGTGCGGCCAGGAATGACCGGATGGGCTCAGATTAACGGATATCGGGGGGATACGTCGATCTATAAGCGGATTGAATATGATCTTTATTATATTGAGAACTGGACCCTGGGACTGGATATAAAGATTATCATCCTGACGTTTTTCCGGGGATTTATCAATAAAAACGCCTACTAAGTAAAATACAAAGGGGATAAGATGGGAAAAAAGCGCAGTAAAAAAATGGACCGGCTAAAAAAAGAAGAGCGAAAGAAAAGACTCCGTAAGAGAAGACGCAGAAGAATTCTGGTTCTCGTGACGGAAGTGATTATTCTGGCTGCTTTGTGCGTGGTAGCATACGGGATCTTTAAACTGGGGAAACTGAATCATTTGTCTCTAAATGTAGATAATAATGGTTGGACCCAGGATGGATACACCAATATTGCACTTTTTGGAAGTGATAGTCGCGGGGATACCGATGAAGCGGGGGAAAACGGAGAACCGACCAGAAGTGATACGATCATCATTGCAAGTCTCAATAATGAGACGAAAGAGGTGAAGTTGGTTTCTGTATACAGGGACACCATGCTGGAACAAGAGGGCCAGCATTATGACAAGGCAAATGTGGCTTATGCACAGGGTGGCCCGGAAGAAGCAGTCAGTATGCTGAACCGGAACCTGGATCTGGATATTCAGGACTATGTAAGTGTCAATTTCCTTGCACTGGCGGATGTGGTAGATCTGTTAGGTGGGATCGATATGGACCTGACTGACGAGGAAGTTGTTCATATGAATAATTATTGTGTAGAGACATCAGAAGTGACAGGAAAGGATTACGAGAAAATCGAGCCAGAGGTGGCAGGGACCTATCATCTGAATGGAGTACAGGCAGTATCCTATGCCAGAATCCGGTATACGGCAGGCGGTGATTTTACCAGGACGGAACGTCAGAGGCTTCTGATCGAAAAGATTGTAGAGAAAGTAAAGGATGCCGGTATCATAAAGATGAATAAGATTATTGATACTGTGCTGCCGGAGGTGTCTACTAGTCTGACGTCAACCGAAATCCTGAAGATGGCATCAGGGGTGTTCGATTACAGTCTGGGAGAGACAAAGGGATTCCCGTTTGACGCGGCTACTCCGGAGTCAGTTCCCGGATACAGTGGGTCCTATGTGGTTCCTGTGGGATTGGAAAATAATGTGATCCAGCTTCATAAATTTTTGTTCCCGGATGAGGAATATACCCCGACAGAGAAGTTGACCAGTATCAGTGATAATATCGCTTATATTACAGGGATCTATCCGGAAGTGACGACAGACGATACAGGTACTGAAAGTGCCGATGGTACAGGAGATACAGGGAATAGCAGTTATGGATATTGATCAGATTGTGGATGTGGTGATTCCGGTATATCATCCGGGAAAAGAGTTTGAAGAGTTGATGACTCGTCTGGACAGGCAGACTATTCCGGTCCATAAAGTATATATCATGCATACAGAGGATGGATCGGAACTTTCCTTTGAGAAAGTGCATGATCTGGATATTGTTGTAGAAACACTGCCCAGAGAGGAATATGACCATGGTGGGACCAGAGACCGGGCGATGCAGAAGTCTGATGCGGACATAGTAATCTGCATGACACAGGACGCAGTCCCGGAAGATGATAGACTGGTCGAGAGGCTGATCCGGCCGCTGATGACGAAGGAAGCGGCTGTGTCTTACGCAAGACAGATGCCAAGGACGGAATGCAGGCTGATCGAACGATATGTCCGTGGATTCAACTATCCGAATGCCAGCAGACTGAAGTCCAGAAAAGATCTGGACACATTGGGGATAAAAACATATTTTTGTTCCAATGTATGTGCGGCGTATGACAGAGAAATTTATCAGCGGCTCGGCGGTTTTGAAAAAAGGACGATTTTTAATGAAGATATGATCTATGCGGCAAAGTGTATTCAGGAAGGTTTCTGTATCGCATATGAAGCAGAGGCGAAAGTCGTTCATTCTCACAACTATTCAAGGCGTGAACAGTTTTCAAGGAATTTTGATATTGCTGTATCACAGTCGGAGCATCCGGAAATATTTCAGAATGTCAAATCTGAAAAGGAAGGGGTAAAGATGGTAAAAAAGGGAATTCGGTTTCTCATTCATAATCACACCCCTTGGATGGTACCCTCCTTGATTTTTGATTCGGCTGCGAAATATCTGGGATATTTATTTGGAAAGAATTATAAAAGAATGCCTCTTAGAATAGTAAAGTTCTTTAGCATGAATCCTGGATACTGGGAAGGCAAAAGACCAGATTAGTGTTGAATTTTGGCAGAAAATAGAGTATTATGTTAAACGTATTATTTTGCAAAAAACAAGTTATACAAAGGAAAGGAAAGGACCATGGCAAGAAGAACCCGGTATAGAAGAGGGCGGAGAAGGAAGAGAGGCTTCGCTTCCTGGTCATTAGGTAAAAAGATTGCAGTCATCTTAAGTTCCACTTTGCTTGCAGTGTTAGCGATCGGTACAGTAATCCTGGCCAGTAAAATGAGTAAGATTGAGACAACGAAGCTGGATGCTGAGAAGCTGAATATATCAGATGAGGTAGAGCATGAGACAGGTTATGTGAATGTGGCATTGTTTGGACTGGATTCCAGAGACAACAATCTGGGAGAAGGTAACCGGAGCGATACGATTATGATTGCCAGCCTGAATCGGGAGACGAAAGAGGTAAAACTGGTATCGGTATACAGAGATACTTTGCTGGAACTGGATGATGGAAGCTTTAATAAAGCAAATGCAGCCTATTCCTTTGGCGGACCGGAAGCAGCAATTTCCATGCTGAACCGGAATCTGGACATGAATATAGAAAAATACGTGACGGTGAATTTTAATGCGCTTGTAGATGTAATAGATGCATTGGATGGTCTTGATCTGCATCTGACAGAGGAAGAAGTCGTTCATATGAATAATTATTGCGTAGAGACTTCAAAGGTAACAGGTAAGGATTATGAACGGATCGAACCGGAAGTGGAAGGAGACTATCATCTGAACGGGGTTCAGGCGGTGTCCTATGCCAGAATTCGTTATACGGCAGGTGGAGACTTTACCCGGGCAGAGAGACAGCGGACCGTTTTGCAGCTGATTGGAGAAAAGGCTCAGTCAATGAGTATCAGTACCATTAATAAGATCATTGATCAGGTCTTCCCACAGATTTCTACAAACTTTACGTTAGCAGAAATGGTATCGTACGCATCAGATCTGACAGACTATAAAGTAGGGGAAACAAAAGGGTTCCCAGAAGATAACACTACGGATACATTGAATGAAGTAGGAAGCGTTGTAATTCCGAACTCTTTAAGCCAGAGCGTGCAGGATCTGCATCAATTCCTGTTTGGGAGCGATGGATATACCGTGTCCAGTACGGTGCAGGAAATTGAGAGCGGAATCAATGCCCGGGCGGCGGATCGTGCAACCGGAGACAGTTATGTAGAAGAAGAGGAAACTTATGATTATAGTGGTGGTACCGGAAGCGGGACAACCGACTGGACTGGCGGCGGGATGACAGACTGGTCCGGCACAGGAACCGGCGGCAGCACAGGAACTGGCAGCGGCACAGGAACCGGAGGCGGAACTGACTGGACCGGTGGTGGAACAGGAACCGGCGGTGGAACAGATACAGGAACTGGCAGCGGCACAGGAATCGGAGGCGGAACCGATACGGGAACTGGTGGTGGAACAGACACAGGAATCGGTGACGGCACCGCTCCGACAGGCTAAAACAGGCTAAATGCGGCTTGGCATGTTATGTGATATTATTTGAGAAGAAGAGGTAAAGCACATGAGAAGAATGAAAAAAGTCCTTGCGGCACTTGCGATAGTGTGTATGTTTGTTCCCAGTATTTCTCTGGTGACACAGGCGGCCTCGGGAGAATTAAGATTCACCGATCCGTCTACCACGGTCGGAGCGGAAGTGGAAGTTACAGCAAAATTTTCAGCGCCGGTTATGATGGATACTCTGGAAGCGACCCTCACCTATGACAGTAGTATGCTGCGGTTCGTCAGCGGCGACAGTGCCACGGGAGGCGACGGCACGGTGACGATCTCCGGCAATGGAGGAAGCGCTACAGAGGCAGAATTTACACTGACCTTCCAGGCCCTGGCAGAAGGTACGACAAATATTGAAGTTTCTCAGTCTTCTGGAGTGGATGCGGCAGGGGATGCGCTGGATCTTACCAACGGTAGTTCAGCTGTGACCATTGGCCCTGGCGATCCATCGTTGATTAAAGAAGAAGGCACTGAAGACACAGCAGCATCTGGAAATGGACCACAGGTAGAGGTAAATGGAACTCAGTATACGATTGCCGGCGGTTTTTCAGATGCCTTGATTCCTGGCGGTTTTACAAAAGGGGAGACCCAGTATGAGGGAACAACCTGTGAAGTCGTTACACAAGAGGCCAGTGGTATTTCGGCTTTCTATCTTACTCCGGTGAATGAAGCAGACGGAGAGGCAGACTTTTTCCTGTATGACAGTGAGGAAGGAAGTTTCTCACCTTTTGAGGAAGTAGACCTTTCTCAGGACCGCTACATTGTTTTGTTACAGGATGACGGAAGTGTGGATCTTCCTGGTTCTTACCAGGAAACGACACTGACTCTGAATGGGAAGGAATTCCCGGCATGGCAGAACACAGATAATGCAGATTACTATGTTGTATATGCATTAAATGCGGACGGAGAAAAAGGATTATACCAATACGATACGGTTGATAAGACCTATCAGCGTTTTACGGAAAATACAGGCTCTGCAGATGATGGTGGCAGTAAGAAAGGTTCATCTGCAGGTGGACTCTGGGGGAAAATCCTGGATTTCATCCAGAACTTCCTGGATATTATTGTGATCATTGCAGCAGCTGTATTTCTGATCCTTCTGATCGTGCTGATCGTGACGGCAGTGAAGCTGCGCCACAGAGATCTGGAGCTGGACGATCTTTATGATGAGTACGGCATTGACCTGGATGAGGAAGAGGAGAAGAAGCCGGCGAAAGCAAAGAAAAAGGCGGCGGCAGTCAAAGGACCGAAGGGAGGTCCGGCAGTCAGGAGACCGGCGCAGACAGCACAGATCGATCTGGATGAAGAAGATGAATTCGATGATTTTGAAGATTATGAAGAGGAAGACTTCGATGATTACGGCACCATGGAAATGGAAGATCTGGATGCAGATGAGTATGACGACTATGAGGAGGAAGACGATGAGATCATTGATGATCTGGACGAACTTCTCAGCAGTCAGCCGAAGAAAAAGCGAAGCCATATGGAACCGGACGATACCTTCAAAGTTGATTTTATTGATCTGGACTAATCAGAGAGGATGCAAAAAAGCATCCTCTTTTTCTTTACAGGAAAGAGTGTTTCTGATACAATATGCTTTGATAGTGCAAAAAAAACGGTTATTTGTACAAATAGAAGGACGAAATAAGGAGACAAGACTATGTGTGGAATCGTAGGGTATATTGGAAACAGGCAGGCAGCGCCTATTCTGCTGGATGGACTGGCAAAGTTGGAGTACCGGGGCTATGACTCGGCAGGGATTGCCGTCTATAACGGAGAAAAGATCGACATGGTAAAATCCAAGGGAAGGCTCAAGGTGTTGAGTGAGCTGACGCATGGCGGAGCGACACTTCCGGGAACTCTGGGGATCGGCCATACCAGGTGGGCGACTCACGGATCGCCTTCCGACACCAACGCACATCCACATTTCAATAAGGATAAGAGTATTGTGGTGGTGCACAATGGGATTATCGAGAATTATCTGAAGTTAAAGAAAAAGCTGGAAAAGCATGGTTATGAGTTCGTGTCTGAGACGGATACCGAGGTGATTGCCCATCTGCTGGACTATTATTACAAAGGGAATCCTCTTGAAGCGGTAACAAAGATCATGCACCGGATGGAAGGCTCTTATGCCCTTGGAATCATTTTCCAGGATCATCCGGAAGAATTATATGCAGTCCGTAAGGACAGTCCTCTGATCGTGGGCCATACCGAAGGGGGAAGTATCCTGGCTTCAGATGTGCCTGCGGTGCTGAAATATACACGTGACGTGGTTTTTATCGAGAATGAGGAGATTGTCCGTATGACAGCGGACCAGATGGAGTTTTTCACGGTAGATGAAGAGCCCATCGAGAAAACAACGACTCACATTGACTGGGACGTCAACGCAGCGGAAAAGGGCGGCTATGAGCACTTCATGTTAAAGGAGATGTATGAGCAGCCAAAGGCAATCACAGATACATTCTCACCGCGGATCAAGGATGGACAGATCGTGATCGAAGAGCTGGGCATGACCAACGAAGAGATCCGGAAGATCCGGAAGATCATGGTGGTTGCCTGCGGCTCTGCGGCTCATGCAGGATACACCAGTAAATATATCTTTGAAGGTCTGGCAAGGATTCAGGTAGATGTGGATCTGGCTTCGGAGTTCCGTTACCGTGATCCGATCCTGGACGACGGCACCCTGGTGATCGTCATCAGCCAGTCCGGTGAGACAGCAGATACCCTTGCGGCCCTTCGGGAGTCGAAAAAGAGAGGGGCGCGCGTTCTTGGTATCGTAAACGTGGTGGGAAGCTCTATCGCCAGAGAGGCGGACAATGTGATGTATACCTGGGCGGGACCGGAGATTGCCGTAGCGACCACCAAGGCATATTCAGCCCAGCTGATCGCACTTTATCTCCTGGCCATGAAGTTCGCCCATGTAAGAGGCGAGTTAAGCGACGCCGGACTTGCGGAAATGATTGGAGATCTGGAAGCCCTGCCTGCACAGGTGGAGATGCTGCTGAACAATCAGGAGAATATCCAGAGATTTGCCAACCGCTATCTGGCGGCCAAAGACGTCTTCTTTATCGGAAGAGGCGTGGATCAGGCCATTTCCATGGAAGGATCGCTGAAGCTGAAGGAGATTTCTTATATCCATTCAGAAGCCTATGCAGCCGGGGAACTGAAGCATGGAACCATTTCCCTGATTGAAGAGGGTACCCTGGTGGTGGCTGTGCTGACTCAGGAAAATCTGTATAAAAAGATGATCAGCAATATGGTAGAGGTCCGCACCAGAGGAGCCTTTGTCATGGCAGTGACGGTGGAAGGAAATACGGAAGTAGAAAGGGCCGCTGACTATGTGATCTACATTCCGGAGACCAACAAGTATTTTACCAATTCACTGGCGATCATACCGCTCCAGCTATTTGCATACTATATCTCCATCGGAAGAGGATGCGATGTGGATAAGCCGAGGAATCTGGCAAAATCTGTGACAGTTGAATAGAAAAGAAATGGGAGAACGGGTTGAAGCCGTTCTCCTTTTTAAACATCTGATTCAGGCATCCGGGGCTGTCAGTTCATCCAGAGTCTGGAACTGATAACCCATCTCGGTCCACCGGTCCAGAAGTTCTCCGAGAAAAGAAGCGTTGGCAGAGGAGGTGCCATGAAGGAGGACGACGGCGCCGGGGTGGACGCGTCCTAAGAGTTTTTCAAAGGCTTCCTCTTTAGTGGGCTGGTCGTCCTGGATCCAGTCTACGTGGGCAAGGCTCCAGAAGATAGTAGAGTAGCCAAGAGAGTCTGCCTGTTTCAGATTTTCAACGCTGTACTTTCCCTGGGGAGGACGGTAATAACGAGGGAGTTCCCTGCCGGTGATCTCCTGGTAAGCATCTTCGACAGCAGAAAGTTCCTTTTCAAATTCCGGAAGGGAGGAGATTTCTGACATATCCGGGTGGTGTTCGGTATGATTTCCGACGATGTGTCCTTCTTCTGCCATGCGTTTGACCATCTCAGGGGCGCTGTCCAGAAAGTCTCCGGTTACAAAGAAGGCTGCTGGAACCTTTTTTTCCTTCAGGGTGTCCAGAATCGTGGCTGTGTTACCATTTTCATAACCACAGTCGAAGGTAAGATAGATGATTTTTTCTTCCGTGTCCTTTGCATAATAGGCGTGATAGGCTGCCAGCTCTTCTATGGTGGCGTTTCCCACCGGGAGTTTTCCCTCTTCGGGGTATCCAAGCCCCCAGTTTTCAATAGAAAAGACGACGCCGGAGGAGGCAGGAGACGGTGCAGAGAGCCAGGCGGCAAAACGGCCTCCCAGGAAACAGAGAGAAAAGAACAAGATGAGTGCAAAGACGCGGACTAAGATTCTGCGAGAAGACATAAAGCCTCCGTTTACTCTTTTTTCTATGTATATGGCCTCTGGGTTGCATTCTTGCCTGTAAAAGGGTAAAATAAACGAAGTTACTGTTTGCGGGCAGACAGGAGAGGAGTGTCTATGAAGCAGAAAAAAGAATGGATCATGGGAGTTTCCGGAGGAGTACTTACATTTTTCGGTATGAATCTGGCGGCCTTTTTCCTGATGTTTCCAAACCCGAAGAAATGCTGGGAACAGGACCGCTACGACTGTGCCGTTGTGTGCGGATATCATGCCAGGGAGGATGGACGGCCCACGGAAGTCATGAAGCGGCGGGTAGAAAAGGCGGCAGAGCTCTGGAGGGAGCGCAGAGTGGGGTATCTTGTGATGTCCGGCGCAGCGGTGGCAAATGACTGGGTGGAAGCAGAAGTCATGAAGCAGTATGCCATGGAGCTTGGGGTGCCAGAGCAGTATATCGTAGAGGAAAAGCGTGCAGACTGTACCTTCCGCAACCTCCGGTATTCGGCGGAGGTGATGAAGAACTGCGGTTTTCAGGACTGCGCCGTGGTGACAAGCGGATGGCATCTTCGGAAGGCGGATCATTATGCCAGACGCGAAGGACTTCGGTATGTCATGGTACGTGCAGAGGAGCCGGAAGGTCAGAGCGCCTGGAAGACGCTAAGGCTGCATCTGGAAACGAATCTTCATATGTATCGGAACATATGGAAAGGATATTATTAGATAAAATGTGGGAAAAGCAAGCAGAACAGATCAGCAGAGGGGTTCAGTTCTGTCGGACAGACAAGGGGATTGTCCTGACAGGATATGAAGGAGAGGATGACGAGGTGATCCTTCCGGATCAGATCGAAGGAGAATCGGTGACAGGGATCGACGCCTATGCATTTGCAAGAAGCCAGATGACGATGGTCTGGCTTCCCCTGCATCTGAAAGAGGTAGGACGTTATGCTTTTTACCGCTGCAGAGAACTGAAAAAGTTGATCTTAAGCAACAGTCTGCCGGAGATCGGCGGTGGCGCGCTGACAGGATGTGGGATTGAGGAAGTCGAGATCCATTTTCGGGAAGGGGAAAAGAGCTGTCTCAAATCTATCCTGGATGAGATCCGTTACGCCATACGGACGCGGCTGATCTACGGAGAAGATGGACGGGAGCAGGAGGTTCATGTCCTGTTTCCGGAGCATTATGAAGAGGCTGTGGAAAATACACCGGCCAGGATACTGGTTACCCACCATCACGGAGCAGGCGGTTATTACCGGCAGTGCTTTTATGACCGCAGGCTGGATTATCAAAAATACGATGAACTTCTCTTCCGGGCAGAGGCGGAAGAGGAGCCCGAGACGACAGCAGAGCTTGTGATGGACAGACTTCGTTATCCCTTTCATCTGGAGGAGAATGCAAAAAGGGATTATGAAGCCTATCTTTCCAGACATCTCCACCCGGCGGCAGCAGCCCTTCTGAAGAGAGAAGACGAGGCAGGACTTCGGTTTCTTGCCGGTCAGCCCTTCTGGACCAGGGATGCCATGGAGTATGCGCTGGACCAGGCCCTGGAGATGCAGAAGACAGAGCTTGTGAGTCTTCTGATGGAAGAAAAGCGAAAGAAGGAAAAGCAATGCAGAAGAACGAGGAAAACTCGCTTTCAGCTGTAGGTGAAAAGATCTTAAGGGCGTCCAGAAATGCACTGTATCTTAAGATGCGTTTCCTGGATGTGGCACTCGGCAGCCTGATGTTTGTCCCGGATCCGGGAGCAGAGGGCCTTGGAAGTGACGGACTTTTTTTATACTACAGACCGGACTATCTGTGCCGGATGTACCGGGAAAATCCAGTGCTGGTCAACCGTCTGTATCTGCACCAGGTTCTGCACGGGATCTTCTGGCATATGATCCGCAGGAACGGAAGAGACAAGGAGCTGTATTCTCTGGCCTGTGATATTGCTGTAGAGTCTATCATCGACGGGATGAAGTACAGGCCGGTCTTAAAGAGTCAGTCTTTCCTGCGCAGGGAGACGTTCCGGAAGCTGAAAAAAGAACATTCGGTACTGACTGCGGACCGGATCTACCGCAGTCTGTTACAGTGGAAACTGCCAGATCAGGAGCTGTATCAGCTTAAGAAAGAGTTTTGCCTGGATGATCACAGCTACTGGCCCGGGGAGGATGAAAAAAGGAAGCAGGAACAGATCGAGAATCAGTGGCAGAAGATCAGTGAGCAGATGGAGACGGACATGGAGACCTTTTCCCAGGAGGCGTCGGAACAGTCCGGACATCTGATCGGAAGCCTGAAGATAGAGAACCGGGAGAGACATGATTATCGGCAGTTTCTCCGGAAGTTTTCAGTTTTGAGAGAAGAGATGAAGATTGATGAGGATGCCTTTGATTATCAGTTCTACTGTTACGGCCTTTCGCTTTATGGGAATATGCCTCTGATCGAACCACAGGAATGGCGGGAAACTCAGAAGATTGAGGAGTTTGCCATCGTGATCGATACATCGATGTCCTGCTCCGGGGATCTGGTCAGGTATTTCCTGGAGGAGACTTATGATGTGCTGTGTGAAAATGAGAGCTTTTTCCGGAAGGTGAATATCCATGTGATCCAGTGTGATGATCAGGTGCAGGCGGATCAGACGATCACCTGTGAAGAGGAATTGAAGGCTTATATGGAAGACCTGGAATTACATGGGGAGGGCGGCACTGATTTCCGGCCGGCGTTTGCGTATGTAGAAGAGCTGATGCAAAAGCATATATTTTCAAACCTGAAGGGTCTTCTGTATTTTACAGACGGAAAAGGAATCTATCCACAGAAAAAACCGCCTTATGAGACGGCGTTTTTATTCCTGAAAGAGGATTATGAAGACGTGGACGTCCCATCCTGGGCGATGAAACTGATACTGGAGGAAGAAGATTATGCATATTAAACGGGCAAAACAGGAGATTAAGGATTCCATCGAAGCGTATTTAAGAAAAGATGAAACGGGAGCATATGTGATGCCGGCTGTGCGGCAGCGCCCCATCCTTCTGATGGGTCCTCCGGGGATCGGAAAGACTCAGATCATGGAGCAGGCAGCCAGAGAGTGCGGCATTGCCCTGGTATCTTATACCATTACCCACCATACCCGCCAGAGCGCGGTGGGGCTTCCCTTTATCCAGGAAAAACAGTATGATGGGAAGACCGTGTCGGTGACAGAGTACACCATGAGTGAGATCATCGCAGCTGTCTATGACAAGATGGAGGCCACCGGGATCCGGGAAGGGATCCTGTTCATCGATGAGATCAACTGTGTGTCAGAGACACTGGCTCCCACCATGCTGCAGTTTTTGCAGTGCAAGACCTTTGGAAACCAGAAGGTTCCGGAAGGCTGGGTGATCGTAGCGGCCGGCAATCCGCCGGAGTATAACCGGTCGGTCCGGGAGTTTGACGTGGTCACCCTGGACCGGATCAAGAGGATCGATGTGGAAGAAAATTATGAGGTGTGGAAGGAATATGCCTATCAGGCGGACATCCATCCTGCCATTCTGGCCTATCTGGAGATCAGGAAGGAATGTTTTTACCGGATCGAGACGACGGTGGACGGAAAGGCATTTGTGACTGCAAGAGGATGGGAAGATCTGTCCTGGCTCCTAAAGGCCTATGAGGCTCTGGGGAAACGAGTGGATCAGGAAGTGGTCCACCAGTATATCCAGCACTGGAAGACGGCAAAGGATTTTGCAGGTTACCTGGAATTGTACGCGAAATATCAGAAGGATTATGGATTTGAGCGGATCCTGGAAGGAAACTATGGGAAGGAAACACTGGATAAGCTTAAGTATGCTCAGTTTGACGAAAGGCTCAGTGTTGTCAGTCTGCTGATTGGCCAGCTGAATGGCCGCTTCCGTTTCTGGACAGAAAAAGACCGGTATGTTACCCTTTTGTACGGGTATCTGAAAAAGTATAAGGAGACATCCGATCTGGAAAAGACCGAAGAAGATGCTCAGAAAGCCTATGAGACGCTCCGGCGGGGCGAACTTCTGACAAAAGAAGATGACCGGATCTGGCAGCAGGTTCTGGAGCGTATCCGGAAATACCGTCTGTTGTGTCAGTCAGAACATCTGAAAGGGAAGGAAGCGTTTGAAAGAGTGCGGCAGGAGTTCCAGGAGGAGACGGAAGCGCTGGAAAAGGTGACAGATCAGACCCTGGAGGCCCTGAACCATGGGTTTATCTTTATGGAGGATGCCTTTGGCGACAGCCAGGAGATGACAGTGTTTGTCACTGAATTAAATACCAATGAGGCCAGCGTGCGGTTTTTAAAAGAGAATGACTGTGATCTTTATTACCGGTATAATAAAAAGCTGCTGCCCGGTGAGCAGCAGCAGGAAATCCTGGATGAACTGGATGGATTACTGAGTTAATTTGTATCCGTAGCGGATTTTGCGGTAGATCTTCCACAGGATGACTGCAGGAAAACTGATGAGAAGGTAAAGACTGGTAATTACGCCGGCGCCTCCACCGATGACCATTAAGATTAGTATGCCGATGTTTGTATCCATAAAGATGCCTCCTTCACAAAATCTGTTTCCATTTTAGGTCATTAAAATTTTAAATGAAATGGATTGAGGGGGACTTTAACGGAATTTTAACAAGAATGAAAGAGAGGACAAAAGATGTTATTTGTATGTTACCCCAAATGTACGACCTGTAAAAAGGCGGAAAAGTGGCTGCAGGACAAAGGGATTGAATATGAAAAGCGAGATATCAAGATCGATAATCCCACCAAAGATGAACTGAAAGAATGGCACCAGAAAAGTGGCCTGCCGCTGAAACGGTTTTTCAATACCAGCGGGAACTTATATAAAGAGATGAAGTTAAAGGACAAGCTGCCCCAGATGACGGAGGAAGAGCAGTATGATCTTCTGGCAACAGACGGGATGCTGGTCAAACGTCCCATCCTGGTGACAGAGGATCGGGTCCTGGTAGGATTTAAGGAACCAGAATGGAGCCAGGGAGTGTAGAACGATGGGAGGGGTTGAGTTATTTCTGATCGCAGTCGGACTTTCCATGGACGCTTTTGCAGTGTCTGTCTGTAAGGGGCTTGCCATGCGCAGATGTACGCCCGGCAGGGCAGGAATCGTCGGACTTTATTTTGGGGGATTTCAGGCCCTGATGCCCCTTCTGGGGTATTTCCTGGGAGTTCAGTTTCGCAGCGTGATCACATCGGTAGATCACTGGATCGCCTTTATCCTCCTGGCTGTCATCGGAGGAAATATGATCCGGGAGGCGCTGGGGCCGGAAGAATGTGAGACAGCGGATGCATCCCTGGATGTGCGGAATATGCTTGCCCTTGCTGTGACCACCAGCATTGATGCATTGGCAGTGGGCGTGACCTTTGCGTTTTTGCAGGTCAACATCGTGCCGGCAGTCTGTTTTATCGGAGTGATCACGTTTACTTTATCTGCGGCAGGTGTTAAAATAGGAAATATATTTGGGACAAGGTTCAAATCAAAAGCAGAGCTTTTAGGAGGCGTCATCCTGATCCTGATCGGGGCGAAGATCCTGCTGGAGCATCTGGGTATATTATAAGGAGGATGATCCGATGAAATGGAATAAATTTCGTCTGAAGACGACGACAGAGGCAGAAGATATTGTCAGCAGTATGCTGATGGATCTGGGGATCCAGGGAGTGCAGATCGAGGACAGAGTGCCTCTTACCAAACAAGATCAGGAGCAGATGTTTGTGGATATCCTGCCCCAGATCCCGGAGGACGACGGGACTGCGTACCTGACTTTTTATCTGGAAGAGGAGGACGACGCAGGAGAAGTCTTAAGCCGGGTGCAGAAAGAGCTGGAGGAAATGCGCTCCTATGTGGATGTGGGCGAGTGTACTATTGAAGAATCCCAGACGGAGGATGTGGACTGGGTCAACAACTGGAAACAGTATTTCCATCAGTTTTATATCGACGACATACTGGTGATCCCTTCCTGGGAACAGGTGGAGGCAAAGGACAGTGACAAGATGGTGATCCACATCGATCCGGGCACAGCCTTTGGAACCGGCATGCATGAAACGACGCAGCTTTGTATCCGTCAGCTGAAAAAATATGTGACAGAAGGCGCCCGGATCCTGGATGTGGGATGCGGCAGCGGGATTCTTGGAATGCTGGCGTTAAAGTTCGGCGCTTCCTACTCGGTAGGAACGGATCTGGATCCCTGCGCCATCGATGCGACTCATGAAAACATGAAGGCTAACGGGATCATGGAAAATCAGTATGAGGTCATGATCGGAAATATTATTGATGATAAGGAAGTCCAGGACCGGGTCGGATATGGAAAATATGATATTGTGGCGGCCAATATCCTGGCAGATGTACTGGTGCCGCTGACGCCTGTGATCGTGGGGCAGTTAAAGGATGGCGGAATCTATATTACCAGTGGGATTATCGAAGACAAAGAAGAGACTGTGACCGAAGCAGTGAAAAAGGCTGGACTTGAGGTCTTGGAGGTGAATCATCAGGGTGAGTGGGTCTCTGTGACAGCTAAGAAGCCGGTATCACGAATGAAGGAGTAAGAGCATGCAGCGTTTTTTTGTGACACCTGCGCAAGTCGGGGAAGAAGAGATTTATATAGAAGGCTCTGATGTGAACCACATGAAAAATGTTCTTCGGATGAAGGCAGGGGAAGAGTTGATGGTAAGCGACGGAAACAACTGGCAGTACCGCTGCGCAGTGAAGGAGTATCTTCCGGAAAAAGCGGTGCTGAAGATCACTAAGAAGGAACTGGTGGATACGGAGCTGCCGTCGAAGATCTATCTGTTCCAGGGCCTGCCAAAGCAGGACAAGATGGAGCTGATCGTGCAAAAGGCTGTGGAGCTTGGCGCCTGTCAGGTGATTCCGGTTATGACCAGACGGTGCGTGGTGAAGCTGGATGCAAAAAAGGCGGCCAAAAAGGTGTCAAGGTGGCAGCAGATTGCAGAAAGTGCGGCGAAGCAGGCCGGAAGAGGCTATATTCCCGAGATCCGGGACGTAATGACGCTGGAAGAAGCCCTTGCCTTTGCAGGGCAGCTGGATGTGCGCCTGATTCCCTATGAGCTTGCAGAAGGCATGGAGCATACCAGAGACGTGATCGGGAAGATCATGCCTGGACAGTCGGTAGGAATCTTCATAGGTCCGGAAGGTGGATTTGAGAAAGAAGAGGTAGAACAGGCTGTAGAAAAAGGCGTGCTGCCAGTCACCCTGGGAAAGAGGATCTTGAGGACGGAGACTGCAGGACTTGCAGTGCTGTCGGTTCTGATGTACCGTCTGGAACCGTAGGAACATATTCTGGTAATGAGAAGAATTTATGAGCAGGAAGTGAAATTATGAAAGAAATATATCTGGATAATTCCGCCACGACGATGGCTTACCCGGAGGTAGGAGACCTGGTCCGCCATGTCATGTGTGAGGATTATGGAAATCCTTCTTCTATGCACGCCAAGGGCGTGACAGCAGAAAAATATGTAAAGGAAGCAAAGGAAAGGCTGGCAAAGCTTCTGAAAGTGCAGGAAAAAGAAATATTTTTTACATCGGGAGGAACAGAGAGCGATAATCTGGCGCTGATCGGGTGCGCAAGGGCAAATGCAAGGCGGGGAAAGCATCTGATCACCACCTCCATCGAGCATCCGGCCATCCTGAATACCATGCATTATCTGGAAGAACAGGGATTTACTGTTACCTATCTTCCTGTAGACCGATATGGGAGGGCAAGCCTGGATGCATTAAAAAGGGCACTGGACAGTGAGACGATCCTGGTATCGATGATGTATGTGAACAATGAAGTGGGTTCGGTACAGCCGGTACAGGAAGCGGCCAGTCTGGTAAAGGCTTACAACAAAGATATTCTGTTTCATGTGGATGCAGTGCAGGGATTCGGAAAGTATCGTATTTATCCGAAGAGGCTGAAGGTAGATCTTGTGTCTGTCAGTGGACATAAGATTCATGGACCGAAGGGAATCGGCGCGCTGTATATCGATGAACATGTGAAGGTCCAGCCCATCGTGTTTGGCGGAGAACAGCAGAAAAATATCCGGTCCGGAACGGAAAATGTGCCGGGAATCGCCGGACTTGGGCTGGCGGCGCAGATGATCTATCAGGATCTGGATGAGAAGGTAAGACATATGAGAGAGTGCAAGCAGCGTTTTATCGACGGGGTGCAAAAGATCCCGGATACCACCATCCATGGCCTGTACGATGAGACTTCGGCGCCCCACATCGTCAGTGTGGGGTTCGCCGGCATCCGAAGCGAGGTGCTCCTTCATGCATTAGAAGAGAAGGGCATCTATGTATCAAGCGGATCTGCATGTTCGTCCAATCATCCTCAGATCAGCGGAGTGCTGAAAGGGATCGGGGCAGGACAGGAGTTCCTGGATGCAACACTTCGGTTCAGCCTGTCGGAATTTACGACTGCAGAAGAGATTGACGAGACGCTTCAGACACTATATAATATAGTACCGATGCTTCGGAGATATACCAGAAGATAGAAAAAAGCGAAGGAGATTCGTGTAGATGAGATTTCATACATTTTTGTTAAAATACGGGGAGATCGGGATCAAAGGAAAGAACCGTTACCTGTTTGAGGATGCGCTGGTACGCCAGGTGCGCCGGGCGCTTTCGGATGTGGACGGGGACTTCCATGTCTATAAATCCCAGGCAAGGATCTATGTAGACTGTGAGGGAGACTATGATTATGAAGAGGTGATCGAGCATCTGAAACGGGTGTTTGGCCTGGTAGGGATCTGTCCGGTAGTACGGATGGAGGATCAGGGATTTGATCAGCTGAAAAAAGACGTGGTAGCTTATATGGATGAAATGTATCCGGATAAGCATATCACATTTAAGGTAGAGTCCCGGAGGGCGAAAAAGTCTTATCCGAAAAATTCCATGGAGATCAGCCGGGACCTGGGAGAGGCGATCTTAGATGCTTTTCCGGAGATTCGCGTGGATGTCCATCACCCGGATGTACAGGTCAATATCGAGGTGAGAAATGAGATCTATGTGTATTCTCAGATTATTCCGGGCGCCGGCGGTATGCCGGTAGGTACTAATGGGAAGGCCATGCTCCTTCTGTCAGGCGGGATCGACAGCCCGGTGGCAGGCTATATGATCGCAAAGAGAGGAGTGGGCCTGTGTGCCACCTATTTCCATGCACCGCCCTATACCAGTGAACGGGCAAAACAGAAGGTGGTGGATCTGGCAAAGATCGTATCCCGTTATTCCGGGCCGATCAGGCTGCATGTCGTAAATTTCACAGATATCCAGCTCTATATCTATGACCAGTGTCCCCATGATGAACTGACCATCATCATGCGTCGTTATATGATGCGGATCGCAGAGCATTTTGCCAGAGAAGACGGATGCCTTGGACTGATTACCGGAGAGAGTATCGGACAGGTGGCAAGCCAGACCATGCAGAGCCTGGCGGCAACAAACGATGTGTGTACTATGCCGGTATACCGGCCGGTGATCGGTTTTGATAAACAGGAGATCGTAAATATTTCAGAGAAGATCGGAACCTTTGAGACATCGATCCAGCCTTTTGAGGACTGCTGTACCATTTTTGTGGCGAAGCATCCGGTGACAAAGCCGAATGTAGAGGTGATCCGCCGCTCCGAGCAGCGTCTGGCTGAAAAGATCGATCAGCTGATGCAGGAGGCAGTGGATTCGGTAGAGACCATAGAGGTCGGCGAATAGAATATAGAAAAACAGGCCCCGAAAAGGGGCCTGAATGATCATTTCTATTCACAGATATATGGGGTAAGTACTTCCAGGATGGTATCGACATCGGCGGCGTTGTCGGCGTGGATATTCAGATCAATCGGTTTGGAAAGATCCAGGCTGAAGATCCCCATGATGGACTTTGCGTCGATGACATATCTTCCGGATACAAGATCGAAATCATAATCAAATTTTGTGATTTCATTTACAAAAGATTTTACTTTATCGATGGAATTTAAAGAAATTTTGACTGTTTTCATTGGATAATTCCTCCTTGATTTCATTTCTTTCTATATACCATCTTAAGAGGATGCGATAGAAAAGTCAAGGAACATTTTGGAAAAGAGGACGTAATTTATGAGGAAAAAAGCTGCGCTGCACAACCTGGGATGCAAGGTAAATGCCTACGAGACGGAGGCTATGCAGGAACTGCTGGAAAACAGCGGCTATGAAATCGTGCCCTTCCATGAGAAGGCGGATGTATATATTGTCAATACCTGTACTGTGACCAATATGGCCGACAGGAAGTCGCGCCAGATGCTGCACCGTGCCCGGAAAATGAACCCGGACGCCATCGTGGCGGCCTGCGGATGCTATGTCCAGGAGAAGGCTGATGAAGTGGCGGACTGTGTGGATCTGGTGATCGGGAACAACAGGAAAAAGGAGATCGTCCGGATTCTGGAGGAATATGAAAACAGCAGGGGAACAATGCATAAAGAACTGGTGGATATCGGTCATACCAGAGAATATGAAGACATGCATCTGACAAAGACGGCAGAGCACACGCGGGCTTATCTGAAGGTGCAGGATGGATGTAATCAGTTTTGTTCCTATTGCATCATTCCCTATGCAAGGGGCAGGGTCAGAAGCCGCGCGATGGACAGTGTGCTTTCTGAGGTAAAGAGCCTGGCGGATCATGGGTATCAGGAAGTGGTGCTCACCGGGATCCATCTAAGCTCTTATGGAATAGATACCGGAGAGAGTCTGCTCTCGCTGATCCAGAAGGTACATGGGGTGGAAGGGATCAAAAGGATCCGTCTGGGTTCCCTGGAGCCAAGGATCATCACGGAGGAATTTGCAGCATCGATTGCCGCGCTTCCCAAGATGTGTCCTCATTTTCATCTGTCGCTCCAGAGCGGCTGTGACGAGACATTAAAACGGATGAACCGGCGCTATACCTCAGAGGAATATTTTGAGAAGTGCCAGCTTTTAAGAAAATATTTTAAAGAGCCGGCGCTGACCACGGACGTAATCGTGGGATTTCCGGGGGAAACACAGGAAGAGTTTGAGGCTTCCCGGGCATTTGTTGATAAGGTTGATTTTTATGAGACCCATGTGTTTAAATACTCCAGAAGGGAAGGAACCAAAGCAGCGGCTATGAAGGATCAGGTACCCGAACAGGTAAAGACGGAGCGCAGCGCGGTCCTTCTGGAACTGAGCCGGAAAAAGCAGGAGGCCTATGAAAGCCGTCTCCTGGGGACGACGCAGGAAGTCCTTGTGGAGGAAGAGGTGGAAAGAAACGGGGAACTCTATCAGGTCGGACATACCAGAGAATATGTGAAAGTGGGTATAAAGTCCGGGGAAAATCTGGTCAACCGTCTGGTCCAGATAGAAATAGAGAATCCTTTTCAAATAATTCATTGAATTTTCAATGCTTATCATGTAGAATAAAAAATGAAGTATGATTGGAGGACGTGAGTATATGAAAGATTTAAGCAGCACTCAGTTTTTTCAGGTAGAAAGCGGTCCACAGATTCAGGCAAAAGATATTCTTGAGATTGTGTACAAGGCTTTGAGCGAAAAAGGATATAATCCGGTGAACCAGATGGTAGGGTATATTATGTCCGGAGATCCGACATATATCACCAGCCATAACGGCGCCAGAAGTCTGATCATGAAGATGGAACGGGATGAACTGGTAGAAGAGATGCTGAAGACGTATATCGAGCACAACGGCTGGGGATAATAGATATGAGGATCATGGGGTTGGATTATGGCTCCAGAACCGTGGGAGTAGCGATCAGTGATCCCTTAAGGATCACTGCCCAGGCGGTGGAGACGATTACCAGAAAGGATGAAAACAAGCTGAGGAAGACCTGCGCCCGTATCGAGGCGCTGATACAGGAGTACCAGGCGGAGAAGATTGTACTCGGACTTCCGAAGCATATGAATAACGATATTGGGGATCGGGCAGAAAAATCTATGGAATTCGGACGGATGCTTGAAAGACGGACCGGCCTTCCGGTCGTGATGTGGGACGAGCGCCTGACGACGGTGGAAGCAGAACGGACGTTGATCGAGAATAAGGTAAGACGTGAAGACCGCAAGAAGTATGTTGATCAGATTGCGGCTGTTTTTATATTACAGGGATATCTGGATTCGATCCGGAATGAAGACGTGTTCGGGGTGTAAAATATATGGAAAAAATCAAATTCATGTCTGAAGAGATGCAGGAAGTAGAATTTTTTGTGCTGGAACAGACCATGGTAAATGGGATGAACTATATTCTGGTGGCAGATTCAGAGGATGACGAGGCGCAGTGTCTGATACTGAAGGAGACAGCGAAGGAAGAGGGAACAGAGTCTGTCTACGAGATCGTGGACGATGATGTGGAGCTGAACGCTGTGTCCAGAGTATTTGAGGAACTTCTGGAAGATGTAGAGATTGAAAGGTAATATACAGATATGCCTATCAGTAAAGAAAAATTCAAGGAAATGCTGAAAGAAAAAGGATTAAAGGTGACCAATCAAAGGTTGCTTGTATTAGAGGTCCTGGCAGATCACCGTGACAGGCATATGACTGCCGAGGATATCTATGAAATGGTAAAAGAGGACTATCCGGAGATCGGACTGGCCACTATTTACCGGACTGTGCAGTTGTTACTGGAAATGCAATTGGTGGATCGGATCAATCTGGATGACGGATGTGTGCGCTATGAAATCGGAGAGCCGGGGGCCGGCGAGGGAAGGCACCATCACCATCATCTGATCTGTAAGACTTGTGGAAAAGTACTGCCTTTTTACGATGATTTATTGGAGGAACTGGAACATCGGATCGAGGAAGAAACAGGATTCCATGTGTTAGACCACGAATTAAAATTCTATGGACAATGCAAAGAGTGCCAGATAAGGCAAAATAGTACGGAAAAGCACATGGAGGTGTAAATTTGAAGAAAGAAAACAATGGAAAACTGCGTATCATTCCGCTTGGAGGACTGGAAAAGATCGGAATGAATATTACTGCCTTTGAGTATGAAGACAGTATTATTGTCGTGGACTGCGGACTTGCATTCCCGGAGGATGACATGCTTGGAATTGATCTGGTGATCCCGGATGTATCTTATCTCAAGGATAATATCCAGAAGGTCAAGGGATTTGTGATCACGCACGGACATGAGGATCATATCGGCGCGCTGTCTTATGTACTCAGGGAAATGAACCTTCCTGTCTATGCGACAAAGCTGACGATGGGGATTATCGAGCGGAAGCTGGCTGAGCATAATCTTCTGCGCAGCACCAGGAGAAAGGTGGTCAGACACGGACAGTCTATCAATCTGGGAAATTTCCGGATTGAGTTTATCAAGACCAACCACAGTATCCAGGATGCGGCGGCTCTGGCGATTTATTCTCCGGCCGGGATCGTGGTCCACACGGGAGACTTTAAGGTGGATTATACACCGGTATTTGGAGATGCTATCGACCTGCAGCGGTTTGCTGAGATTGGAAAGAAAGGCGTGCTGGCGCTGATGAGTGACAGTACCAATGCGGAGAGAAAAGGATTTACCCAGTCAGAACGGACGGTGGGTATCACCTTTGACCATATTTTTGCAGAGCATCAGAATACCAGGCTGATCATTGCCACCTTTGCATCGAATGTGGATCGGGTGCAGCAGATCATCAACACTGCCTGCAAGTATGACCGGAAAGTGGTGGTGGAAGGCCGGAGTATGGTCAACATCATCCAGGTGGCGCGTGAGCTTGGATATCTGAACGTGCCGGATAAGACGTTGATCGAGATCGATCAGATGAAGAATTATCCGCCGGAGAAGACGGTGCTGATTACGACAGGAAGCCAGGGCGAGTCTATGGCTGCTTTGTCTCGGATGGCGGCGGATATCCACAAGAAGGTAACCATTATGCCGGGCGATACAGTCATCCTGAGTTCGAATCCGATCCCTGGAAATGAGAAATCGGTCTCTCGTGTGATCAATGAGCTGTCGGCAAAGGGAGCAAACGTGATCTTCCAGGATGTACATGTGTCAGGGCATGCCTGTCAGGAGGAACTGAAGCTGATATATTCCCTGGTAAAGCCCAAATATGCGATTCCGGTACACGGAGAATACCGGCACCTGAAGGCCAATGCAGAACTGGCACTGTCTCTGGGAATACCAAAGGAAAATATTTTTATCCTCCAGTCCGGAGACGTGCTGGAGTTAAACAGCCAGGAGGCCAAGGTAGTAGACAAAGTGCACACCGGCTCAATCCTGGTGGACGGACTTGGAGTCGGCGATGTGGGAAACATCGTGCTGCGTGACCGCCAGCATCTGGCAGAAGATGGCATCCTGATCGTAGTGCTCACACTGGAGAAGGGAAGCAACCGTCTGTTGGCCGGTCCGGATATCGTATCCCGTGGTTTTGTCTATGTCCGGGAGTCAGAAGGGCTGATGGAAGAGGCAAGGCACGTGCTGATGGATGCAGTAGAAGACTGCCTGATGCACCAGCGTAATGCTGACTGGAGCAAGATCAAGCTGGTGATCCGGGACACGATGAACGAATTTATCTGGAAGCGGACCAAGCGCCGCCCGATGATCCTGCCGATCATTATGGATGTATAAATGTGAACAAACTGTGAAAGGGGACGTACACCTTTGCAAAAGGTGTACGTCCCAAATTGCGAAAAGGGGTGTCCCAATTGATGAATCATGAGAGGCTTGCGACGTATCTGCGTTCGTTGGAGAGCCCGGAAAAGTCTTATCTGGAGGCGATTGAGCGTGAAGCGCTTGCATCCTATGTGCCGATCATCCGTAAGGAGACGCAGAGTCTTCTTAAGGTGCTGCTGGAGCTTATGCAGCCCAGGCGGATCCTGGAGGTAGGCACAGCGGTTGGTTTTTCTGCTCTTCTGATGAGTGAATATATGCCGGAAGGCGCCCATATTACGACTATCGAGAAATTTGAAAAGAGGATCCCGATTGCCCGGGAGAATTTCCACAGAGCAGGAAAAGATGATGTGATCACGCTGATCGAGGGGGATGCCATGGATGTGCTGAAGTCCCTGGACGGACCCTATGATCTGGTGTTTATGGATGCGGCGAAGGGACAGTACATTCGTTATCTGCCGGAGGTTTTAAGGATTCTGGAGACTGGCGGTGTACTCATGTCGGATAATGTGCTGCAGGACGGCAACCTGATCGAATCCCGGTTCGCGGTGGAGAGACGGGACCGGACGATCCACAGCCGGATGAGGGAATACCTGTATGAGCTGAAACACCGGGAGGATCTGGAAACGTCCATCCTTCCGCTGGGAGACGGCGTGGCTCTGAGCGTGAAGAAAAGGAACAGCCAGTAAAGTGAGAAAAAGAGAGGAGAATGAAATTCATGGAGCGGAAACGTCCGGAATTACTGATCCCTGCCAGCAGTCTGGAGGTCTTAAAGACCGCAGTGGTCTTTGGAGCAGACGCGGTGTATATTGGCGGGGAGGCTTTTGGCCTGCGGGCGAAGGCGAAGAATTTTTCAATGGAGGATATGAAAGAAGGGATTGCCTTCGCACATGAGCATGGCGCGAAGGTGCATGTGACGGTAAATATCCTGGCTCACAATGATGACCTTCCAGGGGTAGAGGAGTACCTGCGAGAATTAAAAGAATTACAGCCGGATGCGTTGATCATTGCAGATCCCGCCATTTTTGAGATGGCAAAAGAGATCTGCCCCGAGATTGAGCGCCATATCAGTACCCAGGCTAATAATACGAATTACGGTACCTATCTTTTCTGGTGGAAGCAGGGGGCAAAAAGAGTGGTGTCTGCCAGGGAGTTGTCTTTAAAGGAGATCAAAGAAATCCGGGAACGGATTCCGGAAGAGATGGAGATTGAAAGCTTTATCCATGGAGCCATGTGTATCTCTTATTCGGGCCGTTGCCTCTTAAGTAATTATTTTACCGGGAGAGATGCCAATCATGGGGCCTGCACCCATCCCTGCCGCTGGAAATATGCGGTGGTAGAAGAGACCAGGCCTGGAGAATACATGCCGGTTTATGAAAATGAGAGAGGGACCTACATTTTCAATTCAAAGGATCTGTGTATGATCGAACATATTCCGGAGATGATTGATGCCGGGATCGACAGCTTTAAGATCGAAGGCCGGATGAAGACGGCCCTTTATGTAGCTACAGTGGCAAGAACCTACCGGAAAGCGATCGATGATTATCTGGAAGATCCCAGGAAATATGAGGCAAACATGCCCTGGTATCTGGAACAGATCAGAGGATGTACCTACCGTCAGTTTACAACAGGATTTTATTTTGGAAAACCGGATGAAGAGTCGCAGATTTATGATAATAACACGTATGTCAAGGAGTATACGTATCTGGGGATCATCGGAGGAGAAAAAGACGGACTGTACCAGATTGAGCAGAGAAATAAGTTTTCTACAGGTGAGACGATCGAGATCATGAAGCCTGGTGGAGAAAATGTTCTGGTGACGGTGCGCCGCATCCTGGATGAGGAAGGACAGGAGATGGAGAGCGCGCCCCATCCAAAACAGGTTCTCTATGTGGAACTGGACGGCGGAAAAGCCGATCTGTATGACATTTTGAGACGTAAAGAAGAATAGAAGAAAGAAATGAAGTCCCGGGAGCAAGAAATCCCGGGACTTTTCCCTTTTTAAAGCAGATGAACAGTAATCAGATTCCGACGGTAACGGTGGAAGCAGCCTCCACTGTTCTTTTTTTGTGGCTTTTGAAAACCAGACTTCCCACAAAACCGGCCAGGCTTCCACCGGCAATGGCAAAGGTAAGAGCCAGCACGACCTGAAGGGGTGAATTGAAGGCAAAAGGCGCCAGAAGTCCAGGAATAGGTGATGCAGTTCCCGGCGCATTATTGACGATGTGGAAGGCTGCGGCAGAGATTCCGGCAAGTCCTCCTCCAAAGAAGTTGGAGCAGTAGATCGGAATCGGGTTGGTGGTTACGATGTCTGCCTGGGTCAGAGGTTCCAGCATGACAGCGATCACGTTGCTCTTGTTCCCCAGCTTCAGCCTTGCAAAGATGATGCCGTTTGTAAAAGAGCCGCCGACACAGGCAATAGCGGCGATTCCCATGGGGAGACCAGACAGTCCCAGCATGGCTGTCAGTGCCATGGAGCTTAGTGGTGAAGTACAGATCATCTTCATGATACCTCCCAGCAGAAATCCCATGACGATCGGTGACTGTTCTGTGGCAGCCGTGATTGTACCGCCAATCCGGGTGAGTACCACTGTGACTACAGGATCCGATGCCATAGCGATGAGGTGGGAGAAAGGAGCGATCAGAAGCGCGCCCAGGATGATGTTTAATCCCTCCGGCAGTTTTTTCTCGATCAATGGAGAAATCATACCGACCAGGTAGCCGGCAATAAATCCAGGCAGGATTCCGTAAGAACCAACGGCCACGCCTGCAACGACAGAAAGAACAGGATTGGCGCCCATACTTAATGGAACCATGATCGCGGCTGCGACGCCGCCCAGACTTCCGGATGTCTCGCCGACCGTGCGGAAAAATTCAATGCCGAACAGGTCTCCGGTGATGTATTTGTGGATCGCCTCTACCAGGAAGGTAGCAACCGCGGCATTTGCCATACCGGACATGGCAAGCTGTCCTTTTGGCATCTTCAGGCTGAAGAGTGAAAAACCAGCCAGTGCCACTAAGAGTAAACCGATACCAGATAAGATTGTCATCATTTTTGAGTCCTCCGTTTCTTGTTTGCTTTTTGAATATATTTGGTCATTTATTGATGAAATAAATATAAATGCCGGGTTTCAAAAAGTTTCAAATGGTGTCAAAAGAAACAATAAAAAAAGAAGCATCAGAATAATTTTGTAAAAAATGTACAAAATCATGCTGGTGCTTCGTGAAATGAAAAGCCTTATTTGTGCACGCTGTATACGACCAGGGCATTCAGAAAGTTTTTGATCTTTACATTCCCGTGCCGGTCACTTTTCCCACGGATAAAATCCATTTCTCTGCGGACCTGTTCAAAGTTGTAAAGAGTATTGGAATATTCAGTAAAGATTTCGTTTCCGTAGTCCTCCAGACCCAGATGAGCCAGGTTGACAAGCCCGGCGGATGCTGCCCGGCGGATTCTCTGTTCCATAGATTTCGGAGTATCGCTGAAATGGCTGCAGAGGTCATTGAGAGTCAGATCACTGATTTCTGCATGGTTCTGGATCATATATTCCACTACGGTTATGATGTCCCGGCTCCCGATGTCTCCGGCGATCCCAAGCTTTTTAAGAATGGTCTGGAGAGTGGAAAGGGATTCGGAAAGGGAGGAAATCACCTGGTTTTCCCGGGACTGCTCTGTGACAGGGCTGCCTGGATCCTCCGGAATCGTCCCCGGGATATCTTCGGTAAAAAGCTCCTGCATTTTCTGAAGTGTGCGTTTCATAGAGAGATTCTGGCGTACCTTCTGAATGACATTTTCCACTTCGATGCTGTTGATCGGCTTCTGAATAAAAAATTCGATTCCGGCTTCGTAAGCCGCAGAGATCATTTCTTTGGATGACACCTGGGACAGCATGACGAAGGCAGTGTCCGGAAGCTTTGCCTTTGCCTGTTCTACGAAGGTAATCCCGTCCATTTCCGGCATCAGAAGATCTACAATGATGATATCCGGAGCAAGGTCAAAAACATCTTCCAGTCCTTCATGTCCATTGCTGCCGGAACCGCACACAGTCCCCAGTTCCCGGTCGGTGATGATCTGTTTTAAGATCATCCGTACATGTTTGTCGTCGTCAAGCAGATAAAATTTCATTGGTATCATCCTTTCTGTGTAAAAACCGTCTTTGGTATCGTGAGCGTAAATGTCGTATTTCCGGGGTGGGACGAAAGCAAGATTCTGCCCTGGAACTGATTCCTGATCAGATCCTGTACAAGATTCAGGCCAAGCCCACGGCTGACCTCCCCGGTCTCATAATTGATCTTTGTAGAAAATCCGGGCTGGAAGATTTCTTCCTGATTCTCGCTGGGAATCCCGGGCCCGTGATCCGTCACCTGGAATATACAGTCGTCTCCGGAAAATGTCTGGAGGACTTCGATGTGTACCTGCGGCCCTTTTTCCGCTTCCAGGGCATTGGTAAACAGGTTACGGAAAATGGACATCCATGCATAATGCTGGGCCGTAAAAAGCTTATGAGGGCAGTGGATGTGGATGGAAACCTGTTTTCCCTGGTCCTTTCCAAGGCGGATAACGGCACTTTTCAGAAGCTGCAGGATCTCGTCCACATACATACCGTCGCTTCTAAGTTCCTGATCCAGTACTTCGGAAATGCCGCGCATGATCATAAGATATTCTTTTTTGATCTCGTGGATATCCTTTGCCACGGCAAGCGCTGACCGGGCAAGCTCTGGATGGTCGTCTGAAGATTTCAGAGTCTCGTACAGCTGATAGGAAGTGTTCATAGTACTTTCGATCAGAGAAGTATTTTTTTCCATCCATAAAACCTCTCCGTTCAGTCTGGAAATCAGAAGAAGCAGATCCTGATAGCGTTTTTCATGTTCCCGTCTCAGAAGAATCCGCCGGTATTGCCCGAACAGGAACAGCACGCATGCGACGATCAGTGTACGCAGCACGGCAACCAGGAAAATGCCCAGCTGTGCGGAGGCATCGAGGGCATCCATTCCGGCGCGGAATAACAGCTCCAGAAGATTGGAAAAGTAGTCGATTCCGGCCAGGACAATGAGAAAAGGCCTGATACCAAGATCCATTTTCTGGAAAAGCCCATAAAAAAGATACAGCAGGATACCGTAGCTGAGATAAAAAATAATTTCCGGAAATAAGCTTGCAGCGCCCTGGAAACTTCCGCGGCGGATCCAGGAAATAAAAAGTCTCATCAAAAAGACGCCTGCCGCGGAACATAGTGTGGTCGGCAGCAGAGGAAAACGGTCAGTGAGAAATAAAAATATCGGCAGCAGCGTGACTGCTACAGAGATTTCAAAGTCAGCAAAAAATAGATTGACACTCAGCTGGGCGGCCAGAATAATGAGCAGGCTGCAGAATGCAACCGTCTTATTTGTTTTATTCATAAATAAACCCCGTCATATGAAATGTATATATTTGATTAAAATTATATATGTCTTTTTGACTATCTTTTTATATCTCCTTAAATGTCCGCAAAG
>USDK01000030.1 GCA_900553355.1 uncultured Lachnospiraceae bacterium
CCTGTTAAATTTTTGTTTTATGGAAATTTTCTGATTTTATCATTCATATTTATGAATTATGTTTGTTCTTTTTTAGTTGACTCGATTAAAAAAAATCAATATACTGTTAATAAAAAAGCGGGGGAATCTATCTCATGAATCAGAATATTACAATCGGAGAAAAAATTAAGGCTTTGCGCACTGCGCAAAACCTTACTTTAAAACAATTAAGTGAAATGACAAATCTGTCTACCGGATTTCTGTCGCAAATGGAACGCGGCTTATCTTCCATCGCCATCGACACGCTGGAAAACATCGCTGATGTCCTGGGCGTCAGTCTTAGCAGTTTTTTTGATGACAAGCCTTCTGCCCCGGACGCAGACCCGGTGATCCACAGTTTTTCCCTGCCGGCCACGCCCGTCAGTCCGCAGATCATCCAGAGTATCCTGAGCCGTGACATCAACGCCTTTGACTTTCTTCCCCGGATCTTTACTCTGCTGCCTTTTGCAAATGCAGATACCGAAAACCTGGAAATGTACAGCCATACCGGCGAGGAATTTATTTATATCCTGGAAGGCGTCGTTACACTGCAGCTGAATACCACTTTATACACCCTGTATCCCGGTGACAGCATACAGATCCATTCTAACGAAAAGCATAACTGGATGAACCACACCAATAAAACGGCCCGGCTTCTTACGATCAATGTACCCAATCCCTTTCATCATCCGGAGGAAGGATACATTATGCCTTAAGTTCCGTTGTTTTTCAGCAGGGGCTCGCTGACATGCACCCGGAAGAACTGGATCAGCGGTCCATTCAGGCAGGCATTGCAGATTGTGCCGATCCCAATGATCATCCAGAGATCATTTCCTGCGATCAGGCAGAATACAACGCCTATGATCACAACCGTGACGTCGCTTCCTACTCTTGCATATTGAAAGGGGATCCTGCCGCCAGACAGCTTTTCCAGGATCAGCGCCACGCTGTCATAGGGCGCCACTCCCATTTCCGCCACGATGTAAAAAGCCACTCCCAGGCTGGCGAACATGCAGCCCAGGATCAATGCGCCGATCCGAAGGGGCAGCGTCATATCGATCCTGGCGGCCTCCTCTGCCGCCCAGCACAGGAAGTCCGCCCCATAACCGACACATACCATATTTACAAGAGTGCCTGCACCAATGCACTCCCTTGCCGTAAAAAATACTACCGCCAGGATCACGGCATTCATGATCAGCTGCCAGGTGCCAAACTGCATGCCCAGGAATCCGCTGATCCCCAGGTTCATACAGGTAAATGCATCCACGCCAAATCCGCTCAGCCGGTACAGGCCGACCGCAATGCTGATAAATCCGATCCCGGCAATCATCATCACCGTTCTTTGCAAATATTTTCCTTTTTTCAATCTGATGTTCCTCTTTTTTTATTGATAGAAAGTCTGGATATACTCCAGAACATCCTGCTTTGTCCCCTGGAAGGGGCCCGGCGTCTCCATTTTTAAAGAGACCAGCGCCGTACAGTATAAAAGCGCCTTCTGAATGTCTTCCGTCTGTCTGGCGGCGATATAACCGGCAAAAGTGGTGTCTCCGCGTCCGGTCCTGCCTGAAAGATTCCTTGCTTTGATCGGGCAGGTATAGATCTCTTTTCCGTCATATGCCAGCACCTCTGTATTATGGGTGATCACAACCTCTTTGGCTCCCCACTGATGCAGTAGTTTTGCAGCATCCGCCCGGTCTGTCAGGCCGGTAAGGATCTCTGCCTCTGTGGCGTCTGTTTTCAGATACTGGATCATCGGGAGATACTGCCGTTTATCCTCCCAGTCATGAAAGCCCATGGTCCCATCCTCTTCTACGTGCCTGAGCATACACTGCACATCCAGGGCTACTTTCCCCCTGGCGGCAGCCTGTTCCAACAGATGCCCGTCAAAATCCCCGTAAACCAGTCCTGCGAAATGATAGACGTCCGGATCGATCTTCGGAAATTCTTCAAAGCGGAAGGGGTCGCAGACTCCCAGCGAAGTGCATTGACGCCGTTCCTTATCCGCCGTAAAGTATTGATTCCGGATGGCGCATGTATATTCAGACGGCGCCCAGTACAGATCCGCATGGATCCCCCGGAACCGTTCTTTTAGATCCACGTCTGCCGGGTTAAATTTACAGAAGACCGCGGTTCTCACTCCGCTTCCTGCCGCCGCAAAACCAGACGCCACGACCGCCCCGCCTACTTCTTTTCTTTCGTTGCCCTGATAATCTATATTCTGGTCAAGGGAGACCGGGCCAATGACCATCACATCATATTTTTTATTCATTCTTTTCTCCTTTTTTCTGCCATTTTTCCTTTCTGATCTCCAGCGCACACGCGGGGCGCCTGGTCGTAATATTTGATACCTCCAGATCCAAAAGCCGGCGGATATGCGCCGGATCATTCACTGTCCATGCCGATATGCCGATGCCTGCCTTTTTAACCGTATCCAGCAGGCAGGGATTCAGATACCTGGCATCGATATTCATAACAGAAATCCCGTAATCCCTGTAGGCAGCCGCCAGTTTTCCGGCCATTTCTTCTGTGATCTTTTCTCTCTCTTTGCCTTCTTCACATTCATAAATGTCCGGAATACATTCTTCTACATTCCAGTATACTTCCACAGACTTCCACGGACAGGATTCTGATGGCCTGCATGGTTTTACACTGCCGGAATAAAGGATAGTTCCTTCCGGAAGGCCACAGGTTTGTGACAGCAGAAATACGGCCTCTTCCAGGCCGTATTCCTTCAAGTCACAATTGATCCGCATCGCTGCATTTCCTCTGACGGTTTCAAATACATCCGCCAGCGGGACAGCCCCTTCCTTCGTCTCATCATGACAGATGACCAGAGTATGGCTATCTGTCTGGCGGACGTCTACTTCCAGCGCGTCCGCCTGGGTTGTCAGTGCATACCGCACGAATTCCATGCTGTTGTCCGGTGTCCCGTCCGCACCGGAATGTGCAGTAATCTGCGTGTTCATTTGTGCTTTCATCTTTTTATTTCTCCCAGTCGTTTTCTTTCAGATTTGTGTAGATGTATACCACTGCCGATACCGAACAAAGCAGGAACATGATCACAGAAAGAGCTGCGGAACGGTTATAGTCCAGGTATCTGTTAAACTGGTCGAACAATGCGATACCCAGCATCTTCGGTGAATTTCCTCCCATCAGGTACGGTGTGGTAAAGGAGCTGACATTCGACATAAATACGAAGGTCGCCGCCACCACTACGTCCTTAATGGAAAGGGGCAGGATCATCGTACGGAAAATCTTGATTTTCCCTGCGCCTACATCCTCTGCTGCTTCAATGATCGAATCCGGGATCCCGCCCAGTCCTGCCGCGATCATCATGGCGGCAAAGGGGATATTAAACCACAGATTCATGGTGATGATTCCACTTGCATGATACATCATTCCCAGATTGATATTCACTCCAAACAGCTGGCCGATCCGGTTGATCAGACCTGTATCCCGGATGATCGTGATCATCGCATATACTGCGCACATTGCCGGCACAAATCTTGGCAGAAGGTAGAGCATACCGATCATCCTGGATATCTTTGATTTTACAAACCGCAGATACAGCGCCAGCAGATATGCCACCACGATCGCCACCACAACAGTTACGACTACGATATACAATGTATAAAGCAGATTGCTTCTCTGTGCTTCGTCTGTAAAAAAGTATGTATAATTTGCCAGCGTAAACCCGCCGGTCTTACCATCCTGGAAACTCTGGATAACAGCTGACACGATGGGGTAAGCAACAGTCAGCATCACTACCAGGAACGCCGGCAGGACCATGCCATACGCCGCCAGTTTTTCCTTCAGATTTTTACTCATCTGTCTTTCCCTTCTTTATCTGATTAGTTCAATGTACCGATCTCACTGTCCCAGCGCTGATTAAAGTCTGTGCTCAGGTCACCGATCGACATAATACGGAAGTTATTGACATCCAGGTTCTGGATATCCTCAAATCCTGTCATATCAATGTTTGCCGTATCTACCAGCGGAATCGCGGCCATCTGCTGTACCATGATTTCCTGCGCCTGGTCTGTCAGCATGTAATCAATAAATGCATATGCGCCGTCTTCATTAGATCCAAATGTCGGGATTGCCAGAGACTGGAGGGATCCTGTAAATGCCGGGTCGATCTGCGTGATCTTGATCGTATCTTTTAAAGTGCCTTCCGCACGCTGTGACAGGACCATATCTGCCCAGTTCGGACACATATCGATTTCTCCCTGGTTCAAAAGATCCAGCGTACCCTGGTTCTTATTGGGATATACGATGGAACCGCCGGACTTATACATGGATTCATGGATGTCTTTGAGATAGTCAAATCCTTCATCCCAGTCTTCTTCCCACTTCGGGTCGTCGGAAGTGATCGCCTCTTCCGGCAGATAGTTATAGACAGAAGTACGTGCAAAGGAATCCCCTGCGCCTCCGGTTCCCGGTGCATTATAGGCAAACCGTCCCGGATTATCTTTGATCCACTGTGTCAGTTCGTCCATGGTTTTTGGAGGATTGGCAACTTTCTCAGAATCATAGGCAAGTACTACCGTGGTTCCTCTGTATGGCTGCACATAATCTGTTGCAACTGTACTTTCTGCAGAAACTCTTTCCGCATTTGGGATCTTGGAATCATCCAGTTTTACTAAGGACTCTTCTCCGATCTGTGATACGACTTTGGAAAGATCGTCACCGCTTAGATCAACCAGATCATAGTCTGTATTTTCCTGTTTTGCTTTATATGCGGACGCCAGCATATCCGGCAGGGTCTGCGCTCCTGTTCCGCTCAGCATAAACTGAAGTTCTGCTGTGTACTCTCCTGCATAGTCGGAATTTTTATTAAAATCATCTACCAAAGTCTCATAAATCTGACGGACATTATCGGATCCTGTCGCCCAGATCGTAACCGTCTTATCGTCTCCGCCGCCTTCTCCGTCAGATCCCGAAGAACCGCCGCACCCGGCTAAACCTGCCGCCAGAGCTCCTGCCATCAATATTGCCGTCAATGTTCTTACTTTTCTGCTTTTCATTTTTCTTCATCCTTCCTTTTCTTACGTTTCTTTTTCTATGCACTCAAAGGGAATTCCGTGTGTTTTCCGATCTTAAGATGGATGTCCTTCCCTTCTTCCAGTGTGTCTCCAATCTCTCTGTTCACGTAGCACTTAACCACATTGTCTCCGACTTTTGCTGTCACCAGGATATAATGTCCCATCAGCATAACGGTGCTGACCGTTCCGGACATATCTCCTTCTTCTTCTGTCACGATCAGGTCTTCCGGACGGACGGCCAGTGTACAGTCCTTTTGTTTGATAAAATTCATCTCTCCGATGAAGGACGCTACGTGAAGGGTTTCCGGGCTGTCATAGATTTCATCCGGCGTACCCACCTGGTCGAATTTTCCTTTATTCATAACAACAATCCTGTGGGAAATTGCCATTGCTTCTTCCTGGTCATGGGTTACAAAGATAACCGTAATCCCCAGTTCACTTTGGATCCTTTTAAGCTCTTCCCTCATCTGCTGGCGGATCTTGGCGTCCAATGCAGAGAAGGGCTCATCCAGCAAAAGCAGAGAGGGCTTTAAAAGCAGAGATCTTGCGATCGCGATCCTCTGCTGCTGTCCGCCGGAAAGCTGGCTGGGATATTTCTTCTCACAGCCGCTCATAGATACAAGGGCCAGCATCTTTTTAATATCTGCATCTATGGTTTTTTTCGGAATTTTCCGCAGTTTTAATCCAAAAGCCAGGTTTTCATAAATCGTCATATGGGGCCAGAGATTATAACTCTGGAATACCATAGCCGTAGGCCGGTTTTCCGGAGCCAGCCCTGCAATAGACTTGCCGTCAATCAGAATATCGCCGCTTGTAATATCCGAAAATCCGCCGATCGCACGAAGGATCGTAGATTTTCCACAGCCGGACGGCCCGAGAAATGTTACGATCTCTCCTTCGTATACTTTCAGGTTGATATGTTCTACGCCGTCTCCATTGTCATATTTCTTTGCCATGTCCTTGATTTCAAGTTTTACTTTGCGTTCATCCATTTTTCTATCTTCTCCTTCTGTAAGTTCTTCTGTTAATTCATCTTAAATCCGCCGGCAATCGCTTCCGGACCAATGAATTTTCTCATCAGGAAGATCATAACCGCTGACGGGATAATCAGAAGCAGAGCAAATACAGCGCCGATCTGCACGGCCGAGCTGTCAAGAACAATTCCGTACATTGCAACCGGCATCGTCTGAATATTTGCAAGTCCGACCAGCATGGTTCCCTGTGCTTCTTCCATGGAACCCAGGAATGTATAAAGGGTCGCGACAGCGATCCCCGGCATAGCCATCGGAAGCGTGACCTTGAAAAAGGTACGGACCGGACCTGCCCCGACATCTCTGGCCGCCTCTTCCTGCTGCCGGTGTACATTCCGGAAAGCATTGGATGGAAGCCATACCATAAACATCATCGAATTGATCATATGAATGATGATGACTCCCGGATAGGTTCCCATCAGGCCGTATTTGTAGAACAAAACGGCAATGGAGGTATAAATTCCCAGCTTTGGGAATGCATTGGTAAGCAGAAAAGAAAGCATAAAGATCTTTCTCCCGCGATACTTAAATCTTGCGATCGAGTATGCAGCCGGAATACAGAACACCATGGAGATCAGCGTGGTTGCGATCGCTACGACAAAGGACTGGATCATAGAAGATACCAGGCTGTCCTGTCCAAACACATACCCCCACCATTTAAATCCCCATTCTTCCGGCAGAACATTCGGGACAGTATATTCATTTGCAAAGGCCAGCATCAACATATTCAAAAGCGGGCCATAAAAGAAAAGAATGAATACCGCCAGTAAAATGAACTCCAGAAATTTTCGTCTTCCCACAGCATGATAAAAGCGCCGTGGATTGAGCATTTTAAACATACACATTCTCCTTTTTCCTTTGTTTGCAGTTACAAAAACCAGTAATTACTATAACTCCGTCCAAAGAGTCGCATCTATCTCATATTCTTTATTTTTTTTTTAAATTTATGTAAAATCACTTCTTTGATGCATACAAAAAAGAGGAGCCTTTCGCTCCTCTTCTCATGCATATTTCAAGATTTCTTCTACTTTAAAACAGTTCCTCAAACCGTTTCATGGCTTCTTTTGTACTTTCGTGCTGTCCAAATGCTGTCAGGCGGAAATAATTTTTCCCGTTTTCTCCAAATCCGGCGCCCGGCGTCCCGACTACCTGGGCATTTTCTAGCAGATAATCAAAGAACTCCCAGGACTCCATTCCCTTCGGGCACTGGAACCAGATATATGGGGAATTGATCCCTCCGGTATAGGGAATCTTCTTTTTATCCAGCACGTCAGAAATGATTTTTGCATTTTCTCTGTAATAATCAATATTCTCCCTGCATTCTGCCATGCCTTCCTCCGTAAATACCGCTGCCGCCGCATACTGAACAATATATGGCGTTCCGTTAAACTTGGTGGAATGTCTCCGGTTCCACATGGCATGGAGGGACATCTCCTTTCCATTGGAAGCGGTAAATACCAGTTCCTTTGGAATCACGGTATAAGAGCAGCGAGTTCCGGTAAATCCTGCGGTCTTGGAAAGGGAACAGAACTCTATGGCGCATTCCTTCGCACCTTCGATCTCATAAATGCTGCGCGGAAGCTCCGGCTGAGAAACAAAGGCCTCATATGCCGCATCAAACAGGATCACTGCCTGGTTTGCCCTGGCATACTCTACCCAGCACTTCAGCTGTTCCTTATTATAACATGCACCTGTAGGATTATTGGGAGAACACAGGTAAATCAGATCAGCCTTAATGGAAGGTTCCGGCATCGGCAGGAAATTATTTTCCGCCGTTCCATTCATATACACGATCTTCCGGCCATCCATGATATTGGTGTCCACATACACCGGATACACCGGATCCGGCACCAGCACCACATTATCCTTTGCAAAAAGATCTGTGATATTTCCGGTATCACTCTTTGCCCCGTCAGAGATAAAGATCGTATCTGGATCCACATCTGCTCCATTTTTCTTATAATATGCAGAGATGGCATTTCTAAGGAATTCATATCCTTTTTCCGGGCCATATCCTTTAAACGTCTCTGAAACTGCCTGCATGTCTACGGCTTCATGAAGCGCGGCAATTGCTTTTTTTGTCAGCGGCTTGGTGACATCGCCGATTCCCAGACGGATGATCTTCTGATCTGGATGCGCCTCCTCATATTTACTCACTCTTCTTGCAATCTCTGCAAACAGATAACTTTCTTCCAGGTTCTGATAATTTTCATTTAAAAGTGGCATATCCTTTTCCTCCTCTTTTGGTCTTTCATTTATAAGTATCTATCGGAACATGGTTGCAATTTCCATGATCGGATTATATTGGTACAACGTTTTCAAAAACAGATCTGTATTGATCATCTCGTACATTTCTTTGCCAAAGCTTGTCACATAAAGAAGCGTGATCACGATAAATGCCGTCCACACGATGATCAGAGCGCCGCCAAGGCCGATGATTCCGCCCGCGATCCGGTTTAAGATGCCAAGGACCGGGAGATTGGAAACAATGTCCAGGGCAAATATGACGGCCCGGACAACAATCGTAACAAGGATAAATGTACACAAAAATGCGAGAATATTCAGGATCAGTTTCGCAAGAAAATCCCCCACATATTCTGCAAAAGTCTCGGCTCCCAGCCGGCTGTACATTTCACTGTTATTATTTTCCGTGAGCAGGCTTTTAAAGATTTCAGGCAGATCTGCGCCCTCTATCGCCTGGATCTGCACGTCTCTTGGAATCTCAGCGCTGGTAATGATATCTTCCATAGATGTGCCTTCTTCTCCCTGCAGGCCGTTTAACACATCCGAAGAAACGCCGAACCTGGCCAGATCTTCACTGCTGATATTCCCATTGACAATGTCATCAATGGTAATTCCATATTGAGCCAGCATGTCCTCCGACACCCCTGCAGCCTGCAGCACTTTGCGGACACTGTCTGCATCCATGTCTCCAGCTTCTTCTCCGCCGCCTAACTGAGATGCCGCCGCATTTGCCATGGTCGACACCACCTGGCTTTTGATCATATCATCCAACGGCGTGTATTCTGCGATCGCATCTGCCACATACGGTGTTGCGAAATATACCAGCACCAGCGTCAGAAGCGTTGCCGCCAGGGACACGATAATTTTAATGGCGCCCCTCATAAATCCCACGATCAGGCAGATAAGAAATACCGCCCCGACTGTCATTGATAACCAATTCATATACTCTCCTTATTTTACGAGACGGACAGCTTCCATTCCATTCTCGTTCATCACAATGTACTTGTTAACTCCTGCCACCGGAAAGATTTCCAGGATATTGCTGTTCATCTCTCCTTCAAATTTCCGGATGCCTCCCCGCATAAAAATACTGCAGCTTTTCCCATCATACATGATCACCTGGCTTCCGCAAAGCTTTACGTGACTATAATCACCGGTAAAATCTTCCGACATGGCCACCTTCCCCCGCGTATTGTAGAGTCGGAGCTCATATCCTTCTTTTCCCTCGTTCTTCAGGACCATTCCGATATATTTCTGATTATGAAATACACTTTTGATCTCTTTGTCTATCTTTACCTGCACGGATTCCTCCGGTTCAGAACCTCCCCGGAAAATGGTCATCTTATTATCCCCTACAGCCACAGATACAGACTGGCTCATAAAAAATCCGGATGCCATCACTGTATTGCCATACTCCTGTCTGGACACCTCGTGATCTGTCTTGTCTGCTCCTTCTTCACCGAAATTGTAATAAACGACCCGGGATGTAATCGTACCGTCCTGTGTGTAAAGATACAGCACCTGCATGACTTCTCCGTCCGGAGACAATGCGGCGTCTAGTGGATAGCCTGTCCCATTCATGGACGTCTTATGCTCTACCAGAAGATTCCCTGCCGCATCATAGCAGAGGATCTGAGATGAGGTCTCATCTACCAGGATCGCACTGACGATTCCCTGTTCCGATACCCGGATCTTTTCGATAGGGAGATCCGTCTCCATCTCTCCTCTTAGGCCTTCTTCACCAAACACCAGGATAGAATTGCCCCCCTTATCTGCCACCGCAGCAGACGTCTCATCTATATCCACCACCGGATTCTGAATCTGGTACGGCTGATTCCAGACCTCTTCTCCTTCCCGGTTCAGATAGGAAACCCCGTCTCTGCTGTATTTCAGCACTCCGTCTGCGAACTGTGCATATTCGCTCCCTGCAGCTCCGCTGACGGCATAAGTATCCAGCGTCCGCACGCTGGTATACGTCTGAAGATTGATCAGAAGATAGATGCCTATAGACAGCGCCAGAACGCTTACAACCGCTATGCCTGTCCGCTTCCACCGTCTGCGCTTCTGCCTGCGGATCTGTTCTTCCATTTCATCCTCCGGATGATCTTCTGTCCTCAGTTCCTTGATAATACGCTCTACAATTTTATCTGTCGGATCCTTATCGTCTTCCACGACCCGAAACTTCTTCCTTTTCCAGTGTATCATCTGTTCCACCTTTACTGGTTTTCATTTGCATCTTATATATTGTATCATAATTTCCAGACTATGGAAGCAGTAATTTTTGTCCGATATAAATCAGGTTTCCGTCCGACAGACCGTTCATCTTACAGATCGCATCTACATGAGATGCGTTTCCATATACTTTTACGCTGATCGTATCCAGCGTATCTCCTTTCTGCACTACATAATAGTCTTCGTCAGACAGGTCGATCTCCGACGGGTCTGTGGTCATCACTGCATTTGTATTGGCCTCTGCATCAGCCTGTCCATCCGTTTCCTGGTTCTCGTCCGAAGCCTCTTCTTTGGCAGCCTCTACCGGAGCGCCCGCCGACTGGGCCTCCTCACTGTCTCCGCTTACAGTCTGCGTCTCCTCCTTACTCTCCGGCTGATTTACTGACTGAGACAAGGACTCCAGAGAACTCTGTACGGCTTCCATTTTATCATAATTATTCATGGTCGAGACACCGATTACCAGCACTACTACTACCAGCAGCGCGCTCGTAATGTATACAAACCGGGAACTCTGACGATCGTTTTTGTTCTCCATCCGTTCCCTTACGACACTACGAAAATCCTTTGCAGCTCGATCCTCAACCACTTCACTGGGTGTCACGCCAATCTTTTTGCGCGTACTGATCATATAATTCTGCATGGCAGGGTTTTTTTCATAAAAAATATAATGCCCGCCCATCTGCATCAGCTCTCCGTATTTATAGGCGTAAAATGTTTCCTCCCCGTCCATCGAATCCTTCCAGATGAAAACGGACTGGTCTTTTGAAAAATATTTACTGTGGATCCGGCCAAACTCCCGGTTCCTGCCCATGGGTTTTCCATCTTCGATAAGTCCCCATCCCACGATTTCTGTCCCGGAGAAATACTTTTTATGGTCCTCCTCCATCTTTTTGACCGTATCTTCCTTCAGTACAATCTCTTTTCCATTTATCTCCACTTCGTTCAGCCTGAACGCTCCAGATATGTACACCACAGGTTGTCCATCCAGCACCATGATCTCCCCTGCCAGGGCAATTCCCACCGGGTCCTCTTTTGCCTTGTCCTTCAGCTGGTTCAGGTAGGTATCCACATAATCTTCTACATAGATCTTCGGTTCGTCACTGACGTTCCCGATCTGCCTTACATTTTTTGGAAGTTGTCTTTCCATATACTCTCACCTCATTTTTTGTATTTTTGGTTATGATAGCATATGGATTTTGCGTATTTTGCCAATCGGTGAGACCCACAGCCAGAAGTTTCCGGCAGGTTTATCCCAGGTTCGACCAGCCCTCTTATCCCACGCCAAATCATGCGTCCGAGAATGTCGGATAAAGACGCGGATGGGGACGGGGGATTTCCAGAAATCCCCCGTCCCCATTAAAAAAAGTGGATAAAAAAATTATACAAATGCTTTTACTTTTTCATAAATGCTGTCTGCATCAAGGCCGTACTTTTTGATCAGCTCTGCTGCCGGGCCGGATTCTCCGAATACGTCATTGATGCCGATCTTCATTACCTTCGCCGGCGCTTTTTCTGCCACTACATCGCAGACTGCGCTTCCCAGACCGCCGATGACGGAGTGTTCTTCTACCGTCACGATCTTTCCGGTCTCTTCTGCTGCCTTGATCACAGCCTCCTCGTCCAGAGGCTTGATGGTGTGCATGTTGATCACCCGTGCCTGGATTCCGTCTGCCGCCAGCTTTTCTGCCGCCGCCAGGGACTCCGATACCGGAAGTCCTGCCGCGATGATGGTCACGTCTGTTCCCTCCCGCAGGGTAATAGCCTTGCCGATCTCGAATCTGTAATCCGGATTATCATTGATTACCGGCACTGCCGCACGTCCGAACCGGAGATATACCGGACCTACATGCTCATAAGCCGCCTTTACTGCCGCGCGGGCTTCCACGTCGTCTGCCGGATTGATCACCACCATGCCGGGGATCGTCCGCATCAGAGCCAGATCTTCATTACACTGGTGCGTCGCCCCGTCCTCTCCGACGGAGATACTTGCATGGGTTGCACCAATCTTGACATTCAGATGAGGATATCCAATGGAGTTTCTCACCTGCTCAAAGGCACGTCCCGCCGCAAACATGGCAAAGGAGCTTGCAAACGGCACCTTTCCGGTGGCCGCAAGTCCTGCTGCCACACCCATCATATTACACTCTGCGATTCCGCAGTCAATATGGCGTTCCGGGAAAGCCTTCTTAAAAATCCCGGTCTTGGTTGCTGCCGCCAGGTCTGCGTCCAGTACGACCAGATCCTCATGCTCTTTTCCTAATTCTACCAAAGCATTACCGTAGCTCTCTCTTGTTGCGATCTTCTTTACTTCTGACATAATGCTTCACCTACTTTCTCTAAATCTGCCATCGCCACTTCGTACTGCTCGTCATTCGGAGCCGCACCATGCCAGGAAGCCTGATTTTCCATGAAGGACACGCCTTTTCCTTTTACCGTCTTCGCGATGATGGCTGTGGGCTGTCCCTTTGTATTTTTTGCCTCTTTAAAAGCTGCATCGATTGCGTCAAAGTCATGGCCGTCAATGTTGATCACATGGAAATTAAATGCCTCAAACTTTTTATCGATCGGATACGGTGAGTTGACGTCATCGATAGCTCCGTCGATCTGGAGATTGTTATTGTCTACGATGACAACCAGGTTGTCCAGCTTTCTGTGCGCCGCCAGCATGGCAGCCTCCCATACCTGGCCTTCCTGGATCTCTCCGTCTCCAAGAAGTGTGTACACTCTGTAGCTGTCACCGGAAAGCTTTGCGGAAATCGCCATCCCTACAGCTGCGGAAATTCCCTGTCCCAGGGAGCCGCTTGACATGTCCACACCCGGAATGTGCTTCATATCCGGATGTCCCTGAAGATAGGATCCTGTCTTACGAAGAGTCGTAAGATCTTCTACCGGAAAAAATCCCCTGTGTGCCAGAGCGGAATAATACCCCGGCGCCGTATGTCCCTTGGAAAGAACAAACCGGTCACGGTCTGCCTTTTTTGGATCCTTTGGATCAATATTCATTTCTTCAAAATACAGATACGTGTAGATATCTGCCGCCGACAAAGATCCGCCCGGATGCCCGGATTTCGCACTGTGCACTGCTGTGATGATGCCTTTTCGGATCTCATTGGCTGTTTTCATCAACTCTAATTTATCCATGATGTCCTCCTGCAACTTATTCTCCGAATACTGCCTTATAGTCTGCCTGGAATTTTTCGATTCCTGCATCGGTCAGCGGATGATGTGTCATTTTCTCAATTACCGCATATGGAACTGTCGCAATGTCAGCTCCTGCCAGCGCGCAGTCTGTCACATGCATCGGATGACGGATGCTTGCTGCGATGATCTCAGTCTGGATACCTGCGATCTTGAAGATCTCAGAAATCTCTGCGATCAGGTCGGTTCCTCTTACGGAGATATCGTCCAGACGTCCCAGGAACGGAGATACGTAGGATGCTCCCGCTCTTGCTGCCAGAAGCGCCTGGTTTGCAGTAAAGATCAGGGTGACATTGGTCTTGATGCCTTCGGAGGAAAGTACTTTCACTGCCTTCAGACCTTCCACAGTCATCGGAATCTTGACTACCATGTTTTTATGGATCTTGGCGATCTCGCGTCCCTCTGCGATCATGCCCTCAGCGTCTGTGGTGGTCGCCTTTACCTCACCGCTGATCGGTCCGTCTACGATGGATGCGATCTCTGCGATGACTTCCTCAAATACTCTTCCTTCTTTAGCGATCAGGGACGGGTTAGTGGTAACGCCGCAGATCACGCCCATATCGTTTGCTTTCTTAATATCTTCTACCTTTGCTGTGTCGATGAAAAATTTCATGTTCATTTCCTCCTATTACTTTAACAGTTTCCCAGATACTTGAATTATAACTTAATCCTTTTCCTCTGGTCAATAGCCCTGTTTTCTATTAATAATTTTTTAAATTAATATTTTTTAATTATTAACACAGATTTTTGATTTTTTCAGTGTTGTTTTTGTAAAAGTCGCGGATTTCTCTGTATTTTTTTATTCTTCCACACATTCTTATTAATAATATTTTTTTGAAATCCATTAATTTTATTTTCTCTTCTTCCCGGCCGGATATCCGGTCGTCCCCCGGACGATGAGTCTGGGTTCATACTCTACGTGATAGGTACTGACGGGTTCCAGATCTGCATATTTGGTATGATGAGACTCGATCTTTTTCATAATGATGTCGCAGGCGTCCCGGCCCTTGTATACCACAAAATGATCAATGGTGGTCAGCGCCACCTTATGGATCCTGGCAAACAGAGTATTGTCGCACCCCATCACCGACATTTCTCCCGGCACCTTGATCTTTTCTTCCTGAAGCGCGTCCAGGATACCGAAAGCGATCATATCATTCAGTCCTACAATAGCCGTAATCTCCCGGGTCTGCCGTAAAAGCTCCCGGGTCAGATCATACCCGATCTTGTACTCAGAATCAATGTGCGCCACTGTAAGATCCAGCTCTTCTCCTGCCGCTTTGACGATAACGCCGTCCTTAAAACCGGCCTCCTCATACTCCTTTAAGAAGCCTTCCACCCGTTTAGACCGCTGCTTCTGCCTGACTGTAAGGGGCGGTGCGATATAGGCCACCTTGTGGTGTCCCAGCTCCAGAAGATGCCTTGCCATGATCCGGCCCAGCTTGGAATTATCCAGTTCCACCGCGTCTACATTCAATTTTTCGTTTTGATTGTTTACGACCACGACCGGGATCTCTTTCGACAGCTCCTCTACCTGCTTTAAAAAGCAGTGGCTGGGATTGCAGGTATAGATGATCCCCAGAGGCTTTAGCTCTTTCATCATTTTTAAGTAACGCTCTTCCATCTTCAGATCTCGCTGAGTATTGCATACAAAAAGCCCGAACCCTTCTTCTTTGGCCCGGGATTCAATCCCCTGCAGAAGCATAACATAGTAAGGGTTGGTCAGATTCGAGCAGAATACGACCAGCAGCTTTTCCCTGCGCATACTTTTCCCCTGCCTTGGCCTGGAGACAGTATAACCCAGCTCTCTTGCTGTCTTTTCCACCCGTTCGACCGTCTCCCTGGAAAAGGAAACATTATACTTCTTATTCAAGATCATGGATACCGTAGCCTGGGATACCCCTGCCGCCTTTGCGACATCTGTAGACGTCACTTTTTTCTTTCTCATTCTATAATTCTGTTCTTCCTTCCAGCGCTCTTAACAGTGTCACCTCGTCAATATACTCCAGATCTCCGCCCACCGGCACGCCGCTGGCGATCCTGCTCACTTTGATGCCGGTCGGCTTTATAAGCTTGCTGATATACATAGCTGTGGTCTCCCCTTCCAGGCTGGAATTGGTGGCGATGATCACTTCTTCCACATCCCCTTCCAGGCGGGTGATCAGTTCTTTCAGCTTGATATCCTCCGGTCCAATTCCCAGCATGGGAGAAATGGCTCCATGTAATACATGATAGACGCCGTTGTATTTTCCTGTCTTCTCATAGGCTGCCAGATCCCTGGTATTTTCCACCACCATAATCGTCTTATGGTCTCTGGAAGAACTGCTGCAGATCGGACACAGTTCCTGATCCGTCAGCGTATAACACTCCTTACAGTATCTGACATTTTCCCTGGCAGAGACCATGGTATCTGCCAGCCTTTTTACTTCTTCCTTGGGCATGTGTATCAAATGAAAAGCCAGCCTTGCCGCTGACTTTGCACCGATGCCCGGAAGGCATGACAATTCTTCGATTAGTTTGCTGATCTGGCTGCTGTAATAATCCATGCAATCAACTCCTCTTAGAACAGTCCCGGCATCTGGCCGCCCATTCCTCCGGTAAACTTGGACATGGCAGACGCAGATGCTTCGTCTACTTTTTCCAGCGCTTCATTGACCGCCGCTACGATCAGATCCTCCAGCATCTCCACATCATCCGGATCTACCACTTCTTCATCAATCTTTACCTTCGTAAGCTTTTTGGTTCCGGACATGGTTACCTCTACAGCACCGCCTCCTGCTGTGGCTGTAAATTCTTTTGTTTCCATCTCCTTTGCCTGCTCCTCCATCTGACGCTGCATCTTCTGTGCCTGCTTCATCAGATTCGCCATGTTTCCCGGCATCCCGCCGCCTGGAAATCCTCCTCGTTTTGCCATATTGATTATCCTCCTAATCTTCTACTGTTATTTCCATATGAATCAGCTTCTCAATATCTACGAAGCTGTCCTCAAACCGTCCGCCGGCTGATACCTGGCGCACCTCAATCTCTACCTGTCTGCCGATCTTTTCTTCGATCAGCCTTTTAATCTCCTCTTTGTGTGCCTCTGAGCCGATCACTCCGGCGCTCATTTCATCCGGCGCCACGATCATCAGGACGTTTCCCTCCCCGGCGCTTAGACGCACCTTTTTCAGATAAGTCCGCAGCATGGGGGAAGCTTCCATCATGATACTGCGAAAATCCTTTGCCACCGCTTTGACGTCCTCGCTAAGCGCCTTTGGGAGCTCCGGCTTTTTCTCTGTTTTTTCTGCTCCCGGGGCTTCTGTGCTGTATCCTGCTGCCAAAGGCTCTCTGGGAGCCTGGACAGCCACGCCTTCCTCCAGCTGCTTTTCGATCAGCCGGATCCGGTCCAGAAGTGCATCCTGGTTCGTATCCATGGCCGGACGGCACAGCTTGATCAGCGTTACTTCCAGAAGTACACGCTTCTGTGTGGAGAACTTCAGCTGATTCGTCAGATCTGAAAATATCCTGATATACCGGATCAGTGTCTCGTTATCGATCATCCCGGCCTCTTCCCTGAGCTGAGCCAGGTTTTCCGTAGACACATCCAGCACGTCCTCCATATCATCGGAGCATTTCACCAGCAGAAGATTCCTGAGATACCAGGTAAAATCCGCCGCCAGCTGGGACAGCTCTCTTCCTCCCATCACCAGCTCGTCTACCGTCTCGATCACTTTGGACACATCCATGGCCAGAAGCTCACGGAGCAGCCGGCTGAACACGTCAGTGTCCACCGCGCCCAGTATCTCCAGCACGTGATCATAGGTCAGACGTTCTCCGATATGAAACGCCGCACACTGATCCAGCAGGCTTAACCCGTCTCTCATGGATCCGTCCGCCGCTTTTGCAAGATACCGGACCGCCTTATCCTCCACATCCCACTGTTCCTTATCGATCAGTTCCCTGAGCCTTGCCGCGATCGTATCAATGGAAATCCGTTTAAAATCGTATCTCTGACACCGGCTTAAAATGGTAACCGGAATCTTATTCGCCTCTGTGGTAGCCAGAATAAAAATCACATATTCCGGCGGTTCTTCCAGGGTTTTTAACAATGCATTAAACGCACCGATGGACAGCATGTGTACCTCATCGATGATGTAGACCTTGTATTTTCCTTCCGTAGGCCGGTAGGAAACCTCTTCCCGGATTTCACGGATATTGTCCACACCGTTATTGGAGGCTGCATCGATCTCGATCACATTCATGGAGTTTCCTGCCGCGATCGCCCTGCAGGATGCACACTCCCCACAGGGACTTCCGTCCACCGGATGCTCGCAGTTTACCGCCTTTGCAAAGATCTTCGCCACCGTAGTCTTTCCTGTTCCCCGGGTCCCGCAGAACAGATAGGCGTGGCCGATCCTTCCGGCTGAAATCTGATTTTTCAAAGTCCTGACAACGGCGTCCTGCCCTTTTACGTCTTCAAATTCACCGGGGCGAAACTTCCGGTATAATGCCATATATGACATGTTTTACACTTCCTGTCTGTTTTCCGTCTTATTTGTCACCGAAACTGATTCCGGTCATTCTTGCCTCTTCGATGATATCCGCTTCCGGATCCACCATCTTCAGCCTTCCTGCGACCTCCGCCAGCGGAACGCGCAGGATCTTGCCGTCTCTTAATCCTACCATGTATCCGAAGTCGCCGTCCAGGATTGCCTCTGCCGCCGCTGCGCCGAACCTGGTGGCAAGAACCCTGTCATACGGGCAGGGCGATCCGCCTCTTTGCATATGTCCAGGCACAGTAATGCGCACTTCCTGATCTGTGCGTTTCTGGATCCGTTCCGCCACCTCATAGGCAACCGACGGATATTTTTTCTTTTCTTTCTTTTCCTTCAACTCTTTTTTGGACAGCTTGGAATCCTTCTGGGAAATCGCGCCTTCAGCTACTGCGATGATGGTGAAGCGTTTCCCCGCTGCTTTTCTCTTATTGATCGCGTCTACAACCACATCTGTATTATACGGGATCTCCGGCAGGAGTATGATGTCTGCGCCGCCGGCAATACCTGCATGCAGCGTCACCCATCCTACTTTATGTCCCATGACCTCGATGATGAACACACGGCTGTGAGACGTGGCGGTGGTGTGGATCTTATCGATCGTATCGGTAGCGATATCCACTGCACTCTGGAAGCCGAAGGTCATATCTGTTCCCCACAGGTCGTTGTCAATGGTCTTGGGAAGTGTGATGATATTCAGTCCTTCCTCTCTCAGCATATTGGCCGTCTTGTGCGTTCCATTTCCTCCCAGGATCACCAGACAGTCCAGATTCAGCTTGTGGTAGGTATGCTTCATAGCCTCCACCTTGTCCAGACCGTTTTCATCCGGCACCCTCATCAGCTTAAACGGCTGTCTCGATGTGCCCAGGATTGTCCCTCCAAGTGTCAGGATCCCGGAAAAATCACGGGAAGTCAGCATCTTAAAGTTGGAATAGATCAATCCTTTATATCCTTCTTGAAATCCATAAATCTCTACGTCATCTCTTTTTGAGCAAATCCCTTTTACCACTCCGCGCATTGCCGCGTTCAAAGCCTGGCAGTCTCCGCCGCTGGTCAGCATTCCGATTCTTAACATATGTCTGCTCCTTTCTTTCACTTCTTCACATTACTAGAATTATAACTTATTTTTCCCTGCGGTACAATGGGAAGTTGACAAATGTGTTATACTATAGAAGGCAGTCAGAAGCTGCTTTTTCGAAAATAATAACTGAAGAAAGAGGTAAATCACGTGGATAAATTAGACATTAAATTATGGACTCTGGCCTCCAGAGGTCAGATTGTTCCGGACCGTTCTCTTCTGAAAACAGAAGAGCAGATCCAGGCCATCAAAAAGAGTGCAGAACTGAACACAGCGGTGCTGGATCATGTGGCCGCTCACATCAAAGAGGGCATGAGTACCGCCGAAATCGACCGACTGGTCTACGATTTTACCACACAGCACGGAGGCATTCCCGCGCCTTTAAATTATGAAGGATTTCCCAAAAGCGTCTGCACCTCCATCAACGATATGATCTGCCACGGAATCCCGGATGAAAATGAAATTCTGCAAAACGGCGATATCATCAACGTAGACGTATCCACCATCCTGGACGGATACTTTTCCGATGCTTCCCGGATGTTCCTGATCGGCGACGTCTCTGACCGGGCAGAAAAGCTGGTCCGCGTGACCCAGGAATGCGTGGAGCTTGGCCTCCAGGCTGCAAAGCCCTGGGGACATTTAGGCGATATCGCCTGGGCCATCAACACCCACGCCCGGAAAAACGGATATTCTGTCGTGGAAGAGATCGGTGGTCACGGCATCGGCCTGGAATTTCATGAGGATCCCTTTGTCAGCTATGTAACGCCCAAGGGAAGCGAGATGGTACTGGTGCCCGGAATGATGTTCACCATCGAACCCATGATCAACGAAGGCGGCCCTGATTTCTTCATCGACGAAGAAAACGGATGGACCGTCTACACCGAAGACGGCGGCCTGTCAGCACAGGTCGAATACATGGTCCTTATCAAAGAAGACGGCGTAGAAGTCCTGACAAAGTAAATGGGGACAGGGCAAAGCACGCCTGGGGACACCCGATTTTGTGAACGGGGACGTACACTTTTGCAAAAAGTGTACGTCCCCGTTCACAGTGTCAGTCTTCTCGTACGGCCACCAGCACCAGTGCTGAATGAGCCCCCATATTGACCACGACTTCGCCGTCATGGATCAGATATTCTTCGTATTCTGTCGTGTAGCCGTCCTGATAGGAATACATCAGTCGTTCCATTCTTCCTTTCATAGGCACTTCTGCCCGCCAGGCCGGTACTGTCACTTCTGTAAGTTCGCTCCGGTTATTGATGATCACGATGATCTGCTCGCCTTTCCGGAATCTCCCGTAGGACAATATATTTTCATCCCAGAACAGGATATTCAGTGAGCCGGTCCGAAGAGCCGGATATTCTTTGTGGATCCGGATCACCTCTTTATGAAATGCAATCAGTTCTTGATTCTCATGCCCCCAGGGGTAAGTTCTTCTGTTATCCGGATCGGTAAATCCGCAGACGCCGGCTTCATCGCCGTAATAAACGGTAGGCGCTCCTACCCAGGTCATCTGCATGACCACGGCCTCGCGCATGACCGCAACGTTGACATATTCTTCCGCCGCCTTTGGCCCCAGGTTCTCCACCCGTCCCACGATATGGTTGGTGCGTGTCAGGAACCGGGAATGATCGTGGTTGGACAGTTCATTCATTGCCACCTGCAGCGATGGAGTCAGCATATTAGACATATGGTGGGAAATCGAGCTTACGAAGTTATCCGCATTCCCGAACAGCTCTCCACGCACCTCGTCGCTGTGCTTCTCCATTCCTGTCAGGAACCAGGTCACCGGCTCCATAAATGCATCATAGTTCATGACTGAATCCCACTCGTCTCCCCGAAGCCAGGAGCTTGGATCCCCGTAATGCTCTGCCAGGATCAATGCGTTTGGATTAGCCTTTTTTACTACCATCCGGAACTTTTTCCAGAACTGATGGTTATACTCCGGACTCCGTCCCAGGTCCGCAGCCACATCCAGTCTCCATCCATCCACATTATAAGGCGGGGAAACCCATTTTTTCCCGATGGAAAGGATATAATTTTCAAGCTTCGCAGACTCTTCATAGTTCAGCTTCGGCAGGGTATCATGTCCCCACCAGCCGTCATAGTTATGGTTGTAAGGCCACTCTGTATCTTCTTCTTTAAAAAAGCGAAAATAACTCCGGTAGGGACTGTCCTTAGAAACATAAGCGCCAGGAGAGTAATCTTCCTGACCTTCATAGATCCTCTCCCGGTCCATCCATTTATTAAAGGATCCGCAGTGATTAAACACTCCGTCCAGGATAATCTTCATCCCTCTGCGGTGAAGTTCCTCCACCAGACGGATAAACAACTGATTGCTCGCCTCCAGATTTCTCCTTCCGGTGGTCCGCTTCTGGTACTTTGTAGCACGGCTGTTGTCCGTCACACCTTCCGGCAGGACCTCCCCGCCGTCGTCTACGATCACGCCCACATGCGGATCTATATGGTCGTAGTCCTGGATATCATACTTATGGTTGGAGGGCGATACAAACAACGGGTTGAAATACAACACCTCCACGCCCAGATCCTGCAGATAATCCAGCTTATCGATCACGCCCTGAAGATCTCCGCCATAGAATTCCCGGACGCCCATTTTGTCCGGATATTTGTTCCAGTCGGTGACCCGCTGGCTGTAACCGCCGATATAATAGTATTCCCTGGTTTCCACATCATTCGTAGGATCTCCATTGTAAAACCGGTCTGTATAGATCTGATACATGACCGCCCCCTTCGCCCAGTCAGGCGTAGAAAATCCGGGAACAATCTCAAAGTCATAAAACTCTTCTATTTCTTTTGAAACCCCACATCTGCCGTAATAACAGACTTCCGTTTCATCCTGTATCATAAAACGGTAGCGGAAGGACTCCTCCCCCAGCTGCCATCGGATGGAATAATAGTCAAACTCCTGCCTGCTGCACTCCTTTTCCATCGCATAGCATTCTCCCTTTGTCAGCAGGAAGACCTGGACACTGTCGTCTCTGGCCGTCCGGAACCGCAGAGTCACCCTGCTTCCGGCTTCCGGCTCTGCCGGGAACACATAGCTGCCGGTTCCGTCACAAAACAATGCTGCCTGATTCATATAGCATTCCGCCTCTCTTATATATGCCCGTCTTTCTATTCGTTCACAGGCTCCTTTACAAACAGTGCTTCAAACTCTTCTCTGGAAATCTTTTCTTTTTCCAGTAAAAGCTCTGCACACGCATGCAGGACGTCATCATATTCTCTGATGATCCGTTTTGCCCGCTCGTAACACTCGTCAATGATCCTCTTTACTTCCCGGTCGATCGTGGTGGCCACATTTTCTCCATATCCTCTGGACGCATGAGCCAGATCCCGGCCAATAAACACTTCATCACTGTCATCATCGTAATTGATCAGCCCTACAGCCTCTGACATACCAAACTTGGTCACCATGGATTTTGCCAGGCTGGTTGCCTGCTTGATATCCTGAGACGCACCTGTGGTGATATCATCCAGAACCTCTTCTTCTGCCACACGGCCTCCCAGAGCAACCGTAATGTCCTGAAGCATTTTCCCTTTGGTATTGAACATATCATCCTTCTCCGGCAGCGGCATGGTATATCCGCCTGCTCCGCCTGTAGGGATGATGGACACACTATATACCGGCCCCACATCCGGAAGCACATGGAACAAAATCGCATGCCCTGCCTCATGAAATGCGGTGATCCGTTTTTCCTTGTCTGAAATCACGCGGCTTTTCTTCTCCGCTCCGATTCCCACCTTGACAAATGCCTTCCGGATATCTTCCTGTTTTAAGAATACCCGGTTGTCCTTCGCCGCCAGGATCGCTGCCTCGTTCAGCAGGTTCTCAAGGTCCGCTCCGGTAAATCCGGCTGTCGTCTGAGCGATCTGTTTCAGATCCACTTCCTCACTCAGCGGTTTCCCCTTAGCATGCACCTTCAGGATCTCTTCTCTTCCCTGCACATCCGGCCGGCCTACCATCACCTTCCGGTCAAAACGGCCCGGACGTAAGATCGCCGGATCCAGGATGTCTACACGGTTGGTCGCTGCCATCACGATGATTCCTTCATTGACGCCAAAGCCGTCCATCTCTACCAGCAGCTGGTTTAAGGTCTGCTCTCTTTCGTCATGGCCGCCGCCCATGCCTGTGCCTCTTCGTCTGGCAACGGCATCAATCTCATCGATAAATATGATACACGGCGCATGTTTTTTCGCCTCATCGAACAGGTCTCTGACACGGGATGCACCCACGCCTACAAACATTTCCACGAAATCCGAACCGGAGATTGTAAAGAAGGGCACTCCCGCTTCCCCGGCCACTGCCTTTGCAAGAAGCGTCTTTCCGGTTCCCGGAGGTCCTACCAGCAGTACGCCTTTGGGGATCCTCGCCCCTACCTGAATATATTTTTTCGGAGCTTTCAGAAAGTCTACGATCTCCTCCAGCTCTTCTTTTTCTTCCTGAAGTCCGGCCACCTCGGCAAAGGTGATCTTTTTATCGCTGTCCGTACTCATTCTTGCCCGGCTCTTTCCAAAGCTCATAGCCTTGGCATTGGCGCCTCCGCCCTGGCGGTTCATCATTGCAAAGATCAGGAATACACCGCCCAGCACCAGAAGCGTCGGCAGGAGCGTCGTTGCAAGCCAGTTATCCTGTGGCACATCCGGCATCTCGTAATCTACGCCCTGTTCCTTCAGATAATCCTGAATCTTATTGACGTCCGATACATAAAAATATTTGACCAGATCTCCTTCCGCGTCTTCCTTGGAAAGCTCGATCTCCACCCGTCCGGTCGGCACGCTTTTATTCTGCCGGACCGTCACATCTGCCACATTATCGCTGGTCACCAGCGCCTGAAACTCATCCCAGCTCAGTTCCCTGTCTCTTTCTTCAAACCGACTGGTATACCAGAGTACCGCGAACAGCACTACTGCAACGATCAACAGGGTAAATCCGCTGACTCCCTTTGTCCTTTTATTATTCAATGTTCCACAAGCCCCTTTCTAATTTTCGAATTCTACCACACCGATATAGGGCAGATTTCTGTATTTCTGTGCATAATCCAGGCCATATCCCACCACAAACTCATCAGGGATCTCAAATCCTACATAGTCCACCTTTACATCCCGGACTCTCCGGTCAGGCTTATCCAGCAACGTACAGAGTTTCATGCTGGCAGGATGTCTCTTTTTCAGGATTTCCAGCAGATAGAATAATGTCCTTCCTGAATCAATGATGTCTTCTACCACCAGCACATCCTTGCCTTCCAGAGATTCATCCAGATCCTTGGCAATCTTCACCACACCGCTGGAGGATGTACCGTCCCCATAGCTGCTGACACTCATAAAGTCCATGGAAACCGGCACGCTGATCCTCTTCGCCAGCTCACACATGAAAAAAACGCCGCCCTTCAGGACACAGATCATGTGCACCTGTTTTCCTTTATAATCTTCGCTGACCTTTTTTCCGATTTCTTCAATTCTCTTCGCTACATCCTCTTCCGGGACCAGCACTTTAATCTTCTCTGCCATCTTTTTGATCTCCTTCGTAAAATTCTATTTCCAGGATCCTTTTTGTCCTGTCCGATATTTGATATTTCTGATTCTGTCTGTAACCGACAACCCACATGATCTCGCGTCCGTCAGCCACCAGCCATATCTGGTCCCGCTCATTTTGCGGGATCTTGGCATTAATAAAATACTGCTTCAGCTTCTGGGAGTTTCCCCGGCTGTCAATCGTCAGATAATCTCCCGGCTCCCTGTGTCGGATTTTAACAGTATTTTTTATTATATCATAATCAAACCACTTCGTGTAGGGGGTATCCGGAAATCTTAACACCTTATCCACTCTTTCGAAGACTCTCTGCCGCAGCCGGGGAGGCCGGTCTGCCGCCTTGTTTTCCGTCTCGCTTTCCCTCCTGTGCTTTTTTCCCAGACTGATTCCTCCATATACGCGCTCCGCTTCCAGGCCATAGGGCAGGCTGATCCGCCGGCCAGTCTGCTTTCCCATCAGTTCCTGCATCATCCGCACATGGACCGCCTCAATATCTTTCCGGCAGCCGGCAGCCTGATACAGCGCTTCACAGAGTACATAAGATCTTAAAAACTCTGGAATTTCTTCATATAAATCTTGTAGAATAAGGATCTGCTCCGTCTCCTCTGTCTCCTGCCTCTTCACACAATGCTCCAGATAACGGCAGGTTTCCTGGCCGATATATCCGGCCAGGTCTCGCATCTTTTCCATTGTATCAGACATGTGCCGCACCGTCTGTCCGTTGACATACTCCTCCAGATAAGGGATGACACGGTTCCGGATCCGGTTTCTCATATAGTGATCCTCCAGATTCGTCTCATCCGTACAATAAGATATTCCCCTTTTTTTCAGATATGATTCAACTTCCTGCTTTCGGACGGTGAGAAGCGGCCGGATATAGAGACCCTCCACAGGCACGATCCCCCCGAGGCCTTTAAGGCCGCAGCCCCGGCAGAGATTCAAAAGCAGAGTCTCTGCGTTATCATCCTCATGATGGGCCAGCGCGATCCTTGTGCCGCCCCACTCGCTGCACACCTGTTCAAAACGCTTCCGCCTGATCTCTCTTCCGGCCTCTTCCGTGGTCAGCTTATGCCGGGCGGCATAGGCGGCCACATCTTCATGAAAAACGGTCAGCTGCACGCCCCATTTCTCACAGATCTCTCTGACATATGCCTCATCTTCATCTGCTGTCTCGAGACGTAATCCATGGTGGATGTGGACAGCACGAAGCTCCAGCTTCAGTTCCTTTTTCAGTCTCATCAGCATGAAAAGAAGGCATATGGAGTCTGGGCCCCCCGATACGCCTGCTATCACCTTATCATGCTCCTTCAGCATATGATACTCCTGTATATACGCTTTTACCTTTTGATACATAGGATCAGTACCTTCTTGACTGTCTACTTTCTCTGTTTTTACTATATAGAAATTTTCAGGAAAATGCAAGTTCTGCTACTTTTTCCACAGTCCTGCCGCCAGTACTGTCATATCGTCCAGCGGCACCTCTCCCGACCATTCCAGCACCCGCCCAAGAATGTGATGAGCCAGTTCTTTTGGATTAACGATGTCTGTGTCCTGAATAAACGTACGCATCAGAACATCCTGCTCCCCCGCAGGCAGCGCGTCCATTACCCCATCTGTCACCATGATCACATAATCACCGGACTGAAGCTTCCTTGTCTGGCTGTCAATCTCGATATCCTGAAGAACGCCGATAGGCAGGGTGGCTGAACGGATGATCTCCACCTCATCTTTTCTTTTCAGAAAGGTAGCTGCTGCCCCGGCCTTGACAAATTCACAGGAACCTTCATAGAGATCAAACAGGCTGACGTCCACCGTGCAGAAGCGCACCTCTTCCCTGCCGATCACCAGTGCGGTATTCATCATCTGAACCGCAGTTTTGACAGGGAACCCGGCGCCCAGCAGTTCTTCCAGCATTTCCACCACCATGGAGCTTTCCCGGAATGCATCTTCTCCGGATCCCATGCCGTCTGACAGGGCAATCCCCTGCTTTCCGCCCGGCAGCTCTGTCATCAGAAAAGTGTCGCCGGAGATTTTCTCACACCCTTTTCCAATCCTGGCCACTCCCTGCAGCGTATGATATACCGCCCCTTCGATACAGGCAACAGTACAGTACTCCTCCCCGATCACCGGACGCTCTCCGCGGCCCGGCGTCATCTCTCTTCCCACGCATCCGCTCACCAGGTGTACCAGTTCCCTGGTAGACACCGTCTGCCCCTTAAGGGCTTTTACGGTAAGGTGGATCTCATACTTACCCTTGGGTGTCATATAGAATACCGCCGACAGCATACGGATTCCGGCTTTTTTCAATCTCGTTTTCAGCCTCTTTTCCAGATGTTCGTCTTCAAAAATGCCTGCGTCCAGTTCCCTTGTCGTATACTGGATCATCTTCGCAAAACTGGTCAGCTGTCCGGCATATCCCTCCCGGTTCTGTACCATCCGGTTGCTCCACATCAGGATTTCCTTTGCATTTTCAAAGATCTCCAGTGTCTCTCTTAAAAATCTGGGAGCCATAATGCATTGTTTCTGAAGCTTCCGCTTTAACTCCATGTTAAGCTCTGCCCCATACTCCATGGCCGTACACAGAATCTCATTCATAGCCTGATAAGTATACACCCTTCTTTCCCCCAGGCATTCTTCCCTCTTTTCGCAGTTTGCGCAGACCTTGTCCGTTACTTTTTCAAACATTTCTTCCAGTTCATCTCTGGTAAATGTCCCTTTATATCCTTCCAGCTTCAGAAATGTTCTGGAAAGATGCTTAAGTGAATCCGCAAACTTGTCCATCTGGACCACATACGGATTCATAAATATCTCCTTTTCCTTCAGCTCCTCCATCGTATTACTCCCCTTTCTGCCTGCTCCCCGGATTATTAAAATAAAAAGAAAAAGCTTTAGGAAATTTCTTTCCTAAAGCTTATCATTTGTCTATCTACTCAGCTCTGAATATGATCTCATTTTCATGAATCAGCCCCAGCTTATCCTTGGCCACATCTTCCACGTACTCGTCTGTACCTACATATTCTTCCAGTCTGTCGATATCTTCTGTGCGTGCCTTTTCATCATCAATCTGTGACTCAAGTTCTGTGATCTGAGACTTATATTCCTTTTCCTTGGCCTTCAGTGTCATACTGTTCACCGAAACCACTACCATCAGCAGTATGATTACCGAGCTGACGGCAAGTATGCTTCTTTTATGCCGCTGCATACGCCTTTTTTGTTTCTTTCGGCGGCTCTTCTGTTTGATTCCTTCCATATTTATACTCACCCTTTTCGCCAGTCTTGTCTGGCATTTACTCACCCTGTTACAGATTATATTAACTTTTTTCCAAAAGTGAATCAAGGGTTTTTGGTGAAATCTTTGTGTCTTCGCGTGTAGATTTTTTTGTGTATTTTTTTCGCCCAGAAGAAAATCAAACTCATTAAAATCGCCCCAAACACAACACCTAGTATGAAATACCATCTGATGCTACCATCACTTGTATGGTAAATCTGCACAAATAGATAAATCGACGCACCGATCCAGTAAAACAGATCTTCCAGCTCTATCACGAACGGCCTGTGGGGGATACATTCCCTTAAAACTCCGAGACAGCGGTAGGCCAGCCGCAGTACCGCTCCGGTCAGAAGCGCCGCCAGGAAAATCATGATTTCTTCTCTGATTTCCGGCATCCTGTCACCTGAATAATTTTGCAAACAGGTTTTCCTGAGACTTTCCATGGGCCTGTATCTCTGAATAAGCCACGCTGTCAATTCCTCCGGACAGATCTACTTCTCCTTTTTCCAGACTCAGGCGGTTTACATGCAGATCCGTGCCCTTTACCATCAGCATCCCCTGCTCTGTCTCCAGCAGGATTTCATTCAGGTCAAAGGACAGTACATCGATCACCCCTGTGACGGTACTGGTCTTCCGGTTATTGATCACCAGTTTATGACTTTTTTGTATGGTACGTTCTTCCACGCGCATCACAACCTTTCTTAGTAATCATATGAAAGGCTGTACTGGTTTATTACAAATATTTGAACAAGTCTTTTGCTTCTTCCTTTTTTGTGGTCTCCTGGATATCCAGAACCTCGACTTTTACTGTTCTGGTCCCAAACTGGATCTCTATAATGTCTCCCGGCTTAACCTTCACGGAAGCCTTTGCCACGGTTCCGTTGACACTCACCCGTCCGGCATCGCAGGCTTCATTTGCCACGGTCCGTCTTTTGATCAGGCGAGATACTTTTAAAAATTTGTCTAACCTCATATATACCTCCCTTTTGGCAGAAGAAAAAACAGGCTGCGTGACATCACGCAGCCTGTCCATCTTTTATATTTTTTCAACGGAATTATGCATTCACTGCATCCTTCAAAGCTTTTCCTGCCTTGAACTTCGGAGCCTTGCAGGCATCAATCTTCATGGTCTTTCCTGTCTGAGGATTTCTTCCCTCTCTGGCTGCTCTCTGGCTTACTTCAAATGTACCGAAGCCAACCAGCTGTACCTTATGATCTTTTTTCAGTTCATCTGTTACAACATCAATGAATGCTTTCAGAGCTTTTTCAGAATCTTTCTTGGACAGTTCTGCCTGATCTGCAATTGCTGCAATTAATTCTGTTTTGTTCATGGATAATTTCCTCCTCTTGTTCAACTATAAAATCTTACTGCATAATAGAATCTTACTGCTTTAAGTTCTATGCTTAGTATAGTGCCGGTTACACACTTTTATTCCATGTGCGCCGTGCCTTAGTTACTGTTATACCTGTTTTGCCCATGTTTGTCAAGATTTTTCCTCTCTTTTCCCTGATTTTCAGGGGCTTTTTGGCATTTTCGTGATCCTATAGCAATGCGTTGATCATTGATACAACTTCCTCGCCTAATTTTGCTGATTTTTCTTCAGCATCTGCGAGAGAATTTCCTTTGATTCCATAGTAGAATTTTACTTTTGGCTCTGTTCCCGACGGTCTTACGCAGACCCATGCGCCATCGGAGAGATCGTAGTAAAGAACGTTGGAAGCAGGAAGCCCTGTCCCTGTCACTTCACCTGTTGCCATGTCTTTGATGGTGTCAGCCTGATAGTCTCTTGCCTTAAGCACCTGATATCCGCCGATCTCGGCCGGTGTATTCTTTCTTAAGGTATCCATGATCTCCTGGATCTTCTGCAGTCCCTCGATTCCCTTCAGGGTGATGGACTGGATATCGTCTTTGTAATAGCCATATTTCTCATACATATCCAGCATTGCATCCCACAGTGTCTTTCCCTGGGTCCTGTAATATGCCGCTGCTTCACACAGTGCCATCGTCGCCACAATCGCGTCTTTGTCTCTGGCGTGGGTTCCAATCAGGCATCCGTAGCTTTCTTCAAAGCCGAACAGATAAGTTCCTTTTCCTGTGGTCTCGAACTTCAGGATCTGCTGTCCGATATATTTAAATCCAGTCAGCACTTCGATCAGGCCGATGTTGTATCCCTCTGCAATGGCGTCTGCCAGGTTGGAGGTTACGATTGTTTTGATCAGATATCCATCCTCCGGCAGTCCATAGAGTGCTTTGCGCTGTCCGATCTCGTAGTCTGCCAGAAGGCATCCCGACATATTTCCGGTGAGTACCTTATATTCTCCGGAAGCCGTATCCTTCACATAGACGCCCAGTCGGTCTGCATCCGGGTCTGTGGCCAGAATCAGATCAGCATCGATCTCTTTTGCCAGCTTCATTCCCAGCTCAAAGGCTTCTTTTGCCTCCGGATTTGGATAGGATACGGTAGGAAAGTCTCCGTCCGGCAGCTCCTGCTCTTTTACTACATAGACGTTGGTGAATCCCAGTTCTTTCAGGATCCGTCTGGCCGGAATGTTTCCGGTTCCATGAAGCGGACTGTACACAATCTTCAGATCTCTTCCCACTGCATTGATGGAATCCTGATGAAGCACCTGCTTTTTCAGCTCTGCGATATAGCCGTCATCCACTTCTTTTCCGATCACTTCGTAGAGACCTGCTTTTTTCGCCTCTTCCCGGTCCATGGTCCTGACTGTGTTGTAATCAGTCACTGCCTTTACCTCATCCATGATTCCTTTGTCGTGAGGCGGTGTGATCTGTGCGCCGTCCTCCCAGTATACCTTGTATCCGTTATACTCCGGCGGATTGTGGCTTGCGGTGATATTGATGCCTGCAGTGCATCCCAGGCGGCGGACTGCATAGGACAGTTCCGGCGTCGGGCGCAGGGATTCGAAAATATATGCCTTGATTCCATTGGCTGCCAGACAGCGGGCCGCTTCGTCCGCAAATTCCGGAGACATATGGCGAGAGTCGTAAGCGATTGCCACGCCTTTTTCCTGTGCGTTATTTTTTACAATATAATTAGCCAGGCCCTGGGTTGCCTTGCGCACCGTATAGATGTTCATGCGGTTGGTTCCTGCTCCGATCACGCCCCGAAGACCTGCGGTTCCAAACTCCAGTTCCTTGTAAAAACGTTCTTTTATCTCGCTGTCATCATCTGCAATGCCTCGAAGTTCCTCTTTCGTGGCTTCATCAAAATATGGATTCTGCAGCCACTCCTCGTAACTTTCACGATATTCCATTTTGGGTACCTCCTATCCTTAATGTCTATATTATACAACAGGAGTTTACAAATGAAAAGAAAATATCTCTTCCAAAAAACGCTTCTTTTCCTCTGTCTGGCGGATCGCCGTTTCCAGTTTTTCCATATTTTTTTCTGACCTCCACGCCTTGTTGGAGCGGTAATAGGAATCTGCTGTTTTCCAGAATTTTTCCGGATAGATGAAGCGGATGCCAAGATACTCAAGCTCCGCATCTGACAGAGGGTGGATGGCTGAATAGGCATTCAGCATATTATCGCCGAGTCTTACCTTCCATCCGTGCTTTTCCATCACCTTCCGCAGAAAATAATAGAGATCTTCTGCCTGGATATCCTGCTTGAATTTTTCAAAGTTTGTGGTGGCGATCCGGTAAGGTTCCTTTCGGTAATTGCAATCGCCCTGGATCATCAAGATATTATGATAGTTATATTCGCCGTGTACCAGGCATCCCCGGCTGCGGCTTTCTCTTTCCAGTTCCTGGTACCTGGAGGTTTCAAGGGCCGCCAGCGCCGCCTGCCCCCACTGGTACATCTGGTCAAAGCAGCGCAGGAACGCATATTCAAAATCGCCTTTCGGCGACAGGTTCCGCACAAATTTCCGCACCTTGCACAGTTCCCGGTTGTGACGGCGGTACTCCCATGCAAGCCCTTGTTCAGCCCCCGAATCCTCCGAAGCCTTCGAAACCTTTCCGTCTTCAGACGTTTTTTCCTGTAGCGCCGGAAGATTTGGAACATGTTTCATAATCTCATGAAGCTTTGCAAGATTTCCCGCCGCCGCCAACAACTCCGCCGGTCTGCGCACGTCGCACTCCCTGCCCTGGAACCACCTTTTCAAAACATAAGCACTCCCATCCTCCATGCAGGCCGCACAGTCTCCGTCACCAGTCCGCAATATATAATCAATTCTCTCATATCCCTGCTGCCGCAGAAAATCATACAATTCACACAACACAGGAATACGCTTCTTAGTCCCCTTCACTTCCTTCAGCAGCAACAGCCCCTGATTCGTGTCGCATAAAATAGCACCCCTGGTTTTACGGGTGCCAATGACATCAATATCATATTTCTCTAAAACCGCTCGCTCATATTCCTGCATACTCATCCCCTGCATTTCACATTACATGTTCTCTCTAGCCTATGCCCCCACAACCGGAAATATGCCAATGGGGACGGGGGATTTCCAGAAATCCCCCGTCCCCATTGGCATTTATTCACATGATTATCCACAAAGTTATCCCAAATGTTTTAATAACTCTTCCTTTGTGTTCAATTCTGGATGATCAATGACAAGCTGCAGGAGTTCTTTTAACTTTTCTCCTAATTCTTTTCCCGGCTGCATTCCTGCCTCGATCAAATCTTTTCCGGTTACTGCGAGCGTCTTTAATGACACGCACTGTCCGGCTTCCACAATCTGTCTGTACAGTACTTCTATCTCATCTAAATTCCGGATTTTTTCTTCTCGCTTATACATGCTCTGTGCCAATACATCTGCTCGCCTGACTTCCATATAAGCCGGGAAAATATCTTCTCCGATCTTATTCATCGCCCGGCGGACCGCCCTTGCTTCGGCTGGCATCCGGTAATCATGATACAGTACCAATCTTGATACTTTATGCAGCGTGTCATTATCAAATTTCAGCCTTTTTAATACACGTTTTGCAATTTTTTCACTTTCAAACGCGTGCTTTTTGAAATGAGCCCGGCCATTTTGATCTATTGTCTTCAGCGCCGGCTTTCCCATATCATGCAAAAGCATCGTAAGCCGCAATATTCTATCCGCCCGGACATTCATCATCGCATGCAAAGTGTGTTCTCCCACGTTATACATGTGATGAGGCGTCTCCTGCTCCGTAGTCATCAAAAGATCAAATTCCGGCAAAAACTGCCTGGTAATCCCCAGTTCATAAGCTTCTCTCATCATATCCGGCCTCTTTGAAGTCAACAGCTTAACCAGTTCAACCTGTATTCTCTCTGCACTGATTTTCTGAAGCGTCGGAGCCAAAAGCCGCATTCCTTCCCTTGTATCTTTTTCAATCTCAAACCCCAGCTGCGCTGCAAAGCGGACTCCCCGCAAAATTCTCAGTGCATCTTCCGAAAAACGTTCATGCGCATTCCCTACACAACGGATTACACCTCGATCCAGATCCTGAATACCGCCAAAAATATCAATCAGACCTTCCGACTCATTGTAAGCCATTGCATTAATCGTAAAATCCCGTCTTCGCAGATCCTCCTTAAGGCACGCTGTAAATGTCACTTCCTTTGGATGCCTGGCATCTTCATATTCTCCATCAATCCTATAGGTCGTGACCTCAAATCCCTCTTTGTCCAGAAGAACGGTAATTGTTCCATGCTCAATTCCTGTATCAAAAGTTCTGGGAAACAATTCCTTTACCTGAGGCGGCTTGGCCGAAGTTGTAATATCCCAGTCCTCCGGTTTTCGTCCCAATAAAGAGTCCCGGACACAGCCGCCCACCGCATAAGCCTCATACCCATGTCTCTGCAATGTCAAAATAATCTCATCTACTTTTTCAGGCAAAATAATCTTCCTGTTATCCACACTTCATCCTCCACTTATCAACATTATCTTTATCATAACACATTTCGC
>USDK01000031.1 GCA_900553355.1 uncultured Lachnospiraceae bacterium
CTGTACAACATGACCATGAAGGTGAACCGGCTGGAGCTTCTAAAAGCACAGATCGGGCTGGAGATGGTAGCCGGATTCGATGAGCTTCAGAAGTATTACGAAGAGATTCTGACCGAGCGGACGATATCAGAGTTTGAGCGGCAGGCCGGGATTCTCGGGAAGACGATCCAGAATAATGCGAAGGCCGCCAATGCTATTGTGAACGCATCTTTCCACAACGCCACGTATTCAGACCGGATTTGGATGTATCAGGACATGCTTAAAAATGAGTTGTCCAGCCTACTGCAGACTGGCCTGATCCAGGGGCAGAATCCGAGACGGTTGGCAACGCATCTCCGGAAGCGCTTCGGAGTCAGCCAGAGTAACGCAGAGCGATTGATGATCACGGAGCTGGCGAGGGTGCAGACGGAAGCGCAGAAGCAGTCCTTTGAGCGGAATGGCTTCGAGGAGTATACCTTCCTTGCGCTAGGAACTGTATGCCCGATTTGCCGGGCTCTGGATGGAAAACACTTCAAATTAAAAAAGATGATGTCTGGAACAAATGCTCCGCCGATGCATCCGCGATGCAAATGCAGTACCAGTGCTTACGAGGATAGCGAAGACTATGAGGCATGGTTGGACTATCTGAGTAAGGGTGGAACTACGGAAGAGTGGAACCGGTTGAAAAAGAAAAAGGAGGATGAGTCCGATGGTGGAAGAGCTATCTTCGAGAAAATTTCGGGAATATCGAAGCAGCGAAAAGAGTTTGAAGCTGGATTATCAAAAATGAAAAGTATGGATGTAAAGCTTCTACTTGAACAATCTCTTGAGAGGGTAACGATAAAACGTGCTAAGGGAAGTAAAACAAGATACTCATCAAAAGAAAATACGGTATATTTGTCAAAATATGCAAAATCAGATTCTGTGGCACATGAATTATTCCATGAAATAGATGATACTTATGGATTGACAGAGAATGGAGCCTTTTCCCGTTCAATATCACAAGACTTCCGCAGGTTACAAAATATGTCAAAAGGGTATGGGAAATCTATTGAAGAAATGTTAAAAGAAAGATTTCCTGATTCTTTTAAAACCGGTACAACGGATTTTGAAATGAGGATGGAGTATAGGGGAATATCGGATATAATACATGGATGTAGCAAAGGAAGTATCTTTTTGGGGTGGGGGCATAGAGAGCCAGGATACTGGGATAGAAAGCTAGCTCTCGAAAAAGAAGCGTTTGCGCAATATGGCAGAATGATATATAATCAAGATGAGAAGGTATTAGATTTGTTTAACACATTATTCCCAGAAACATCAAAAGAAATGGACGAACGTATAAGGAGAGTGATAAAGTAATGTGGTATGGTAAAGATACCGATCGCTTAAAAGAACTTCGCGCTGAATACAAAAGCCTATTTGGATATAATCCTGATGGGGAAACATCCGTAGAGTACGATCAGTCAGGATATAAAGATTATATACATGATTTAGAAAAGGCAATAAAGACTAAGAAGCATTTAGCAGAGATTGCAGAATAGGTACCACCAGTCAGAAATGGCCGGTGGTATTTTTATACCCATTTTTAGGAGGTGGCATTACGAAATATGAATACAGGATAACTGAGAATGCGGACATGCTGGCTCCTGATTGGCTGGCTGCCCGCATTAATTATGGGAGCGTGAAGTTTATATATTATCTGGCTGATGGAGCTGAGAAACTGAAAGGGGTGAGGGTCAATGGTCAGATTGCTGAAATTGGAGACAAGATATCATTTGACGGGAAGCGGTTATCAGTAGAGAGGCGGTGATCCAATATCTCCCACCGGCGGGGAATGACCGGGACAGTAAAGGAGTGGTGTGATTGATTGCAGTATGCGTCCGGAAGGGCAGGATTACGGTCTCTGGCCATGCAGGCTTTGCAGAGGCCGGAAAAGATATCGTCTGCGCAGGAGTGACGGCGCTGATACAGACGCTGATTAAGTCTATTGGTGATCTTACCGAGGACAAAATTGAATATGAGATATCGCCCGGAAGGGCCGATATACATTATAGGGATCTGTCGGAAGCAGGAAAGCTACTGATAGATTCCTTTTTCATTGGCGTCTGTGCGATTGCCGATGAATTTCCGGATCATGTCCGGATCGAATGACCAGGCGTGAATGTCAGAAAACCTTACGGATACGGCAGGCGTGGAACCGTCCAAAGCTACGGCGGACAGGCGTGGGGTCCTTAAACTACGGAATACAAAATGGAGGTATTATAACTCATGAAATTAAAAGATCTTTTAAAATTACAGTTATTTGCTGATGACTCTGGAAGCGGCGATGGAGGAAACCCTGAACCGGGAGGAAATCCTGGAGGCGGATCGGATCCGGATGGAGATGATAGTGGAGATGATGACGGTGATCCGGAGCCGGAGAAAAAGTACACCGTAGAAGAGGTGAACAATCTCATTAAGCGGAAGAAGGCTGAGTGGGAGAAAACCAGGCAGAAAGAGGATGATGAAGCCAAGAAACTGTCTAAGATGAACGCTCAGGAGAAGGCTGAGTACAAACAGCAGCAGCTGGAGAAGCGTATCCAGGAGCTGGAGGATGAGAAGACGCTTTCAGGTATGCGTGATGAGGCAAGGAAGCAGCTTTCAGAGAAAGGTATCAATATTTCTGATGAACTCTTGGCTTTTATGGTATCCAAGGATGCCAAGGAAACCAAAGAGGCAGTTGACTCTTTTGCGGAACTGTTTAATACGGCCGTAAATGAGGTAGTTAAGAGTAAAGCTCGACAGAGCACTCCAAAAGAGGGAGGATATATCCCCAGTGGGAAAAATGGCCTCAACATCAGAGAGATGGCGAAAGAAGCAAGAATCATTAAATAAAATGGAGGTATGAAGAACATGAATGTAAACAAAAAGATGCTAAAAAAGATGAATTTGCAGCTGTTCGGACAGACATATGATCCGGACAATGTGACCATGTACGAACACAAGGATGGAACCATCCCGGAGAAGTACAATAAACTGATTCTAAAAGATGTCATGGACGGTAGCAAGGTGATGCAGCTGGCCAAGTACGAAGAGATGGACAGCAAGGAAAAGAAGTTTGAATACTTTGCGAAAGGGCCTGGCGCTTACTGGGTAGGTGAGGGTGAGAAGATTAAGACGTCTAAACCGCAGTGGCTCCAGGTGACAATGGTGGCAAAGAAGCTAGGTGTTATCATTCCCTGCTCTCGGGAGTTCCTGCACTATAAGATGTCTGACTTCTTCGAGCAGATGAAGCCGAAAATCGCAGAGGCGTTTTACAAGAAGTTTGATGAAGCTGCGATCCTTAATATTGAAAATCCGTTCCCGCAGTCTGTAGATGAATCTGCTCTGGCTGCCGGCAACCTGGTCAGCGGTGGAATCTCTTACGACAATATCCTTGAAATGGAGGATATCTTGAATAACGAGGACTACGATGTAAACGCCTTTATCTCCACCAAGAAGAACCGTAGCACTCTTCGGAATGTGAACAAGATCGAGAATGGTGTAATCGTGGAGTCCTTGTATGACAGAGGCGCAAATACCATCGACGGTCTCCCGGTTGCTGATCTGAAAGGACTGGAAAGAGGAAACCTGTATGCAGGTGATTTTGACTACATGTATTATGGTATCCCGTTCGGAATGTCCTACAAAATCGATGAGTCCGCCCAGCTGTCCACGCTGAAAAATGCAGATGGCACACCGGTCAACCTGTTTGAGCAGGAACTGGCTGCGCTTAGGGTGACGATGGATGTTGCCTTCATGATCGTGAAGGATGAGGCGTTCGTAAAACTGGAAGCAGGCGAAACTAGTGTTGGAACTCTTACAGTGGCATCCGTTGCTGGAACTGCCGATGGCACAACAAAGATTACGATCACTGAAGGCAAGGGGGATGGAAACTCTTATAAGTATAAGATTGCTGATGCGGCGGTGGATGTCAGCTATAAGCAGAGTGTCCGGAACTGGACTGCCTGGGACGGAGCCAGCGACATCACAGCAGAGACGGGAAAGACCATTACCGTTGTAGAGTGTGATGCGGAATACCTGGCTCTGAAGGCAGGTTCGCAGACGGTAACATCTAAAGCTTCTGAGTAGGAGGGATAAGCCATGTATAAAGTGATCAAACATTTTCACGATCTGCAGGATGCGACGAAGACGAAAAGCGGTGTGGTCTATCGTGAGTACAATGTGGGGGATGAATACCCCCGCAAAGGACTCAAGGTATCTGAGGACCGTCTGAAGGAACTGGCCGGAAAGGACAATAAGCAGGAAACTCCGCTGATCGAAGAGGTAAAAGAGGAAACGCCTGTGAAGAAATAGAAAGGCGGTGGTACTATGCTGGAAGATCTGAAACGGATGCTGGGGCTGTCCGGCCAAAAGGATGAGGAGCTGGATCAGAAGCTGAACTGGATTCTCACTACCACCAGGGCAAGACTGAAGGTTCTTCTGGGTGGCATCGATCCGGAAGATGATTTGAATTACATCATCACGGAGGTGTCAATCGTCCGGTATAACCGGATCGGCTCTGAAGGTTTCCAGTCCCACACGGTAGAAGGAGAGAGCGTGGGCTTCTTGAACTCGGATTTTGACGCTTACATGGATGATATCCAGGCATACAAGGATGCAAAGAACATTGATGTTTCAAAAGGAGGGATCCGCTGGATATGAGATATGATACACCAGTATATTTCCAGAAGATCACCTCTGGAGAGTATGACCCTAAAACCGGAAATTATGGCGCGGATACTGTGGAGGAGAACCAGCGGTACGCTTCTATTATGGATACCGGAGCGGTCATGTTGAAGCTGGTTTATGACGGTCCAAAGCAGGGGAGCCTTACGATCCAGATCCAGAACCACTACACAGAGCCTTTTGACCGGATCCGGGTGGGAGAGAAGGTCTACAGCGTGGATTATTCCCGGGAACTTCGGAGGAAGCATGTGTTTGTAGTATCGGAGGTGCAGTGATGGCAGGAATTAAGCTGGTTGGAATAAATAAATTAACAGCGAAGCTTGAAAAGAATATGGACATGGAGGCCGCAAAAAGGGTTGTAAAACATAATGGAGCCCAGATGCAAGCACAGGCGCAGAGAAATGCCCCTGTTGATACGGGAACGTTGAAGCGGAGTATTGTCCTTGATATTACAGATGGTGGTATGACAGCGGAATCTGAGGCAACAGCCGATTATGCCGGCTATGTAGAATGGGGGACTAGATTTCAGGAACCGCAGCTTTACATGGGTGATGCATGGGTGAAGCAAGGGGAAAAATTCAGAAGGGATATGAAAAAATTGGCGAGGTGATGGCGTGGATCCACAGCAGGAACTCTTTACAGAGTTATTATTGAAACTCAAAGATTTAGAATATGACGTGTATGATACCTTCCTCCCGCCGGAGGGCACGCCGTATCCTTTTGTTTTTCTTGCAGACAGCCAGCAGACGGATACCCAGACTAAAAGCGCTGTGATGGGAAACGTATATCAGACGATCCATGTCTGGCACAACAATCCAAAGCAGCGTGGCACGGTGTCCCAGATGATGCTGGATATCAAGAAGGTCTGCTACAAATTGGAACATACGGAGAATTTTGCCTGGATGATACAGAATGTCAACCAGCGGATTCTTCCGGATAAGACAACAAAGACTCCGCTTCTGCACGGTGTGCTGGAAGTGGAGTTTAAATTTTCATAGGAGGTATGAAGATGGGAGCAATTAGAGGAAGTAGAATTATTTATCTGTACCGGATCTTGGCAGATGCAGCTACGGCCGATGCGACAGGAATTGCATTTACGACAGAAAATGGCCGGACAAAATCCAGGGATGCTGATACGACTGAAACAAAAGACGGCCCGATCAGAACGCCGGGAGCGTTGGAGTCTGAGATTACCACAACAGCTATTTTTTCAAGCGAGAGCGATGCGATGATCGGGAAGCTTGAAAAGGCGGTAGATAACTCAGATAAGGTTGAAGTTTGGGAAGTGAATCTGGATAAGCCTGGAGAGACGGAAAACGAAGGAAAATTTGCTGCAAAGTATTTCCAGGGATACGTCACTGAGTTTGAACTTACATCAAGCGCAGAAGATCATGCAGAAGCTTCTCTTACATTTGGCATTGAAGGAACCGGAGCTGACGGGTATGCAACCGTTTCTGATGAACAGCAGGAACTGGCTGCTTATGCATTTGCCGATACGGAAAAGACAGGAGCGTAGGGGCTCTTGTCTTTGGGGTTGGAGAAAAATATTCATAGTGATATAGTAGTTATGAGAAATTATCAGGAGGAGAAAATGGGCTACGCATCACTAGAAGAGGCACGATTCATCTTAGCGGAGTTTGAGAAGTATTTAGAAGGCTATTCGATTGAGGAATATCAAATAAATGACTATGAAAAAGTTTTATTAATAGAGGATAGTTTGGCACTTTATTGCGGAATAATTGAATACGATACTTTCCAAGAAGGCGAAGTGAATTTTGGGGTATATGTTGAAGAATTAACGTATAATACTTTGGGATGGAAATATAATCATACTCAGTTCGTAAAAAAGATGGAAGAAATAACTGGCATTCAGTATTTAGTTCATATTGAGTATAAAAAATTTAGAGGTTATACGAGAATTTATTGGTGCCCAGAAAAAGAGACTTTATGTGAGCAAATTGGGAAAACTTTGCCAGAGTTAAAATTACGAGAACGATATGAAGCATGGGAAGGGATAAAGTATTATTTTATCGTTTTAGAAATGCCAGATGTATCGGGAAATATTCATTATGGCGTGGCTTACACAACTCAAACTCCACATAGATATGTTGCCGATAGATGTACAGAATCTATAAAAAAGGGCTTTCGTTTTGGAGAGACTCGTATGATACGGCAGAACTTGAAAGATGCGTTTGATTCGTGGAAAGGGGTTAAGCGACAAATCCGATTTGAGAAATATTTTAAATATTTTTATTTCGAAAAGTATTTCAGAGAAAAGGATGATGTATGGCGCTACGCAGACAAGCTTCTTGAATCCGCATACAATGGCGGGTTTGAAAGTGAAGAAAGAAGTACATATACACGACCTATAAATAAATGGAAATCAGAAGAAATGGTTTATAATATGACTAAAAAATTGTATAAACAATTTAAAGTTATCTATCAACATAGACCGTTTTTCCTGAGGAATCCACAGGGCGGACAAATGTCTTATGATGTGTATATTTCCGAACTTAAAGTCGCTATAGAATATCAAGGTAAACAGCATTTTGAACCGGTTGATTTTTTCGGCGGGGCGGAAAGTTATGAGAAAACTGTGGAGAGAGACAAAATTAAGCAGGCGTTAAGCAGGAAAAATGGTGTGAAACTGGTTTATATAAATTATTGGGAAGAAATCACGCCGCAACTTATACGAGAGAGGGTTGAAAAATCTGTGTAAAATGATACTTGACTTTTGGAACTCATAAGTTATAATAGACTTATGGAACTCAAAAGTGAGGTGATAAAATGAGTCCCAGAACAGGAAGACCAACGGATTGTAGGAAGGATCATGATGTTAAAGTTAGAATTGATAATGAAACACATGAGAAATTGTTGAAGTATTGCAAAGAGCATGGAATTACGAAGGCAGAGGCAATTAGACAAGGTATCCATTTGGTTTTACAAAAAAAATAGGAAATTCCGCCCCGACCAAAGATTGGAATTTCCTATTCGGCTAGAAGTTTCCTTCTGCAAATATTATAATGCAGATAGGAGCTTCTTTCAAGAACAAAAAGTGAAAGGAGTTTTTCTTATGCAACAAAAAATTGTGCTTGAAAATGGAACTATTTCAGTGTATGAAACCAGCACAGGAGAAAAAATTGTTTATGGTTCGGAATTGTACAAAGGACTTGGTATTACCTTTTCGTATCTAGAATGGCTTAACAGCAGGCTTAGGGAATGTAAAGCGGTAGAAGATGAAGATTTTTGTAGTTTTATTAAAAGAAGTGATTCCCCAAATGGATGCCCCGAGCAGGAGCATATGATTAAGCTTAATGTTGCGAAGCGTATAATCGAAAAAGAAAATGATGGGAAGGGTGGTACAGAGAATGAAACAGATTGAGCAGACAATCAGCAGTATCGAAGTAGCGGAGATGGTAGGAAAGAGACATACGGATTTGATGAGAGATATACGCAGATATCTCGATCAATTTAACGAGAGCAATCTTGCGTCGGTTGAGCTTAACCAATCCAAAATTGGATTCGTTGATTTCTTCAAAGAAAGTACGTATATAGATGGAAAAGGAGAAACTCGTCCCTGCTACAATGTCACAAAGAAAGGATGCGAATTTATCGCCCACAAGCTCACGGGTGTTAAAGGCACGGAGTTCACAGCGAAGTACATCAACCGCTTTCATGATATGGAAGATACGATCCGACAGGGAATACCTCAGAAGGACAAGCCTCAGTATGAACATCTTGCCAGTGTCAATAACGCAGTGAAGATTCTCACACCAATGCTTAAAGCGGCAGGATGTGACAGCAAAATTCAGCTTCTTACGGCGAAAACGTTATATGAAAGAGCTGGAGTTGAACTTCCGCTTATGATTGAAGCAGATCAACAGTATTATGACACGGTACATATCGCTCGCCATGTTGGATTATATTATCAGAGTTCTGGAAAGCCTGCTGATAAAGCTGTTAATGAGATTATCCGCAGACTGGATTTGCCGGATAACCTGTATACAGAGACATGGGAACAGAAAGGGAACTGGCAAGGGCCGGTAAGAAAATACGCTCCGCAGGTCATTGGTATGGTACGACAGTGGTATTCTGATAACGATTATCCGAGGGATATTGAATATACCCAGTGTGACGGCCAAAAGAAATGCTATCACGTTATCTGCAGAGAAAGCGAGGTGGCGTGAGATGAAAGATGTAAATGGTAGAGAAATGCCCCCCGAGTCCCTACGAGAAAAACGACACAATGAGGTTATTGGGAAAGCAATATATCATTTCACTATTTTGGGCCAATGATGTGGTGCGACGGGAAATTAATCAGATACTTGAAGCAAGACCATATTCATTTACCATGAGTGCCGCAAGCGATATATTCACTTTGGGATATATTCACGGCAAACGTGCTGAACGAGCTAGAATAAAGAAAAAGCAATAAAGAACAGTAATGAGAACACCTGTCAGATGATGGGTGTTCTTTTTATACAAATTTTAATTATATGGAGGTAAACAAAAATGATGGAATTAACGATTAGCGGACAGGTGTATCAGTTTAACTTTGGAATGGGATTTCTTCGGGATGCCAATAAGATGATATCTACATCAGTGGATGGTATCAAAGATGTAAAGAAGGACATCGGTGCAAGATACATGATCGCCCGGGTGATTGACGGGGAACCGGATGCGCTGGTAGATCTTCTGGATGTGGCGAATAAGGGGCAGAAACCGAGAGTGACAAAAGCGCTTCTGGATTCCTATATCGATGATCCGGATACGGATGTTGATGCGTTGTTCGAGGACACGCTGGATTTTTTAGGGAAAGCAAATGCTACCAAGAAATTGATGGCGAAGATGATGGAAGCAATCGAGGAAGCGAAAGCGGAACAGAACCAGAACTAACCTTTGAAGAACAGTACCGGGAGATGGCTGTGAATTGTTTCCGATACTTTGGCTTTACGACCTTTGACCAGGTGGATAACCTGACAAATGCTCAGTATGAAATTATGGCAGAGGCCTTGGAGTTGCGAATGTTGGACGAAAGTCTGCATGAACACCGCCAGGCCTTTTTAAATTATGCGGCGCAGGCAGAAAAACCGGCTGGCAAAGGAAAGACCAGACCGGTATACCGGACGTTCCGGCAGTTTTTTGACTATAAAAAGGAATTGAAAAAGCTGAAATCAAAGAAGAAAAAGAAGGCAGACAGCCGGTTTTCCGGAATAGGTAAGCTTCTGCAGAAAGGAGAGTGAGAGCATGGCAGAGTCATTTAGTGTGAAAGCGATATTATCAGCAGCAGACCGAGGATTTACTTCGACTATGAGGGGCGCCATCTCTGCCTGTGATACTCTCGGGAGCAAAATAAAAAGCGGGCTTGGATTTGGAGTTCTGATGGCAACAGGCCAGCAGGCATTTACTTCGATCACAGATGGGATTGGGAGCATGGTAAGCGAATTGAACCAGTCCCAGAAAGCATGGAAGACATTTGACAGTAATATGTCCATGCTTGGGAAAAGCTCGGGCGAGATCAAGGGTGTGCAAAAAGAACTGCAGGATTACGCGACGCAGACCATTTACAGTGCATCAGACATGGCATCGGCCTACAGTCAGTTGGAGGCGGTTGGAACCCAAAATACAACTGCATTGGTAAAAGGGTTTGGTGGGCTTGCGGCAGCTGCGATAGAACCTAAACAGGCGATGAAGACGTTATCTCAGCAGGCTACCCAGATGGCTGCAAAACCTACAGTGGCATGGGAAGATTTTAAGCTGATCATGGATCAGACGCCTGCTGGTATCGCTGCAGTTGCGAAAGAAATGGGGATGTCGACTCAGGATATGGTGAAAAATGTCCAAGATGGCAAGATTGCAACGGAAGATTTCTTTGATGCGATTGCAAAGGTCGGGACGAATGATGCATTTACTCAGCTTGCCACAACTTATAAGACTGCAGACGAAGCAATGGCAGGACTACAGGAAACGTTAGCCCAGAAGCTGTCACCAGCATTTGAAGAACTCCAAAGGACGGCGGTTCATGCCATCAGCGGATTGATCAGCAAGGTTGAATCGGCGGACTTTAGCTTTTTGATAGATGGTTTCCGTGAAATAAAGAATGTTGCCAAAGAGATTGGTGGGGCATTTAAAGATACGGGAGCTGTAAAAGCATTTGGCGAGGCGTTATCCAGTGTTGGTGATGCAGCGGCGCATGTTTATGACAGTATTAAGGATTCGGGCGCATTTGAAGTAATCGGACGTTCTTTGGGAATGATTGTGAAAAGCGGTTCTGAAGCCGTGACGGCAGTAAGTGACTTTATCAGCAGTTTGGATCCAGGGACGCTTCAGACGATAGGCCAGCTTATAGTAGGCGTGGCTATTGGATTTTTAATGTTTAAGGCAGCACTGGGCGTGGCGAATAAACTCGGCGCAGTAAAGGAAGGCATGGGAGGCCTTGCCGATGCAAGCGAGTCTACATCACTTAGCGTTTCCAGTTTGACAGACGGTCTAAATTCTCTCGCGAAGAGTGCAGGAATCGCTCTGATCATTGCTTCTGTTGCTCTTCTTGCTGCAGCATTGACACCGTTAGCACAACTTGGAGCGACCGCAGTTCCACCGCTGATTGCCTTTGGAGCAGTCGTGAGTGCCTTAGCGGCTGTATTTGCTCTTCTGGGGAAAAGCTTGCAGACGAATATGACGGGTATCATCGCATTTTCTGCATCCATGTCCGTATTGGCGCTTGCTATGGCTCCGGTAGCCAGTACAGGAAGGGAAGGCGCAGTAGCTATGGCGGCATTTGGAGTTGTAGTTGCTGGACTGGTTGCGGTATTTGCGCTATTCGGATCTTCCTTGACTGCGGCGATTCCGGCTATGCTGGTTTTTGGCGCCACGATTTTAATGGTCGGCGCGGGGATGTCTCTGGCAGCCAATCTGATTAATGCCCTGACTCCGTTTGTGGAACAGCTGGGGAATACATTTGAACAGGTCGGCGGAGTCATCGTGGATGTGATCAATTCTATCTGCGATGGATTTAATACGTTATGTGACGGAGTATCCACTGTGATTGAGGCGATCAGCGGAGGATTTTCCTCTGTTCTGGATTCTGTGGCAGGTGTGATTGAGTCTATTGGGACATCTGCAAAAAATGCTGGAACCGGTTTTAAGTCAGTGGCGCAAGGAATCACTATGATTTCGGAGCTGTCCCTGGGAGATATTGCAAAGTCCCTTGGAGCAGTAGCGCTTGGCCTAGGAGAAATCTCCAGCAGTGGTGCGAATCTTCCGGAAGTAGCATCCGGAATGCAGCTTTTGGTGGCATCTCTTTTGGTAGCAGCATCAAGTCTGACCATGTTTAATTCCGGCATCCAGACGATGTCCGGCCTGGCATTGGGAACCGTTTCCAGTGTAACAGCTATTAAAGAGGCATTTGCAAACTTTACGATCACACCGCCTAATATCGGTCCTATGATCTCTGCTTTTACGCAGATCATAGCGCAGTCGCGGATGCTTATTCCGGGATTGACGCAGTCCGGACAGAATGCCGGTCAGGGATTAGCAAGAGGATTGACGGCCGGCGGCAGACAGGCGCAGACCTCTATGAAATCAACCACGCAGTCCGTTATCACAGAAGGGAATTCTCTGACGTCAAAGTTGACGCAGGCAGGCCAGAAGGCAGGAAACGGATTTTCAAAGGCACTGCAAAGCGGAATGAACCAGTCGGTATCTATTGTGCGCAGTGCTTCTAGTGCCATTGTATCCGCTATGAGATCCGCTCAGAGCGGCGCATACAGCAGCGGTGTTTATATTGGTGTAGGCTTGGCTAATGGTATCCGGTCGCAGGTGGGAGCAGTACGGAGCGCTGCTGCGGCTCTCGCATCCGCGGCAGAAGCGGCGATTGTTGCCAAGGCTAAGATTGGAAGCCCATCAAAGGTATCCACAGATCTCGGAGAGTTCTGGGGAATTGGCTGGGTAAATGGTATTTTGTCAAAAGTGAAGGATGCGAAAGCAGCGGCGATGGATTTGATAAGTATTCCATCCCTGGTTCCGGTTACGGATATTGGTATGAATATTCGGGGTGGAGGTATCCAGGATCTGAACGATGACTACAATTACACCAGGACGGCACGGTATACGATCATTGTTCCGGTGGAGATTGACGGGAAAGAGACGGCCCGGGTGACGGCACCATATACGGAAGCCGAGCAGAACAAAAGGCAGAAGGTCAAGAACATGATCAAAGGCAAAAAGGGGTAATGACATGTATAACTTTGTTGATACTACAACCGGGAGTGCATCATCCAGTGAACTCCCGGCAGAAGCCCTGCAGATCAACGGGGCGTATATTGAAAACGAAATAGAGGGATACCGTACCCTGTATGTCCTTGGCAGGGAGCTGACGGAGGCGGAGATCACGGAGCTTCAGATCGGGCAGATGGACGGCTCCGAGTACCGGAACAGCCGGATCGTATCCCGGAGCATCACGGTAGGGTATCAGCTGCTGTCAGATTCCCCGGAAGACTTCCGGGAGAAGTTCAATGAGCTGAACAAAATCCTGAACCAGAAAGAAGCAAAGTTGATCTTTGCAGATGAGCCGGACAAATACTTCATTGGCACGAAGAGTGAGATTGGGGATGTGAAAGAAGGCCGGCTGAATGTTACCGGGGAATTTGTGCTCTACTGCTGTGATCCGTATAAATATGCGACCACTGAAAAAAGCTTCCAAGCTGAGGCTAATGATGATGGAGTGCTGGAAGTTACAGTTGAAAATGATGGAGCCGTCAATGTCCCAGTTAGTTATGAGATCACCCACAATCATGAGAATGGCTACATCGGCATCGTATCTGAGTACGGCGCCATACAGCTAGGGAAAGTGCAGGAGGCTGACGGGGAAAGCTACCAGCAGAACGAAACACTGATAGACGGGATCCAGACCCTGGTAAGCGCAGCGGATGACCACGGCACCAACTACATGCACCCGGATCATGACATGGGCGGCACCTTGGATTATATGTCTGAGGAAGATGCCCTGGTGATCGGCAGCATGGGAACCGGGCAGGCAGGGAAGTGGTGCGGCGGCATGCGGACAATCCCGGTCCCGGAAGACTCGGAAGGCGAGGCAGGGGCGAAAAACTTTTGGTGCTACCTGAACTGGTATTTTCAAACGGGACTGCTTGGCCAGACCGGGGAACAGTCCATTGCATTCCTGACAGAAGATAACAAGGTGATCTGCGGCTACAGCCTGTACAAGTCAGACATGTCTGGGAACACGGCGGCCCTGGAGTTCTGGCTGAACGGGAAGGTTATCGAGTCTAAGTTATTTACACCGTCCGGAAATCAATATGAGAACCCGTTCAATGGGCCACGGGGGAACCAGGACATAACCAAAGAAGGTGATAGAGTACGTTTCTACTGGGACGGCATCTATTCATATAAGTCTGACCCGGCCATCAAAGATATGGTCTGTACGAAGATCCAGGTGGCATTTACCCAGTATTACGGGCGTGATATCCATCCGTGGGGGCAGTATGTAACCCGGAACTATCTACGGAACCTGATCTTCCAGAAGATGGCTGTGGATAAGTGGAAGGATATCCCGAACCGATATGCGGCAGGGGATGTCATTACGATTGATGGTGCTGCTACAAAAGTATATCGGAACGGCATGAACATCACCGGGGATGAGATCACCGGGAGCAAATATTTCCTTGCCCCGCCTGGGGAAACGAAGATCCAGTTTTCTTTTTCGGATTTTTCAAATCCCAAGCCCACGGTAAAGGCAAAGATAAGGGAGGCATATCTATAAATGGAAGAAATAAGGATTGCAGTCCTGGACCCGGGAGACCAGGTGCTGGGATATATGGACAATACGGCGCCGTTAGCATTACATTATTATGATGACGAGCTACATGAGTACCTGCAGGGCAGCGCGTATACATATAATTTTACCTGCAGCGCCGGGCATGAGGACAGCCAGCATATCGTGGAAGGCAACAAGATCGCTTTCCGGGATGCCGGCCAGCAGAAGGATTATTATCTGAATATTGTGCATGTGGAAAAGGATGAGCAGGAGATCCGGGCAGAGTGCTACGGGCTCCTGTTTGAGCTTTTGAACGAGGAAAAAGAAGCGTATTCCGCGGCGCAGGCCATGACGTTCGCACAGTATTGGGCGGTCATTGATGCGGAAGGCAGCACGGTCCTGGGGCTGAACGAGGTGTCTGATAAGTCGATCAAGCACGAATGGACCGGCACGGAGACTCTTCTTGCCAGGCTGTATTCCCTGGCAAATGTGTTTAGCGCCGAAATAGAGTTCATAGCAGAACTGAATGACGATTATTTACTGAAGCGGGTGGTGGCAAACGTGTACCGGGAGCACTCGGATACGGATCAAGGGATCGGCCGGGAACGGACAGACATCACACTGCGGTATGGTAAGGACGTAACCGGAATCACAAAGACATCAGATATCACAGACCTGTATACTGCGATCCAGCCGACCGGAAAGGATGGGCTTACCATTGCGAGTATCGTCCGGGAGGAATATGACAGTAACGGCAACGTGGAGTATTTCACGGTTTATGGCGATGGCGCGATCCGGGCAAAGCAGGCCAGGGACCGGTTCCCCTCCAATCTGTCCAAAAAGGAAGACGGCTACATCCTGAGGTTCTGGTCCTATGAGACAGACAATGTAGAGATGCTGTATGGCCAGGCTCTGGCGGAGCTGAAGAAGCTCTCCGAGCCACAGGTCAGCTATGAGGTGGACGGGTATTTTGGCACAGCGATCGGGGACACGGTGAACATTGTAGATGAAGCATATAACCCACCGCTGTACCTGAACGCCAGGGTTACGGAGCAGATCCGAAGCTTTACGGACCCAACACAAAATAAAACGACCTTCAGCAACTTCCGGGAGCTTCAGAGCCAGATCGACCAGGATCTGCTGGATCAGATGCAGGAGATGGTGGACGCGAACCGTACCTATACCTGCTCCATTATCACGGACAACGGCATCATCTTCAAGAACGGGGCGGGCAGCACGACATTGACCGCATCGGTCATGGATGCCGGGAATGACCTAACGGACACCATGACCATTTCCTGGAAGAAAGACGGTGTATCTGCAGGGACAGGCAAGAGCCTGACGGTTCAAGCAGCGGATATCAACGGAAAGGCTGTGTACAGTTACGAGGCGAGAGATTCCAATGGGATCCTGCGGGGCGTGTGCGAAGTGACGGTCAGCAATGTAGATGACGGTGAGCAAGGGCCGGAAGGACCACAGGGCCAGCAAGGAGAGCAGGGGCCACAAGGTGAGCAAGGTCCCCAGGGAGAAAAGGGCGACAAAGGCGACAAGGGAGACCAGGGAGAGCGTGGATTGCAGGGACTGCAGGGCGAGAAAGGAGACCAGGGGATCCCAGGTCCTGCCGGGAAAGACGGAGAAGACGGAGCGGACGGAAAGACCAGCTATACCCATATCGCATATGCCAACAGCGCAGATGGGCAGACAGATTTCTCCGTGTCAGACAGCAACCGGGATTACATCGGCATGTATGTGGATTTTGCGGCAATCGACAGCACAGACCCTACTGATTACGCCTGGAGTAAGATTAAAGGAGCGGACGGGGCGCAGGGCACGCCAGGGAAAGCTGGGGCAGATGGGAAGACACCATATCTGCATATTGCTTATGCCAACAGTGCAGATGGTTCCAGCGGTTTTTCCACGACCGACAGCACCAACAAACTGTATATTGGCCAGTATACTGACTATACAGCGGCAGACAGCACAGACCCTGCGAAATATTCCTGGACGCGTATTAAAGGGGACACCGGAGCAACTGGCCCGAAAGGGGATAAGGGTGATACCGGAGCGCAAGGAGAACAGGGGGAAAAAGGGGATAAGGGAGACACGGGAGCGACTGGACCGAAGGGGGATAAAGGAGATACCGGTGCTGCCGGTGTCGGGATCAAATCCGTCACAGAATACTATGCGGTATCTTCTTTCAACAGCACAGCTCCGACATCCTGGAGCACTTCTGTGCCAACTATGACGACGACCAATAAGTACCTTTGGAACTATGAGAGGATCACATATACCGATAATACCACCAGTGACAGCGCAAAAAGGGTAATTGGCGTTTACGGAAATACTGGGGCTACCGGCGCGAAAGGAGACAAGGGCGACACAGGTGATACAGGTGCTACTGGAGCCAAAGGTGATAAGGGTGATACGGGAGCGACTGGCAACGGCATCAGCAGTATTACAAACTATTACCTGGCAACGACGGCATCCAGCGGTGTTACCACATCGACTTCCGGATGGACGACCAGTATTCAGACAATCACCACCAGCAAGAAATACCTGTGGAATTATGAGGTGGTCAAGTATACCAATGGTTCCAGCACCACTACATCCCCACACATCATCGGCGTGTATGGAAACACTGGAGCGACCGGGGCGAAGGGCGACAAAGGCGATACTGGAGATACTGGACCACAGGGGCCTAAGGGAGACAAGGGCGATACAGGCGCTAAAGGTGACAAAGGAGATGACGGGGCGGATGGCCAGATGCTGTATGCAACAAGTTCCACAGCATCAGCAACCGTGGCAAAAGTGGCTACACTGGCGGCCGGCAAGCTGACCCTGAAGGCCGGGGCAACGGTGGCCGTTCGGTTTACTTATGCGAACAATGCCGCCAGCCCGACCCTTAACGTTGGGGGTACTGGGGCAAAGGCCATTTACACCCAGGGTGTCCGCTATGCGTACTGGGCGGCAGGTGCGACCGTGATTTTTACTTATGATGGCACTTACTGGAGAGTAGCAAGCGAGCCAGTGTACGCAAGCACAGTGACGGTGGGGAATCCGGCAGGGAAAAATGTGCTTATAGACGATAACGGTATAAGCATGCGCAATGCAAGCGAGGTACTCGCATCTTTTATGCAGAATGTAATCGATCTCTTAAATGGGCAGCTGAGATTTGGAGTGCTTCAGGAGAGCGCAGGAGTCATAGAGTCGTATATTCGAGCCTCTAATTTAAGGATTGGAGTCAGAGCGCCAGGTGAGATGGGGTATGAGGAGTCTACGCATCTTGATATAAATTCTGACGAAGTCGATATCAACGGCATTACGGACACCACTCTCAAACTCCTAAACAGCGGAACCGGGGATGCTGGATCGGCGCTTAAGTTCCGGGAGACAACGGGAAATCTTATTTATGGTTGCTGGTCACCTGGCTTATATCCATATCCTGGGTATTACACATCTAACGGTGCCCCAAATGACTGGGCCGGAACGATGCTGACTTTGCCGGTGTCTGATGCAAATGGCGGATATGCAAAGTTTGCGTTTTCCTACGATTGTAAAATATACGGATTGAGACAGAATTCAGATGGTACTGTAACGCAGAACTGGGCTGTTGTCTAAGTGTGGGAGGTAAAATGGAGATTAGAGCGAGACCGTAACAGGTCTTATTTTATTGCATAAATTATTAAAGGAGGTTGACATGGAAAATGTAATCAGCAGGGAGGAACACGATGAATTTGCCCGCCGCATGGAGGACGAGCACAAGCGCATCAGTCATAGGCTGACAGACCTGGAGGAGACGGTCCGGCAGATCGGGCAACTGACGGCCAGCGTGGAGAAACTGGCCGTGTCAGTGGAAAGCATGGCTAAGACGCAAGCCAGGCAGGGAGAACGCCTGGAGGAGCTGGAAAGCCGGGACGGGAAGATGTGGCGGAAGGTGAGCGGATATGTGCTCACTACAGTTATTGGAGCAATATTAACATTTGTTTTGATGCAGATTGGCATCAGATAGGAGGAATGACTATGAATATGGAACTCTTAATGCAGTATATTACTTATGCACTGATCGCGATCGGTGTTCTGGCCTTCCTGGTGAGCGCCATTACCCAGGTAATCAAAGAGATGCCAGCCCTTAAGAATATTCAGACAAACGCCGTGGCATTAGTCACAGCGCTGATTCTTTGTCCGGTGTCGGTGATTATTGCCTGCCAGTATTTTAATATTGTAATTACTTGGTATTATGTATTTGCATCCTTTATTGCGGCGTTTATTGTGTACCTTGTCTCCACAGGAGGCTGGGAAAAAGTATCTGCGATGTGGAACCGAACCAAATATAAAAAATCTAATTAATCGGGGCGCTGATTAGCGCTCTTTTTGTTGCGATATCGCAATGGAAAGGAGATATAAGATATAATGAGTAAGATTGACATGTATTGTAATTGGATGAAAGAACTGGCCAATAATCCGCTGCACGGTTATGACCAGCAATATCGGTGGGGCGAGAAAGGGGATTATGATTGTTCCAGTGCAGTCATCAGTGCGCTGGAATATGCCGATATCCCAGCCAAATCTAATGGTGCCACTTATACTGGGAATATGTACTTTGTGCTGACAAAACTTGGATTTGTTGATATGACTGGAAGTGTGAACCGTGCCACAGGAAGCGGAATGAAAAAAGGCGACATCTTGTTAAACCACACTCATCACGTGGCGGTTCATCTTGGGAACGGTCAGTTAGTTCAGGCCAGCATCAATGAAAAAGGAACGGCCACTGGTGGCACCCCCGGCGATCAGACGGGGAACGAAACGAACATCCGGGCGTATTATAACTATCCTTGGGACTGTGTACTCCGTTATCAAGGACAGGGGCTTGGCGATCCAGTATTTATCAAACAGTCCGAACAATTAGATATTGGATTCAACTTCTCAATGCCGAATAATAAGGGACGTTTTAAGTGGTTATTATATGACGTTTCTAAAAATGTATGGGAAACGCTGGTGGCCTGGACAGCCAGCAACTGGATTTCGCTCAAGAAAGACAAGAGCGGTGCCGGATACCTGGTGCAGTGCCAGCTTTATGATCTTGATCAGAAAAATGCACATTTGATCGACACCAAGACCATCGGCACGGATGCCGGTACCGGTACGGTGATCAATGGCACATATGCTGCCTACCGGAGTGACGGCAGCATCTTGATCGGCTGCTCTTCGAATAATGCAGACGTGGACTTAAAGATGAAGGTCTATAACTGCACTACCCAGAAATGGTTCACCCAGTTTGATGGCCAGTGGGCATCCTTTACACCGGATCCGGGGACGAACTACATCATCCAGTTTGAGGCCTATGCCAAGGATGGCACTCTGTTGGACTACAAAGCGGTCGGCGTATAATGAGAGTCCCGGGGCCTTCAAAAGCCCCGGGAATACGGAATATTGTATCGTCTTCGTATTGTATTTCTTCCTATTAAAATCATTTCCACAGAAAACTGGATGCTTCTTCGGTGCCAATGTCTGTCAGGGTTCCGGTCACTTCTTTATACGGCATTGTGTACCTCTGAGACAGATAGCGCATAGAAGCGGCCAGTTCCCCGTCAGGTCCGCCAAACTGACTGATGATGACCTGAGCGAGTTTAGGATTGGTATGTGTGATTTTTACCGGATACTGCAGTCTTTTTTCATAATTCCACATAAATTAGCATCCTCCTTCCTGCCAGGGCCATGGTTCATTGATCCAGCACCAGCGGTCAGAAGACGATGCGGCGGTATCCAGGGTCAGGGGCCCGTAATATTTTGCATATTCCTTTAAAGCGTCTACTCTTTGCTTCTTTAGTTCATCAAAACACTGTAAAGCGTCCTGATCTTTAGGGTGCGTGTCTAAAAACAGTTTCGTGTCATCCGCCGCAAAACTGACTATGTTGATCCAGTCTAAAAGTTCCCGGCGGCATGGCCTTTTACGATCTTCCATTGCAGCAGCCTCCTATTCCCCGGAACGGTTTATCCAGTTCTTCAAAAATGGTCCCACGTTGAAATGCTTTTTCGGCTTTGTAGATATTCCTCCACTCCTGCCATGGGACATAGGCCATTGCCAGCGGCATATCCGCCAGATCGCCATGATCCATGCAGTGTTCATGGCTGGTTTCTGCCGACAGAGGACAGCCTCCGGTCTGGGGCATTGCCTGTGCGTTCTGACGCATACATCCGTTCTGACGCATTTGACCAGCCATATTATATCGGTAATTTGGCATCTGCCATGCTCCTTTCAGACAATCTCCGGTTATCCAGATCTTGCTCTGATACACTTTTCAATAATATTGTATGGGTACAGGTAAAAAACTGTGCATATTTTCCGAACGGCCGGCATATATTTTCGCCCATTATTTCATTTAGGGTACAGGGGTTGCATTTTAGTTTTATATCTGATTAAATATATACGATGGGAGTGTAATCAGATGAGTAAAAGCAAACGTGTAAATCGAAAAAGACCAGGTGATGGAACCGTTTATTTTGACTACAGTCTGCTGGCTGTGTTGATTTTTCTGATTTGTTTCGGATTAGTCATGCTGTACAGCACCAGTGCATACAGTGCGCTGGTGAATTATAATGATAGTATGTATTTTTTCAAACGTCAGATTTTATTCTGCGTTGTGGGATTTGCAGGGATGTATGTTGTTTCCAGAATAGACTATCATTTGTATATTAAGTGGGCGAAGACGCTGTATTTTGTGTCCATTGTCATGATGGCGCTGGTGCAGACTCCGCTTGGAAAAGAAGTAAACGGAGCCAGACGGTGGATTCAGCTGCCGCTGGGGCAGCAGCTTCAGCCTGCAGAGATTACAAAAATTGCGGTAATCCTGTTTATCCCGGTCCTGATCTGTCAGATGGGAAAAGAGATAAAGACACTGCAAGGTATGGGCCGGGTATTTTTGTGGGGACTTGTTGCGGCCGGCTGTGTTTTTGTACTGACGGAAAACTTAAGTACTGCGATTATCGTAATGGGGATTACCTGTGTGATGATTTTCGTAGTCCATCCAAAGACAAGACCGTTCATTGCCGTTGCCGGCATCGGGCTGGTACTTCTGCTGGTTGGCGTCCGGATTCTGGATGCGGTGATGTCTACCAGCGGGAACTTCCGTCTGCGCCGGATCCTGGTGTGGCTGAATCCGGAGGAGTATGCATCAGAAGGCGGATACCAGATCATGCAGGCCCTGTATGCGATTGGCTCCGGCGGATTTTTCGGGAAAGGGCTGGGAAACAGTGCGCAGAAAATGGTAATTCCTGAGGTGCAGAACGATATGATCCTGTCCATTATCTGTGAAGAACTGGGTGTGTTTGGCGCGATTATCGTGCTGGTGCTTTTTGGGCTCCTCTTGTTCCGGCTGATGTTTATTGCCCAGAATGCCCCAGATGTATATAGTTCGCTGGTGGTAACAGGGATTTTTACACATATTGCCCTGCAGGTTCTTCTTAATGTCATGGTTGTGATCAACCTGATCCCGACTACGGGAATTACGCTGCCGTTTATCAGTTATGGCGGTACCTCCGTCTTGTTTTTGATGGCAGAAATGGGAATAGCCCTTGGTATATCCAGGAAGATAAAGTTTAAAGAATAAAAGCCTTTTCAATCCGGCATAATTATGTTATGATTAGGAATGTAGTATTAAAAACTACATATACTGGAAGTGGAAGACGCGCTATGAATTATAAGTAATTGCGTGCCGGGAGGTTGGAAATGAGTTATAAGATTATTGTAGACAGCTGCGGAGAACTGACGGAGGAAATGAAGGCATCAGGCCATTTTGAGACTGCTTCACTGCAGATTGATGTGGGGGGACATCATATCATTGATGACGAGAGTTTTGATCAGGCGAAGTTTTTAAAACTGGTGGCAGAGTCATCGGAATGTCCGAAGTCATCCTGTCCGTCGCCGGAAAGATATATGGAAGGATATTGCTGTGAGGCAGACCGGGTATATGCGGTCACGCTTTCGGCAGAGTTGAGCGGATCTTATAACAGCGCGGTGCTTGGAAAGGATCTGTATCAGGAAGAGTACGGGGAAAAAGATATCTATGTATTTAACTCCAGGTCTGCGTCCGTCGGAGAAACGCTTATTGCTATGAAGATCCAGGAATGCGAAGAAAAGGGAATGGCTTTTCAGCAGGTGATTGATACAGTAGAAGCTTATATCCGGGAGCAGGATACTTATTTTGTACTGGAGACCCTGGATATTTTAAGAAAAAATGGAAGATTAACCGGAGTGAAGGCTATGGTGGCAACTGTGCTGAATATCAAACCTGTTATGGGCGCTACTGAAGCCGGGACGATCTGCCAGCTGGGTCAGGCCCGTGGGATTAAAAAGGCACTGATCAAACTGGTGGACGAGGTGGCCAGAAACTTGGTCAATTCAAAAGAAAAGGTACTGGCAATTTCTCACTGCAACTGCCGGAAAAGGGCAGAATACGTCAGAGATATGCTGAAAGCCAAGGCACAGTTCAAGGATATCATTATCCTCGATACGGCAGGAATCAGCAGCATGTATGCGGCAGACGGGGGAGTAATTGTGGTTGTATAATTTTCCGGATTGTGGTAGAATACACTTCAGATGTTAATATAGAAGGAGTAAGATGACATGAGTCAGGAAAAGGTAGATAAATATAAAAAAGAAAAGGCAGACCGCAAAAAGAATGTAAAAAAGAAAAAAGTGCAGAATGCACTGCGTAAATGTGTGGTCGGTGTCATCGGACTTGCGCTGATCGGATGGATCGGGTATTCTGCATACGATACATACCAGTCCAACCGCCCGGTGGATGAGGTACAGATCGATTATTCTGCCATAGACGGACTGTCACAGGAGCTTGCGGCGGCACAGGAAGCTGACACGGCAGAATAAAAGCCAAAAGAAAGATAAAGATACGAATGACTGTCGTACAGAAAATGTACGGCAGTTTTTTGTTGGGGACGTACACCTTTGCAAAAGGTGTACGTCCCCAACTGCGTTTGCCGGTGTCCCTGATCGTAAAATGCCCTGTCCCTCAAATGAAATTATTTCGTAAAAAAGGGTTGAAATCGAGTGAAAAGTAGTTTACAATGGGGTCAAGTGGTAGAAAGTGGTTGAAAGTGGAGCCAAGTGGTAGAGAAGTGGAAGCCATTTGGGAGAAGGTGAAGTCTTATGTTGAAAGGAGAGTACAGTCATAATATTGACACGAAGGGCAGACTTATCATTCCTGCGAAGTTTCGTGACGATTTAGGGGAGCATTTCGTCATTACCAAGGGGATGGAAAACTGTCTCTACGTATATCCGGAAGACGAATGGACAACCTTCGAGGAGAAACTGAATGCCTTACCGACCACCACCGACAAAAAAGCACGTGCATTTGCGTACTTCTTTCAAGGCGCAGCAACTGACGGAGACCTTGACAAACAAGGCAGAACACTGATCCCTGCGAACCTCAGAGAGTTTGCACAGCTGGATAAGGAAGTTGTGTTTATCGGTATGGGGAAGCGTGCCGAGATCTGGGACAAGCAGAGATGGATCGAAAAGAATACTGAAGTGGAAGAGAGCATTGAGGATATCGCATCTGATATGGAAGCCAGCGGATTCAGTATCTAAGAGGGAGAAGATATGGGATTCGAACACAAATCAGTATTACTTGAAGAAACGATCAATGGATTAAACATCAGGCCGGACGGCACCTATGTGGACGGAACGCTTGGTGGAGGCGGACATGCTTATGAGATAGCGAAACGCCTCAGTGACAAGGGGAGTATTGTAGGAATAGACCAGGATGCAGCGGCCATCGAGGCAGCAGGTATCCGCTTAAAAGACTTCGGGGAGAAAGTCACGATAGTCCGGAGCAACTATTGTGAAATGAAGTCGCGGCTCCATGAGTTGGGAATTGACAAGGTCGATGGAATCATCCTTGATCTGGGCGTATCATCTTATCAGCTGGATACGGCAGAACGTGGATTTTCCTATCGCGAGGATGCACCTCTGGATATGCGGATGGACACACGTCAGACTATGACGGCCAGGGACATCGTCAATGACTACAGTGAAATGGAGCTTTACCGTGTGATCCGGGACTACGGGGAGGATAAGTTTGCGAAAAATATCGCCAAACATATCGTAGCAGCGCGCGGTAAGGCACCGATCGAGACCACAGGACAGCTTTCGCAGATCATCAGGGAATCCATTCCGATGAAATATCAGAAAATGTCCGGGCACCCGGCAAAGCGGACGTTTCAGGCGATCCGGATCGAACTGAACAGAGAACTGGATGTATTAAGAGATTCTCTGGACGATATGATCGATCTCCTGGAACCAGGAGGAAGGCTTTGTATCATTACCTTTCACTCGCTGGAAGACCGGATCGTCAAAAGTGCGTTTCGAAAGAATGAAAATCCTTGCACATGTCCGCCGGATTTTCCGGTGTGTGTATGTGGAAAGGTATCAAAAGGGAAAGTGATCACAAAAAAACCGATCCTTCCCAGTAAAGAAGAGCAGGAGTATAACAGCCGTTCAAAGAGTGCAAAACTTAGGATCTTTGAACGGGCATAGATGTAATTTTTTGAAAGGGGCGCGTATTTATGGCAGCAAGGCGGTCATACAGCAGAGCAAATTCCAGATACACACAGACAGGTACAGGCAGAAGTACGTCTGGAATGTATGTGTATGGAAATACAGTGGCAAAACCAGCATATGAGCCTGATCCAAGAAACGTGCGCCCGGAAAAACCAAGACGAAAAGCAAGCAGCCAGGTGCGAAGGAACAGAAGGCAGGCTATGCACATGAACCCGGCCTATGTAATATTCCTGGCCGTTGCAGCTGTTGCAGCTCTGGTGATCTGTATCAATTACATTCAGCTGCAGTCAGCGATCACGGAGCATTCAAAGACAATTACGGCCATGCAGGAGGAGCTTGCAGATCTGAAAGAAGAAAATACTACCAGAGAGAATGCAGTTCTTGATTCTGTTAATTTAGATGAAGTCCGGGAGAGGGCGCAGAATGAACTGGGAATGGTGTATGCTTCACAGGATCAGATTGTAAACTATGAAGACCCTGCAACAGACTATGTAAAGCAGTACGAAGATATTCCAGAAAGCGGAGTACTGGCACAGTCGGATAACAATGCAGGATAGGTGAGACTATGGCAAGAAAAACAAAAAGTTTCTTTCGAAAGAAATTTTCCAAGAATATGCAGAAAAAGCTAGTAATGCTCTTCGTAGCAATCATACTAGCTTTTGTTTTCTTAGTGGGAAGAATTACATATATCAATGCGGCAAATGGCAAGGACTATACCAGGATCGTGCTGGATCAGCAGCAGTATGACAGCAGGACCATCCCTTTTAAAAGGGGAGACATTGTGGACCGGAACGGCACGAAAATGGCTACCAGCGAACGTGTCTATAATGTGATCCTGGATGTGAAGGTCCTGACCAGCGATAAGGACTGTATCGAGCCTACGATCCAGGTGCTGAAGGACTGCTTTGGAATCGAAGAAGACCAGGTAAGATCCCTGATCGATGAAAGCCCGTCCAGCCGTTACAATATTCTTCAAAAAGGCGTGGATTATGAGAAATATAAAGAATTTGAAGCCATTGATGAAGATGATGAGAATTATCCCGATGTGGCAGGAGTCTGGCTGGAAGAAGATTATGTGCGGACTTATCCATATAACACACTGGCCAGTGATGTGATCGGATTTACTGTAGATGGAAATGTAGGCAGTAATGGGATTGAAGCTTCCTATAATAATATTTTAAATGGAACCGACGGCAGAGAATATGGATATCTGGATGAAAATTCTACGGTGGAGCGGACTGTAAAAGAGGCGGTGAACGGAGATACGGTTGTATCTACCATTGACCTGCAGGTACAGAGTATTGTAGAAAAGCACATTCTGGAATTCAATGAGCAGCATAAAAACGAAGCATCTGCCGGAGAAGGCAGTAAAAACACGGCGGTGATCGTCATGAATCCTCAGAACGGGGAGATCCTGGCGGAAGCATCCTATCCCAATTATGACCTGAATCAGCCCAGGGATCTGACGAAATACTATTCGCAGGAAGCAATCGATGCTATGACAGATGAAGAGCAGCTGGAAGTTTTGAACTCCCTGTGGAATAATTTCTGTGTCAGCGATACCTATGAGCCTGGATCTACCTTTAAACCTTTCACAATCGCGGCAGGCCTTGAGACGGGAATCCTTACCGGGGATGAAACATATTACTGTGGTGGAATGCTGCATGTGGGCGATCATGATATTCACTGTAGCAACCGTGACGGCCACGGGACCCAGACCTTGAAGCAGGCATTGGAAAATTCCTGCAATGTGGCACTGATGGAGATCGGAGAGGCGCTTGGAGCAGAAGAATTCTGCCGGTATCAGGAACTCTTTGGATTTGGAGAGTACACCGGCATCGATCTTCCGGGTGAGGGTGAGACGTCCGGACTTTTATACACTCCGGACAACATGGACCCGGCCAGTCTTGCGACCAATGCGTTTGGGCAGAACTTCAATGTGACCATGACACAGCTTGCGGCTTCTTTTTGTTCCCTGGTCAATGGTGGGAACTATTATGAGCCTCATGTAGTCAGACAGATTCAGGATGAGAACGGAAATGTGACAGAGAACAAGGATCCTGTGCTTTTAAAAAAGACAGTTTCTGAGGAGACCAGCGAGATCCTGAAAGACTATATGTTTGGCGTCGTAGAAGAAGGGACCGGATCTTCAGCAGCGGTAGAGGGGTATGATATAGGTGGAAAGACCGGTACAGCAGAAAAGCTGCCAAGAGGCAATGGCAAGTACCTGGTATCTTTTATCGGCTACGCACCCCAGGAAAATCCGGAAGTCGTAGTATACGTGGTAGTAGACGAGCCTAACGTGGCAGCACAGGCGTCCAGTTCTTATGCCACAGAGCTGGCCTCTTCTATCATGAGTGAAATCTTCCCATATCTGGGAATTTCCAAAGCGGCTGAAACAACACAGAATTAGCAGAATAACCTTGTAAAAGCAGTAATAAGTTATAAAAACGGCTTTTACGAGGTTATTTTTTATGAAAAATAAAACTTATAACAAGCGGAAAATCCTGGTGGTTTTTTCCTGTGCGGTGCTGATCATGGCAGGACTGATCGGGAGACTTGTTTATCTGATGGTTTTTGAGGCAGATTACTATCAGGAACGGGCGGAAGAGCTACATGAAAGGGAAAGGGAGATCAAGGCGGCCAGAGGGGAAATCCTGGATGTGAACGGCACAGTGCTTGCCACAAACCGCACAGTATGCACGATATCTGTCATCCACAGCCAGGTTACGGAGCCGGAGAAAGTGATACGGGAGCTGTCAAGGCTTCTGGAGATGGATGAGACCGGCATCAGAGAGAAAGTGGAAAAGGTATCATCCATGGAACGGATTAAGACAAATGTGGACAAAGAGACGGGAGATCAGATCAGAAATCTTGGCCTTGCCGGGGTGAAGGTGGATGAAGACTATAAAAGATATTATCCATACAACGAACTGGCCTCCAAGGTCCTGGGCTTTACCGGCGGAGATAACCAGGGAATCATCGGTCTGGAGGTGATGTATGAAGAAGATTTAAAAGGCATAAACGGGAGGATCCTTACGACCACGGACGCAAGAGGAATCGAACTGTCCCAGGTGGCAGAGGACCGGGCTGAGCCGGTTCCCGGACATTCACTTCAGATCAGCCTGGACTATAATATCCAGACCTACGCCCAGCAGATGGCGGAAAAGGTTATGGAGGAAAAGCAGGCGGAAAAGGTTGCGATCCTGATGATGAATCCTAAGAACGGAGAGATCATCGCCATGGTCAATGTACCGGAATTTAATCTGAATGATCCTTTTACGCTGAATACCGCAGACGGCGGCGCCGGGCTTAATGATGAAGAAAAGCAGGAGGCGCTGAATCAGATGTGGAGAAATGGAAGCATCAATGATACTTATGAGCCGGGGTCAACGTTTAAGATCATCACTGCCTCGGCCTGCCTGGAAGCAGGCGTGGTGGATCTTGATGATACGTTCCAGTGTCCGGGATACCGGATCGTAGAAGACCGCAAGATCCGCTGCCATAAAGTGGGAGGCCACGGAGCCGAGACTTTTGTGGAGGGGATACAGAATTCCTGCAACCCTGTTTTTATCGATATCGGCCTAAGACTTGGGGCGGATCGTTTTTTTGAATACTTCCGGCAGTTTGGGATGATGGAGCTGACCGGCGTAGATCTGCCGGGGGAGGCAGGAACCATTATGCATAAAAAGGATGCGGTAGGGCTTGTGGAGCTGGCAACCATGAGTTTTGGGCAGTCGTTTCAGATTACTCCCATCCAGCTTGCCGCAACCGTCAGCTCCCTGATCAACGGGGGAGAACGGGTGACGCCTCATCTGGGAGTCCGGATCCTGGATGAGGAAGGAAAAGAGCTGGAAAAACTGGACTATAAGACAAAGGGCCGTGTCGTATCCGAAGAGACGTCGGCTACAATGCGTTCCCTTCTGGAAGGGGTTGTGGCCGAGGGATCCGGAAAGAATGCGTATGTCGAAGGATACCGGATCGGCGGAAAAACGGCCACCTCCCAGACTCTTCCAAGGAGTGCGAATAAGTATATTTCTTCCTTTGTCGGATTTGCTCCTGCAGACGACCCGCAGATCCTGGCTATGTGCGTGATTTATGACCCTCAGGGCATTTATTATGGGGGAACCATTGCCGCGCCGGTGATCGGCGACATTTTCAAAAATATATTCCCCTATCTTGGCATTGAAAAACAGTAAAAAATGAAGTATACTATGTAAGGTTAAAATGAGAATTAACGGAAAAGATAAAGAGGTGGATTATGGATTATACTGTATTTATTCCGGTACTGATCTCCTTTGCGCTGAGCGTGGTGATGGGACCGGTGATCATCCCGATACTGAGAAAACTGAAGATGGGGCAGACAGAGCGTGTAGACGGTGTGCAGTCACATCTGAAAAAAGCAGGGACTCCCACCATGGGAGGCGTGATCATTCTGCTCGCTGTAGTGATCACATCCGTATTTTATATTCCCAGTCATCCGAAGATCATTCCGATCCTGTTTGTGACCCTTGGGTTTGGACTGATCGGTTTCCTGGACGACTATCTGAAGGTTGTGATGAAGCGGTCTGACGGACTGTATCCGAAGCAGAAGATGGCCTTGCAGATTGTAGTGACCGCGATTTTTGCATTTTATCTGGTGAAGTTTACGGATGTCTCTCTGGCGATGCTGATTCCGTTTTCAGGAGGACAGTACCTGAATATCGGCTGGCTTGCAATCCCGCTTTTGTTCTTTGCGGTGATCGGTACAGTAAACGGGGTCAATTTTACAGATGGTCTGGACGGACTGGCGTCAAGCGTTACAGTGCTTGTGGCTACATTCTTTACAGTGGTGGCTTTGGGAACAGACAGTGGCATCTCCCCGGTCACCTGTGCGGTGGTAGGAGCGCTGCTTGGTTTCCTTTTGTTTAATGTATATCCGGCAAGTGTATTTATGGGAGATACGGGTTCTCTGGCGCTTGGAGGATTTGTGGCGTCCACGGCCTATATGCTGCAGATGCCCATCTTTATCATCATTGTCGGACTGATCTATCTGGTAGAGGTATTGTCCGTTATCATCCAGGTCACATATTTTAAGAAAACCGGCGGAAAAAGGATTTTTAAAATGGCGCCGATACATCATCATTTTGAGCTGTGCGGATGGTCAGAGACAAGAGTTGTGGCAGTTTTTTCGATCATTACTGCAATCCTGTGTCTGATTGCACTGATGGCAATGTAGGAGGAAGAAATCAATGGAAGTAAATGGGAAAAAGGTGCTGGTATTCGGTGCAGGGATCAGCGGAGTCGGCGCAGCGAAACTTCTGGAAGAGCATCAGGCAGAAGTGATCCTCTATGATGGAAATCAGAAGCTGGATGAAGAAGAAATGAAAAAGCAGCTGGGAGAGAAAAGTAACGTCCGGGTGCTGCTGGGAGAACTCCCGGGAGAGGTAGAAGAGACGCTCGATATGGCGGTATTAAGTCCCGGGGTTCCGACAGATCTTCCGGTGGTCCGCCATATGGAGTCGGAAGGTGTGACCATCATCGGTGAGATTGAGCTTGCCTATGAGTTCGGAAAAGGAGACGTGCTTGCGATCACTGGAACCAATGGAAAGACGACTACCACCTCACTTCTTGGTGAGATCATGAAGAAGGCAAGAAGTGAAGTATATGTGGTGGGAAATATCGGCAATCCTTATACCTCCGTTGCAGGACAGATGACGGATCAGGCAGTTACGGTAGCAGAAGTTTCCAGTTTCCAGCTGGAGACGATCGATATGTTCCGCCCGAAGGTGAGCGCTATCTTAAATATCACGCCGGATCACTTGAACCGGCACCATACGATGGAGGCCTATATCCAGGCAAAGGAAAATATAGCCAGAAATCAAAGGGAAGAAGATTACTGTATTTTAAATTATGAAGACGAAGTGACCCGGGAATTTGGCAGGAAAGTAAAAGCAAAGGTTCTATATTTCAGCAGCCAGCGTAAACTAGAAGAAGGAATCTATCTTGAGGATGGAAAGATTGTCTGCAGCCTGGAAGGAAAAAAGGAAATCATCTGCCATATAGATGAATTACAGATTCTTGGAACCCATAACCATGAAAATGTGATGGCGGCCGCTGGCATGGCTTATGTATACGGAGTGCCGGTGGATACGATCCGCAGGGGCGTGAAGGAATTCCGGGGCGTGGAGCACAGGATCGAGTATGTGACGGAGAAAAACGGCGTTGCTTACTATAATGATTCCAAGGGGACCAATCCGGATGCGGCAATTAAAGGAATCCAGGCCATGAACCGGCCGACGGTCCTGATCGGAGGCGGATACGACAAAGATTCCGAATACACAGAGTGGATCAACAGTTTTGACGGTAAAGTGAAAAAGCTGATCCTGCTGGGAGAAACCCGGGAAAAGATCGCACAGGATGCCAGAAAGTGTGGATTCCTGGATTATATGTTTGCAGATAGTTTTGAGGAGGCTGTAAATATGGCTGTAGAACAGGCGTCTCCTGGAGATGCGGTACTGCTTTCTCCGGCCTGTGCCAGCTGGGATATGTTTCCAAGTTATGAGGTACGAGGAGATAAGTTTAAAGAGATCGTAAATTCCTTATAAGGAGAGGCATAGATTGAGTGAGCCCGGAAAAAGAAATTATGATATGACGATGATGGCGGCGCTGTTTCTGCTGGTCCTTTTCGGGCTGGTCATTTTATACAGCACCAGCGCCTACAATGGCGAAGTCAAGTTTCAGGACGCTTTTTATTATCTGAAAAAGCAGCTGTTTGCCACGGCTCTTGGGATAGCAGGGATGTATGCGGTGTCCCGGATTGATTATCATCTGTGGCGCCGTGCGGCGACGGCCGGATATCTGGCGGCAATTCTTTTATCAGTGGCGGTATTATTTGTAGGAGATGAATATAACGGGTCCAAAAGATGGCTGTCTTTGGGCCCGTTTTCTTTTCAGCCGTCAGAATTTGCCAAGGTGGCAGTTATTCTTTTCCTGGCACATGTGATCACAAAAAATATTCAGAATATGGGGAAAATGCGGACGCTTCTGAAGATCATGACCATGATCCTGCCTGTCGTAGCCCTGGTGGGGGCAAGCAATTTAAGTACTGCGATCATTATTCTGGGAATCGCGGTTGTCCTTGTGTTTGTAGCCAGCCCAAAGTATGGACAGTTTGTGATCATGGGAATTTTAGGGATCGGATTCATGGCGGTTTTTCTGGCGCTGGAAAGTTATCGTCTGGAGCGCATCGCCATCTGGAGAAATCCGGAAAACTATGAAAAGGGATACCAGACTCTGCAGGGCCTTTATGCCATCGGTTCCGGAGGCCTGTTTGGAAGAGGGCTTGGCCAGAGTGTACAGAAGCTTGGATTTGTGCCAGAGGCTCAGAATGATATGATTTTTTCGATCATCTGTGAAGAACTGGGACTTTTTGGAGCCGGAATGATTCTTCTTTTATTTCTGATCCTGATCTGGCGCTTCTATGTGGTTGCATCCCGGGCAGAAGATCTGTTCGGCGCCCTGATTGCCTCGGGAGCTATGGCACATATGATGATTCAGGTGATCTTAAACATAGCGGTGGTGACCAATACGATTCCCAACACAGGGATCACCCTTCCTTTCGTCAGTTACGGAGGAACATCGGTGGTGTTTCTCCTGTTGGAAATGGGGCTTGTATTCAGTGTGTCATCTTTGGTAAAATAGAAAAAACAAATGGTAAGGGGAGTATATACATATGGGAAAAAGAAAAACACGGAGGAAGTCGCACAGGCTTTATGCCTTTGTAGTTCTGCTTCTTGCAGCGGCGATCCTCGTCCTGGGTATATTGATTCTTTTCTATGTACAGGAAATAGAGGTAGATGGAAACGAATACTGCACAGACCAGCAGATCATAGATACGGTTAAAAATGATAAATATTCGGTAAACACCCTGTATATTCTGGGGAAATATGCATTGGGAAAAGGAGAGACCCTGCCTTGTCTGGACAGTATGAAGGTCACCATGTCTGCACCCTGGGCGCTGAAGGTGAAGGTAAAAGAGAAACCGATCGTAGGCTATGTGCAAAGTGAAGACAGCTATGTCTATTTTGATAAGGAGGGAATGGTGGTATCCAAGTCCACGGCCTTGATCGAGGGCCTGCCATGTATCGAGGGGATTAACGTAAAGGGAATCAAACTGTACAGCCAGCTGGAGAGCGAGGACAGTAAAATCTTTGAGGAGATTCTGGAAGCCTCTCAGGAGGTTGCAAAGTATGAGCTGAGTGTAGACCGGATCGTATGCCGGGAGGATCAGATTTATCTGTATATCGGCAAGGTGTACGTCAATCTTGGAAACAAGGTATCTTCTGATCAGGTGGCACAGATTTCTCCGATCCTGGAAAAGCTGGGAGATCAGGAAGGAACTCTTCATCTGGAAAACTATTCAGAGATGAGCGGAACAATTACCTTTGATATTGGAGAAATTCCGCAATAAAATTAAGAAAAATGAATAAACTCTATTGATATTTTACACAAAAGTCTATATTATATAGTATATATGGCAAAGTGAACAGTTTCGTTGCCTATATATGGGATGTATAATATATAATAAGGATAACAAAGGAGGAGAAACCCTTGCTAGAGATTAAGACAAACGAATCAGAAGCGGCGGCAAAAATAATTGTTGTTGGAGTCGGCGGCGGCGGAAATAACGCTGTGAACCGGATGATCGACGAGCAGATTGCCGGCGTTGAGTTTATTGCTATTAATACAGATAAACAGGCACTTCAGTTATGTAAAGCTCCGACATTGATGCAGATCGGAGATAAGATCACAAAAGGACTGGGCGCAGGAGCCAGACCTGAGATTGGAGAAAAGGCTGCCGAGGAAAGTGCAGAGGAGATATCTGCTGCACTGAAAGGAGCAGATATGGTATTCGTCACCTGCGGTATGGG
>USDK01000032.1 GCA_900553355.1 uncultured Lachnospiraceae bacterium
AACCAAAAAACTTTATATTTTTTTCACTGTCTACTTGACGGGGAGCACACCAAAAGTGTACGTCCCGTTTCGCTACATCACCGCACGCAAGAGTACCAGTATTGCCAGGTGCGCCGGGTAATATACGTAGAAAAACCACTTGCCAAATTTTCCGGACCGGGGTGATTTTTTCCCGTTGTAAAAGCACAGCATGATTACGCCGGAGACGACGATCCCTGCGCCGGCCGCCAGGGTTCGGACAAGTGCCTGCCCTATGCCTGCTCCGGGCGTATAGTAGGAAAGGAAGTTTAAGGCGCCAAAAGCCAGGAAAGCGATGCTGTAGGCCAAGGCCGTCTTTTTCTTATCTTTCCTGCTCCAGTCAAAGAGAAGGGTGAAAACTGCCGCCAGGAGTGCCCAGTCTCCAAACAGGGTGCAGGCCGTCAGGCAGACGATAACAGCGATCCGTTCGCCTGGCCTTCGGATATATTCCTTTGCACACAGGATCAGGAAGCAGAGAAACAAGGTAAACAGCATATTCAGTGCAAAGTACCCCACCGCAAGCTGAAAAGGCACCTGAGAAATCAGGGCGAATAAAAGCAGCCTCTGCCCGTATTTCTTTTTGGAATGGGTGTAATGATACCCTTCCACCAGAAAGTAGCACATAGTGATGGCAGTAAAATATCCAATATCCAAAAAAGCCTCTCCAAGAACCGTATCTGGATCCATAAAGATATTGGAAATGTGATTCAGTGTCATGGTCACGATTGCAATATATTTGATCACATCTCGGTTCATCTTCCGTTCTCCTCTCTGACCGTTCTCTTAAAACTAATATAGGTTATGACAAAGTATACCGTATAAATCCCAAGAAACAACAGGCACGAAGCTCCAAAATACTGGAACAACGGCGTGTGTACTCCCGTATAGAAAATGAATTTCCGGCTGATAAATGCACAGATCATGCTGCTGACAGCTGCTGCAAACAATGCCGGGCACAGATAATACCACAAAAGCTGCCGGAAGATCAGATGATCCGTCTCTTTTCTTCCCATTCCAAGCTGTCCCAGAACCCGGTAGCGGAACCGGTACTTGGCAGCATCACTTAACTGCTGTACGGAAAGGACCGTCAATGCCACACACAGGAATACCAGGCCGATGTAAAAGGCAGGGAACATAATGCAGAGCAGCATATAGCGCACCTCCGGAATCAGATTGTCCCGCACCAGATTCACCGCCGCATAGCTTACGATAGTGTCGGATCCATAACAGCTGTTTCCTTCTCTCTGCGGATGCTCGCCGAAATCCTGTTCATCGCCCAGCGAATCCAGCTGTTTTTCCAGATCATCCGGCGCTTTTCCCTTGATATCCACCGCCAGTTCAGAATAGTAAGGCGTCATAGAAGACAATTCCTCATCTGGCACGACGATCACATAATCTCCTCCGTTATGGCCATCCTGGGAAAAGGGTTCCGTACGGATCCCGACGCAGGCAAGAACACCATCCTTTCCCTGAATCTTGATTTCATCCGTAAAATCTCCCGTCTCTCTGAGCACCCTGTCTTTCATATGGAGAAGATATTCTCCATTCTCCAGCGATACCTCCTCATACCCCAGCATCTTTCGAAGTGCATTGTAATCAGAAAGCCCCATATAGGTATCATATCTGCAGTAACTTCCGTCTCCACCTTTTCGGATCTTTTCGACATCCGGCGTGCCATCCTTCTTCTGATACCGGCCGCCGAATACCTGCAGATGCGAATACAGCCATACGTTGACCGCATCTGTCTCATTCTCATATATCCGGTAAATATAAGACTCCTTGATCGTCGTCTCCTTTTTCAGGATCTCCAGTTCATCTCCAAAGTCATCAGCCGGATCTGCACCATAGACCTGCACGTCGAAAGGAAATTTCCCTTGCAGGATCTGTTCCTGATAATCCTGAAACATCAATGCTACCGTGCATCCCAGGATCGCTACGGTAAAAAGGGCCGTCAAAGTTCCCATGGTAAACTGCATGGTCCGTACTTTGGATGCAAACTGGCGCAGCAGGAAGAGATTTCCATTGTGATAGATCCGGTCTCCCTTTTTCCGTACATAGCCGACCACCCAGGCCGAAATTCCTACATAAAACAGATAGATAAAGACTACCAGCCCCACAAGAAATCCTGCGATAGAGCCCCCGTCACGGATAAATCCCAGGTACAATGCCCCTTCCAGGAGCGCAAGCGCCAGAAGCGAAACCGGAAGCCAAACCTTTTTTCTTCCGATCTTTCCTTCCCGGATTTCTTCTCCCCGGTGCTGTGCATCCATCAGATCCCGGATATTCATTTTACGGAATCTTCTCTTGCACCGGAACAAAGCCAGAAAATAACAGCCAAAATAGCAGAGGAAGGTCATCAGAAAACACCATCCGTTCCATTCAATCCCAAGCGGCTGATCCATCTTCAGCATCCCGTAAAGAATAGCCAGCAGGATCTGCTGCAGCAAAAATCCAAGCAGAAGTCCCAGACAGAATGCTGCTGTCCCCATAAGGAGAGACTCTCTGAGATAAAGTCTTGCCACCTCTTTTTTCCTCATGCCGATCAACAGGTAGAGACCAAACTCCCGGCTCCTTTTTTCCAGGATGAACTGGACCATATAGTTGATCAGCCAGGCGATGATCAGTACGATGAAAAAGGTTGCCATACCGATCATGCCCGCCATCAGACCGGCCACCTCAAACATTTTTCCTACACGTTCCGAAAAGATCACCGTGTTAAAAGCAAACATCAGCGCTGTTACAAAAGTCATCGTCAGAAAATATACCAGATAATCTCTGGCGGAACGCCTGACGTTCCGGAATGCAAGCTTATACGTCATCGGAGAGTTCACCTCCCGTCAGACTTAAGACATCCAGGATCTCCTGCAGAAATTCCCGTCTGCTCCGATCTCCCCTTACCAGCTCATGGAAGATCTTTCCATCCTGCAGAAACAGGATCCGGCTGCAGTAGCTGGCTGAAAACGCATCATGAGTCACCATAAAAATGGTGGCCTTCATTTCCCGGTTCAGTTTTGTAAAAGTAGAAAGCAGCGTCTGCGCCGCTCTGGAATCCAGTGCCCCGGTAGGTTCATCAGCAAGAAGAAGCTTTGGATGATTGACCATGGCTCTTGCACAGGCACATCTTTGTTTTTGCCCTCCGGATACCTGATAAGGGAAGGCATGTCTCACCTCTTCAATCCCAAGAAGCCGCATCATCTTCCCACACTCGCTTCTGATCACTGCCTTTTTCTTTTTCTGCAGCGACATAGCCAGTTCAATGTTTTCTTCCAGGGTCAGCGTATCCAGAAGATTGTAATCCTGAAATACAAACCCCAGATTCTCTTTGCGGAATCTGGAAAGCTGGTTTTCTGACAGTTCTGTAATATCTGTGTCCTGATAGTAAATATGTCCGGCAGTTACCCGGTCCACAGTAGCCAGAAGATTCAAAAGGGTGGTCTTTCCAGAACCGGATGGTCCCATGACTCCCATAAATTCCCCCGGTTCCACCGTAAAGCTGACCCGGTCCACAGCCTTCGTCACCTGCTGTCCATTTCTGTAATATTTTTCTACATCTTCGACTCGAATTTCACTTCCCATTGTCCAAACACCTCATGTCAAAAAATACTCATCAGGGACCGTCTCGTCTCCTGATGAGTATACTTTATCATATGCCATCTGGCTGTGGTAGCGACTTCCCTTACAGCTATCTTACAGTTTTGAAAGATAACTGCTGACCGGAAATTCTAAGCTAAGTTTCGTCCACTCTCCTTGTACAGAATCCGCATACAGCCGGATTCCCAGCTTTTTGCAGAGCTTCTGGCTAAGATAGAGCCCCATTCCTGTCGAGGCATAGATCTTTCGGCCATTGCTTCCAGTAAATCCTTTTTCAAAAATCCTGGAAAGTTCCTCCTTCGGGATGCCGATCCCGTCATCTTCCACCGTAAGCCGTACGCCCCCTTCTGCTTTTTCACTGGAAATCCGGATATATGGATGCTCCCCTTTCCTGTATTTCACCGCATTCTGTAAAATCTGGTGAAGGATAAAGCCGATCCATTTCGGATCCGTATAGACCTCGTCCGGACAGTCTGCGTCCACACGCACTCCATTTCCGATCAGATACTGCTTATCTCTGGATAAAGCTTCGGACACAATATCCGCAAGCCGGACCTGACGGATCATATAGTCCTTATAAACCTCGTCTGACCTGGCATAGTAAAGGGCCATATCCACAAAATCCTCAATCCGCCGGTTTTCTTTCCGGATACGGCCGGTCAGTTCTCCTCTGTGGTTTGCGCACATCAGATCCACCGCCGTGATCGGCGCTTTGATCTCATGAACCCAGCTTTCAATGTATTCCCGGTATTCCTTTTCCCTGTCCTCGGTCTGACGCACCCTCTCAATCATGGATTTATTGGCTTTCCTGATCATTTCCCGGTAGATCTGATCCTCCAGCCTGTAAGAAGCAGGCATAAGCTCTCCCAGAAGATACCGCTGATCTACTTGTTCCAGAATCTGATTCATCCTGTCAAAATATCGTCTGCGCTCCTGGTATTTCCACAGAACCTGAATAAGGAGAATCAACATCCAGCAAATCAGGATCAAAAGCGTATTTCCTTTCGGATATCCGGTCACAGAAAGGAAAAATGCCAGAAGAACCATCAATACAAATTGCTGAATGAAAAACAGACATTTATCTTTGATATATGCTCCCAGTTTCATACCTGATACCCCATCCCTCTCCGGGTCCAGATCAGATCCTCTACTCCGATTTCCTTTAGCTTTCCCCGGATCCGCGTCATATTCACACTCAGAGTATTATCATCGATAAACACCTGCTGATCCCACAGATCCTCGATCAGATCTGCCCTGGAAACGATTTCTCCCTTTTTCTGGAAGAGGCAGTACAGGATCTTTAATTCATTCCGGGACAGCTCGATCTCCCCTTTGTCAGACTGGATCGTCCCCCGGGAAAGATCCAGTATCACCCCCTTATGCGCCAGCCTGACTCCATCCTCTTCCTTATTCCGGCTTCTTTTCAGCACAGCCGCGATCCGCGCCAGCAAAATGGCCGGCTGAAACGGCTTGGTAATATAGTCGTCCGCCCCTTTGAGCATTCCGGACAGTTCATCCATGGCATCGGTACGGCTGGTCAGAAAGATAATGGGAACGTCTGAATGCGCCCTTACTCTGGCACAGACAGCGTCTCCTGACTCTCCCGGAAGATTCCAGTCAAGCAGAACCAGATCCGGGGCTGCGCCCAGGATCTGGCCTGCAATGTCTGTAAAGTGTTCAATTGTCTGTGTCTGATACAAAGCATTTTCCAGCAGAGCTTTCAACTCCAACCGAATCTCCGGCTCATCTTCCACAATCAATATCTTCATCGTTTTTTACACTTTTCTCTTATTTTTTTATAAGCAGCGATTTTCCTGTCATCTCTTTCGGCTGTTCCATGCCCATCAGCTCGATCAGTGTCGGTGCGATATCTGCCAGACATCCACCTTCTCTTAAGCCATAGGACGGATCTGCATTGACCAGGATAAACGGCACAGGATTCGTGGTATGTGCCGTAAACGGCTCACCCGTCTCCTCGTCGATCAGCTGCTCTGCATTTCCATGATCCGCACAGATAAACATCTGTCCGTCCACCTTACGGATCGCGTCTACTGCTCTTCCCACACATTTATCCACAGCTTCGATTGCCTGAATGGCAGCCGCTTCCACACCGGTGTGTCCCACCATATCCGGGTTGGCAAAATTGATGATGATCACATCATAGGTTCTGGACTGGATGGCTTCTACCAGCTTATCGCAGACCTCATAGGCGCTCATTTCCGGCTTCAGATCATAGGTGGCCACCTTTGGAGATTTCACCAGAATACGGTCCTCGCCCTTGTTCGGTTCCTCTACCCCTCCGTTAAAGAAGAAGGTCACATGAGCATATTTCTCTGTCTCTGCGATCCGGGCCTGCTTAAGTCCGTGAGCCGCAAGAAATTCGCCAAAGGTATTCTTGATTTCTTCTTTTCCAAATGCAATCAGTTTATTTTCAATTGTCACATCATATTCGGTAAAGCACACATATGTCGTCTTTACCCGGTCCCCTCTTTCGAATCCACTGAATATCTCATCGCAGAAGGTACGCGTGATCTCTCTTGCACGGTCCGGACGGAAGTTAAAGAAGACGACGGAATCATGATCCTTCACCGTCGCTACCGGCTGACCGTCTGACTCTACCACTGTCGGCAGCACAAATTCATCGGTGGTATCCTTGTCATAAGAAGCCTGGATCCCTTCCGGCCCTCCTGCGGCTTTCTCACCTTCACCGTATACCAGTGCACGATAAGCTTTTTCCACGCGATCCCAGCGGTTATCACGATCCATGGCATAGTAGCGTCCCATCACCGTCGCCACTTTTCCCACACCGATTTCTTTCATCTTTGCTTCCAGCTGTTCTACATATTCTTTTCCGGAAGCAGGAGGGGTATCCCTGCCGTCCAGGAAGCAGTGTACATACACTTTTTCAATCCCCTGTCTCTTCGCCAGCTCCAGAAGGCCATAAATGTGTTCAATATGGCTGTGGACGCCGCCGTCAGATACCAGCCCCATCAGGTGAAGGGAAGAGTCGTTGTCTTTTACATTTTTGCAGGCGGCAAGAAGGGCCGGATTCTCGAAGAAATCCCCGTCCTGGATTGCTTTCGTGATCTTGGTAAGATCCTGATAAACAATCCTTCCGGCTCCCATATTCAGATGCCCGACTTCGGAATTTCCCATCTGTCCTTCCGGAAGTCCTACTGCCATACCGCTGGCGTTCCCTTTTACAAACGGACACTCTGCCATCAGCCTGTCCATCACCGGTGTCTTACCTTCCGCCACTGCATTTCCTTTCTTATTCTCATTCAATCCATATCCGTCAAGAATCATAAGAACTGTAGGTCTTTTACTCATTTTTCAATCTCCTCCATCATTTGATATTGCATAAATGTCTGATCCAAATATCCGCAAGGTCTATCCAGGACTGACAGACCTCGTTGACTCCGGAGCCGTCCGCCCTGCGGACCAGTTCATTTGCAAGGCTTAAGCCATGAACGCCCTCCGGGTAAATATGAAGCTCCGCCGGAACTCCATTTTCTAAAAGCGCCTCTGCCATTAAAAGAGAATTTGCCGCCGGAACGGTCTTGTCTGCCGCCGTATGCCACAGAAAAGCCGGCGGAGTATCCTTCGTCACCTGTTTTTCCAGGGACAATTTTTCTTTGTATTCATCAAACTCTTCGCCCAGAAGGTTCCTGAAACTTGCCAGGTGTCCTTTTTCTGCATCAGAAGTGATCACCGGATAGCTAAGCAGCATCCCCGCCGGCCTTAACTCCTCCGCCGTTGTCTCCAGCATATCCGCAAACCATTTCTGATTCCAGAATACTCCCAGCATTCCTGCCAGGTGTCCGCCTGCCGAAGAGCCGCTGACAATGATCTGATCTGTATTGATCCTCCACTCCGATGCATGGCTCCTTAAGATCCTCATTACCTGCCCCAGCTCCAGAAGAGGGACCGGATATCTTGCAGGCGCCACCGAATAACGCAGCACACAGGCATGATACCCCTTCGCCAGAAACTGCATGGCGATCGGCTCTCCCTCCCGGTAGCTCAGCTTCTCATAGCCGCCGCCCGGACAGATCACGATCATCGGTCTCCTTTTGATGTGAAGCTTTTCTACAGGAGTATCCAGAATATATGTCTCAAGCCTGGCATCTTCTACGGATCCATTTACTTCTATCGGTATTTCCAGATATTTCATGTGCTCTCCTTCAATATTTTCTCTCTTTTTCTACCGAATGTATTATACACCAGTTTTCAGATTTTGAAAACCTTTCTTAATCCCGAATCAATATTTCCCCGTAAAAAGGCGGTCTCCGGTGTCTGTACCGGGAACCGCCTTTGTCTTCCACTACATTTCCTTCTGGAAATCTCCGTTGATTTTTATTTGTAGTTTACGATCTTACCAAAATCTGCTTTCAGAGAAGCTCCGCCGACCAGACCGCCGTCAATGTCTGCCTGTGCGAACAGTTCTGCCGCATTTCCTGCATTGACAGATCCGCCGTACTGAATGCGGATTGCTTCTGCTGTCGCTTCATCATAAACTTCAGCGACGCACTCACGGATTCCCTTGCAGACTTCTTCAGCCTGCTCTGTGGTAGCTGTCTTTCCGGTTCCGATCGCCCAGATCGGCTCGTAAGCAATTACCATAGCTTTTGCCTGGTCAGCTGTCACATTCTGAAGTCCGACCTTTACCTGCTGGCGGATGAAATCCATGGTCACGCCCTGCTCTCTCTGCTCCAGAGTCTCTCCGCAGCACATGATCGGCGTAATGCCATGCTCGAATGCTTTCAGTACTTTCTTGTTTACATCCTCATTCGTTTCTCCGAAATAATCTCTTCTCTCGGAATGTCCCAGCACAACATATTTAACACCTGCATCTACCAGCATAGCCGGTGAGATCTCACCTGTGTAAGCGCCACTCTCTTCAAAATACATATTCTCAGCGCCGACCTGGATGTTGGTTCCTTTACATGCCTCTACAACCGGAACAATATCGATCGCCGGTACGCAGAATACTACGTCCACCTCTTCATTTGCTACCAGTGGTTTTAATTCCTCTACCAGGGCAACTGCCTCACTTGGAGTCTTGTTCATTTTCCAGTTACCTGCAATAATCTTCTTTCTTGCCATTTTCTTGATCTCCTTATCTACAATCTCTGATACAATATCCCTTCTGCAGGGCCATTTGGCCTCTTCACTGCAAGACGGGATGTTCACCTCCATAGAACTCCTCCTTCGCGCTCTGCGCTCGGACTCGTTAACTACGGTGAACTAAGTAAACGCTAAGTTCAATCTTCGCACTTCGTGCTCGCTTTCTCTAAGCGTTTACTTATCGTTAGCGGCAGCAACACCAGGAAGCTCTTTCCCTTCCAGGAATTCCAGGGAAGCTCCGCCGCCGGTGGAGATATGAGTCATCTTGTCTCCATAGCCAAGCTGGTTGACTGCCGCTGCGGAGTCTCCTCCTCCGATGATAGTAGTGGCGTCTGTCTCAGCCAGTGCTTTTGCAACAGCCTCTGTACCATGTGCAAAGTTTGGCATCTCGAATGCTCCCATCGGTCCATTCCATACAACGGTCTTTGCATCCTTCACAGCATCGCAGAAAATCTTTTCTGTATCCGGTCCGATATCCAGTCCTTCCCATCCTTCCGGAATCTCTCCCGCTTTTACAACCTTTTTATTTGCATCGTTGGAGAAATCATCTGCAATCACTGTATCTACAGGGAGCAGCAGCTTCACGCCCTTTTCCTCTGCTTTTTTCAGCATGTTCCGTGCATACTCACAGTAATCCTCTTCCAGAAGAGATTTTCCAACGCTTCCGCCCTGTGCCTTGCTGAATGTATAGGACATTCCGCCGCCGATGATCAGAGTGTCTACCTTATCCAGCAGATTTTCGATCACAGAGATCTTGCTGGATACTTTCGCTCCGCCGAGAATGGCAACAAATGGTCTTTCCGGGTTATTAACGGCATTTCCAAGGAAATCGATCTCTTTCTGCATCAGATATCCAACCACTGCAGTGTCTACATATTTTGTCACTCCCACATTTGAGCAGTGTGCACGGTGTGCGGTACCAAATGCATCATTGACAAATACATCGCACAGAGAAGCCAGTTCTTTGCTGAACTCGTCTCCGTTCTTTGTCTCTTCCGCTCTGTAACGTGTATTCTCAAGAAGGATCACATCTCCGTCTTTCATTGCCTCTACAGCTGCTTTCGCGTTTGGTCCTACCACTTCTGGATCAGCGGCAAATTTTACTTCCTGTCCAAGCAGTTCTGATAATCTTACTGCCACCGGCGCAAGAGAAAGGGACGGAACCGGCTCTCCCTTCGGTTTTCCAAGATGAGAGCAAAGGATTACCTTTCCTCCGTCAGCAATCAGCTTCTTGATTGTCGGAAGAGCTGCCACCAGACGGTTCTCATCCGTGATCTTTCCATCGATCAAAGGTACGTTAAAGTCACATCTTACCAGAACTCTTTTTCCTTTTACGTTAATATCATCTACAGTTTTTTTATTGAGCATAATTTTGCCTCCTAAAATTTATTTTCAAGGGCTCTGCCCTTTTTACCCCCGGCAGACAAGCTCAGGATCTGCCGCCTGCCATATCATGTAAAAAGGGTCCGGCCCATTTAAGACCGGACCCTTTCATGAGTCTTACTGATCTCCCCGATTATGATAACTCAGAGAAGAATTTGATGGTTCTTACCATCTGGCTTGTGTATGAATTTTCATTATCATACCAGGAAACAACCTGAACCTCTGTAGTTCCGTTGTCTAATGGCAGTACCATAGTCTGTGTTGCATCGAACAGAGAGCCATATCTCATACCAACGATATCGCTGGATACGATCTCATCTGTATTGTATCCGAAGGACTCGTTAGATGCAGCCTTCATAGCCTCGTTGATCTGGTCTACTGTAACGTTTCCTTCTACTACTGCTGTCAGGATTGTGGTAGAACCTGTCGGGGTAGGAACACGCTGAGCAGATCCGATCAGTTTTCCGTTCAGTTCCGGAATAACCAGTCCGATAGCCTTTGCAGCACCTGTGCTGTTTGGAACGATATTTACTGCAGCTGCACGGGATCTTCTTAAATCACCTTTTCTCTGCGGTCCGTCCAGAGTCATCTGATCTCCTGTATATGCATGGATGGTGCACATGATACCGGATTTGATCGGTGCCAGGTCATTGAGGGCTTTTGCCATCGGAGCCAGGCAGTTTGTTGTACAGGAAGCTGCGGAAATCACAGTATCCTCCGGCTTCAGTGTCTCATGGTTTACATTATATACGATAGTTGGCAGGTCATTACCAGCCGGTGCAGAAATAACTACCTTTCTTGCGCCTGCTTTAATGTGAGCAGATGCTTTTTCTTTGGATGTGTAGAATCCGGTACATTCCAGAACAACGTCAACGCCGATCTCTCCCCACGGAAGCTCTTCTGCGTTTGCCATTGCATAGATCTTGATTTCTTTCCCGTCTACGATAATTGAATCATCAGTAGCTTCAACCTTGTCAGCCAGTGCATATTTGCCCTGAGATGAATCATATTTTAATAAATGAGCAAGCATCTTAGGAGATGTCAGATCGTTGATTGCAACTACCTCATATCCTTCTGCTCCAAACATCTGTCTGAATGCGAGACGTCCGATACGTCCGAATCCATTAATCGCTACTTTTACTGCCATGATTAATTCCTCCTAAAGTTTTATTAACTGGTTACGCAGTCATATGAAGATTCTTCCTTGTTAAAGAATCATCAACCAAGATTTATTGTACTAAATCTGATACAAAAATTCAAGTGCTTTTCCTATTTTTATGGAAGTTCCAGGAAAACCGGCTTTCGTCCGGAAAACTCTGTATAATACCGGAAACCACAGCTTTTCAGGATATCTGAAACCTTCTCATAATCATAGGCGATATGCTCCGGCTTATGTCCGTCTGCTCCTACAGTGATGATCTCTCCACCCAGTTCTTTATATCTCTTGAGCACGTCCGGATGAGGATGGGCGAAAGGCAGTCCGTACTTAAGCCCTGCCATATTCAGTTCAATCCCCTTTCCCTTGGCGATCACCGTACGCAGGATCTCATCGATCAGATCCGCGTATTTTGCATAAGAGTAATGCTTTTCCCTTTCTTTGCCATAACGCACCATATAATCCAGATGTCCCAGGACATCAAACTCTTCCAGGTTTTTTACATCCTCAAGCATCTCCTCCAGAGTAATCCGATAGATCTCTTCATCAGAACGGCTGCGGAAGTCTTCATCATGCTCCATCCCATAGACCATATCCTTTCCCATAATACTGTGCAGGGAACCGATAACAAGATCAAAGGGATACTTTGGTACAAACTGATTGTAATACTCTGCAAGATGGGGCTGCATTCCCAGTTCAATGCCAATCCTGATATCAATTTGTCCACGGTATTTTTCCTGAAGTGGGATCATCGTGCGGAAATATTCTTCCGGATCAAAAATATCCTCCAGGCCCCATGACATATTATCTTTGTCATAATGGTCTGTAAAGCAGATGACCTCCAGGCCCTTCTCTATAGCGCCTTTGATCATCTCCTCAGGACTCGACTGCGAGTCGTGAGAAAAATTGGTATGCATATGCACGTCTGCTCTCATTGCTGTGATTCCTCCCTCACAATTGTTCCTCCGCCCAGCACATATCCATCATCGTACAGAACCAGCGCCTGGCCGGGCGTCACCGCGCGCTGTGGCTCTTCGAAGGTGCATAAGATCTCATCTTCCCCCGTCTTCTCGGCTATGCACCAGGCCCCTTTATGATTATACCGGATCTTGGCCCAGACTCTTCTTTTTTCTGTCAGATCCGGCACCGACATGAAATTGATCTTCCTGGCTCTGACCTGGCTGGTCAGAGATTCCTCTCCGGTTCCCACCACCACTTCGTTGGTGTCAGGACGGATTTCCAGCACAAAAACCGGATGTCCAAGCGCCAGTCCAAGCCCCTTTCTCTGCCCCACCGTATAATGGATGATGCCTTTGTGAGTGCCCACTACCGTCCCGTCAGAAAGGACAAAATTCCCCGGACGGCTTCCCTCGTCCGTCTGCTCTTCGATAAACGAGGCATAATCTCCGTCCGGCACAAAACAGATATCCTGGCTGTCTGGTTTGTCTGCAACCAGAAGTCCCAGATCCTGTGCCATGCTGCGGATCTGATCCTTGGTATAATCTCCCACCGGCATCAGGGTAGATGCCAGTTGTTCCTGCGTCAGACTGTACAGTGCATAGGTCTGATCCTTTGCCCCTGTCTTTGAAACCTTCAGGCTGTACCGCCCGTTGGGAAGCCGGTCGATTCTGGCATAATGGCCGGTTGCAATATAGTCCGCTCCGATCTGCCGGCTTCTTGTAAGAAGCGACTCCCATTTGACGTACCGGTTACAGGCGATACACGGGTTTGGCGTCCTGCCCTGCAGATATTCCCCGATAAAATAGTCTATGACATTTTCCTGAAATTCTTTCCGGAAATTCATGACATAGTAAGGGATTTCAAGAGCCGCGGCAACGCGCCTGGCATCCTCCACTGCGCTCAACCCACAGCATCCCCCGTTTTCCTCCTGGCTTATCTCTTCTTCTTTCTGCCAGATCTGCATGGTTACCCCGATGACGTCATATCCCTGCTCTTTTAACAGCCAGGCCGCCACCGAAGAGTCCACTCCGCCGGACATTCCGACTACAACTTTTTTTCGTTCCATGATTATCCTCAGTTTGGTCTAATACTCTTCTTCTTCCTCTTCCTCGCCTTCGTGGATATCTGACTTCGGCTTTTCAAGCCCTTCAATCTTGATGCCGTGTTTCTCGGCATAATCCCACAAAGCCGCGTGAATTGCTTCTTCTGCTAACAAAGAACAGTGTACCTTAACCGGCGGCAGTCCGTCAAGTGCTTCCATCACCGCCTTATTGGTCACCTGCATGGCTTCCTGGATAGATTTGCCCTTTACCAGCTCTGTCGCCATACTGCTGGTGGCTACTGCAGCTCCACAGCCAAATGTTTTAAACTTCACGTCCCGGATAATCTGGTCATCATCAATGTCCAGATAGATCCTCATGATATCTCCACATTTTGCATTCCCTACCGTTCCTACGCCGCTGGCGTTCTCAATCTCTCCTACATTTCTTGGATGTTCAAAATGATCCATAACCTTTGCTGAATACATTTTTTTCGTTCCTCCTTTTATCTTCTACGCTTTTTCCTTCTGTTTCTTTATAAAATCCTCATAAAGAGGCGACATGTTTCGAAGTCCTTCTACGATTTCCTTCAGGCTGTCCACCACATAATCAATGTCATCTCTGGTAATCTCCTCATTGATGGTCAGGCGCAGCGATCCGTGAGCGATCTCATGAGGCAGTCCGATAGCCAGCAGCACATGGGACGGATCCAGTGATCCGGAAGTGCAGGCAGAGCCACTGGAGGCACAGATCCCCTTCATATCCAGACGAATTAAAAGGGATTCTCCCTCAACAAACTGGAAACTGAAATTTGCATTATTAGGCAGCCGGTCCGTCCGGTGTCCGTTCAGCCTGCAGTAAGGGATTTCCTCAAGCACCCGGCTGATCAGATAGTCTCTGACTTCCTTTTCCTTTCCGGTACGCTCTTTCATCGTCTCAAACGCTCGTTTCACAGCCGTGCCCATTCCTACGATGCCGGGAACATTTTCCGTGCCTGCACGGCGCTTTCTCTCCTGCGCTCCGCCGTGGATAAAGGAACGGATCTTGACGCCGGTTCGGATATAGAGAAATCCCACCCCTTTCGGACCATTCAGCTTATGACCGCTGGCACTGAGCATATCGATATGGCATTCATCCACATTGATAGGAAGATGCCCGTATGCCTGTACTGCATCCGTATGGAACAAAATCCCGTGAGCATGTGCGATCTCCCCGATTTCCCTGATCGGCTCCACTGTTCCGATCTCATTGTTGGCCGCCATGACAGAAATCAGGATGGTATCCGGCCGAATAGCGGCCTCCAGGTCTTCCAGACGTATTTTCCCATCTTCATCTACATCAAGATACGTCACCTCATAGCCCTGCCGCTCCAGGTATTCTGCCGTATGCAGGATGGCATGATGTTCGATCTTCGTCGTAATGATATGCCTTCCTTTGGACTGATAAGCCTCCGCTGTTGCTTTCAGCGCCCAGTTATCTGCTTCAGAGCCGCCGGCAGTAAAATATATTTCCTTGCTTTTGGCGCCCAGAGACCGGGCAATGATCTCTCTTTGCTCATCTACGACTGTCTTATTTTCCGCCGCAAACTGATAGACGCTGGAAGGGTTGCCGAATTTTTCCGTGAAATATGGAAGCATCGCATCCACAACCTCCGGCGCTGTCTTTGTAGTAGCTGCATTGTCTAAATATAAAAATCTGCTCATCTTTTCCTCCTTTTCCTGCCATTTTGGGATGGCCAGTTCTTATGATCTATTTGGTTTCCAGGCTCCTTTCTTTTCAGGACTGACTGCACCGGGGATGCTCACAAGACCCTTCCGGGTTCAGCTGTCTGCTTTCCCTTACCAGCTCGTCCAGCATGATCCGGTCCACCGTTTCATTGATGCTGTCATTGATCTTCTGCCAGACATACTTTGTCACACATCCGTCTGCAGCCATACAGCCTTCTTCCGAATAAAAAGCGGCACACTTTACCGGTTCCAGACTCCCCTCCAGAGCTCTTAAAACATCTCCGACAGATATCTCCTCAGCCGGTCTGTTAAGTCTGTATCCTCCACCGGCGCCCCGGACGGCAGATACCAGCCCTGCCTTTTTCAGAAGCGCCACCATCTGTTCCAGATATCGTTCAGAAATATCCTGCCTGGCAGCAATGCTTCCAAGTGCCACCGGCTCTTTTTCACTATATCTGGCCAGATCAATCATGGCTCGCAGGCCGTATCTTCCCTTCGTAGAAAGCTTCATCCTTTCACCTTCCTTTTAATTCCTACTATTTTACTAGGATTTATTTCTTTTGTAGAATACCACCATGGAAGAGTTCTGTCAATAGCATCATTCGAATATCTTGTAACAATATCTTTTAAGGAGTCCTCACATGTCCCACAGATCAAAACTCCTGAAAGGCACACTGATCCTGACCGCCACCGGGCTTGCCACTCGTGTCATGGGTTTTTTTTACCGTATTTTTATGAGCCATGCTTTTGGCGAAGAAGGTGTCGGTATCTATCAGCTGGTCTTTCCCATCTATGCTCTTGGTTTTTCGCTGACCTGTGCAGGGATCGAGCTGATCCTGTCACGACTGGTAGCAAAAAACATGGCTCTTGGCAAGAAAAAAGAAGCCCGGGAACTTTTATATTCTGGTCTTCTGATCACTGTCATATTTTCTTGTATTGTAACACTCTTTCTGCAAAACTATGCAGGAACCATTGCGAGTTCCATCCTCCACGATGCAAGATGCACCGAACTTTTACTCATTCTCTCCTACGCCTTCCCTTTTGCGGCCATTCACAGCTGCGTCTGTGGATATTATTTTGGTCAGAAAGAAACAGGACTTCCGGCCAGATCTCAGCTGATCGAACAGGCGGTGCGTGTCGGCAGTGTCATGCTGATCTATTTTGCCGGTTCCCGTCAGGGGATTACTTTTGGCGTTTCTCTTGCCGTAGCCGGACTGATTGCAGGAGAACTGGCCTCTTCTCTTTACTGCCTGAAAATCTTATCCAGACAAAAAGAATTTCTTGCTTCAAGGCCTTCTCTGCTTTTAATCTGCCGCCAGATTCCAAAGCTTCTGATTCCGTCTCTTCCGCTGACTGGGAACCGGGTTCTCCTGGGCATTCTTCAGAGTGCCGAAGCACTCTCTATCCCCCTGAAGCTTCAGGCATCCGGCCTGTCCGGGCAGGAGGCGCTTTCTGTATATGGAGTATTGACAGGCATGGCACTGCCTTGTATCTTATTTCCCTCTGCCATCTCTAATTCCATCTCCACAATGCTCCTGCCGGAGGTAGCAGAAATCCAGGCATTAAATAACAAGAAGGCCTTTCGCTCCCTGATCCAGAAGACCACTTGCTCTTGCATTGCCATGGGAAGTCTGTGCTGTCTTTTTCTCCTTTTCACTGGCAGATGGATCGGAACATGGATTTTTCACAGCAGCCTGGCCGGAGAACTGATCCAGACGCTGTCCTGGATGTGTCCTTTCCTCTATACCAACAACACGCTGATCAGCACGATCAATGGCATCGGGAAGACGACTCTTACATTTCTCATCAATTCCTTCAGCCTTTTGATCCGGATTGCAAGTATCTTCTTTCTGATCCCGGTATTCGGGATTCAGGGATATCTCTGGGGCCTGCTGGCCAGCCAGCTAAGCGTCTTTTGTCTGTGCCTTTTATCTCTCTGCCGCTATGGAGTCTCCTCCGGCAGAAGTCAGATCACTTTAGCGTCTGCACAAACATCTGCATCAGAACGGGATTGACATAGCATTCCAGGATCAGTCCCGTCAGCAGAAGCAATATCATCGAGACCGTTTTTGAAAGATTCCACTGCGCCACAGGATACCGGAAAAGATACCATAAAAGCACCAGATAACCTGCGGCATAGAAAAAAAGATGGGGAGTCAGAGCGATCAGACAGAGTACCAGCCCTCTTCCCCCCATCTTCAAAACAGCCGCCGTCATGATCAGTCCCAGAGAAAAGCCTGTCCAGACCAGGAACATGGCCGCTGCCGCTTTTCTAAGTTTTGTACACCCTAAAGCCGCCAGTATAAGGACCGGAAATATCCGTATCTTTGCAACATACCAGATAAAATCCACCGTCAGAATATCGAGCCGGGCGAACTGGCCCAGAAAATATTCATGGAAAATCCCCATATCCGCAATTTCCTGCCTCGCCAGAAAATTCGAATACACAATTCCGATGACAAACCCTGTCATACAGATAAATACAACATAAGTCCTGTTTTCCTGTATCTTCACCAAATCCCTCCCAATTTGTCAGATACTCCATTATATGCCGTATTTCGTCTCATATGCCAGGAGTGCTGCGATCGTCTTAGAATCCTGGATCTCTCCTTTGAAGATTTTTTCTTTTAATTCCTCAAGAGTATATGCCTTTACATCTACATATTCATCTTCATCCAGATGCTGGCTGGTCTTTTTAAGATCTCTGGCTGCATAAATCTCTATCCTTTCGTCGCAAAAAGCCACCGTAGTCCTGAGCGTAAGCAGCCATTCCAGTTTCTCTGACCGGTATCCGGTCTCTTCTTCCAGCTCTCTTGATGCACATTCGATTCCGGGTTCCTCCGGGTCATCCAGCTTTCCGGCCGGGATTTCCAGAGTCATTCGTTCCAGTGCATTCCGGTACTGGGACACCATCAGTATCCGCCCGTCCGTAAGGACCGGCACTACTGCCGCAGCGCCGTCATGATGGATAAAATCCCAGACAGCCTGATTTCCGTTTTCAAATTCCATATAATCTTTATAGACTGTAAGGATTGTTCCCTGATACGCCAGTTCGCGTCTTGTCCGCCTAACATTCTCACTCATGCCGTAAGTTCCTCCACAAATTTTAATAGTTCTTCCATACTGCCCTGATACTCCGTGTGAATTTCCAGACCTTTTTTATTTTCCATCGTATCGGTCAAAAGAAAGGTCTTCACCCCCAGTCTGCGGATGGAAAGATCTTCCTCTACATCATTTCCGACCATCAGGCATTCTTTCGGATCCAGGGCAAATTGCTCTAATATTTCCTGAAAATACTCCACGCTTGGTTTGCAGTAAGCATAGTCCTCATATGTGGTAATCACCCGGAAATCCTCTGCATGAAGCCCTGCCCAGTGGATCCTGTTCAGGGTCGCACATCTTGGAAACACCGGATTTGTGGCAAGGTAGACTTCCATTCCCTTTTCCTTGACTGTTTTTACGACCTGGTCAGCAAGAGGCGTAGGCCTGGTTACCGCAGCTGCCTGGTTAAAGTCTTTACGATAGAAATCAAGGGCAATCTCTTCTGCCTCCTCCTTTGAGATCGGAAGACTTCCTTCCATCTCTGTCCAGAAACGTTCTCTGTTGGAACATCTTCCGTCATTTTTTACCATCAGAAGATACCCGTCCCATACCGACTTTATAAACGCTTTTGCATCAACAGGAATTCCCCTTTTTACATATGCCTTTGCCAGCAGAGGCATATAAAACTTTACAAACTCTGTCTGATCCATGGGAAGCAGAGTCCCATCCAGATCAAACAGGACATGCCTGATTGCCATTTTTTGTTTCCTCCTTTTTTAAAAGTAAAAAGCAGGATCGGCACACAATACCGATCCTGCTGTCATTTATCTTCTACTTGGCATAGTCTGTCACTCGTGACTCACGAATCACATTGACTTTGATCTGTCCAGGATATTCCAATTCATACTCAATCTGTTTTGCAATATCTCTGGCCAGCAGTACCATATCCGCATCAGATACCTGCTCTGGAACTACCATAACACGAATCTCTCTACCTGCCTGAATGGCAAAAGACTTATCAACACCCTTAAACTGGTTGGTGATATCTTCTAACTGTTTTAACCTGTTTGTATATGTTTCCAATGTTTCTCTTCTTGCGCCCGGTCTCGCCGCAGAAATCGTATCTGCCGCCTGTACCACGCATGCAATCAGAGTTTCCGGCTCTACATCGCCGTGATGAGCTTCCACTGCATTGATCACAGTTGCAGACTCTTTGTACTTTCTACAAAGATCCACACCAATCTGGATGTGGGAACCTTCCACATCATGATCGATAGATTTTCCAATATCATGTAAAAGTCCGGCACGCTTAGCGACCCTGACATCCAGTCCGATCTCGCCTGCCAGAAGTCCGGCAAGCTGTGCGACTTCGATGGAATGCTTTAAGGCATTCTGTCCGTAGCTGGTACGGAACTTCATGCGTCCAAGAAGCTTGATCAGTTCCGGATGAATTCCGTGAACGCCTACTTCAAGTGCTGCCGCCTCTCCTTCTTCACGAATCATAACGTCGACTTCTTTCTGAGCCTTCTCGACCATCTCCTCAATTCTGGCCGGATGGATACGTCCATCGACGATCAATTTTTCCAGCGCGATCCTTGCAACTTCTCTTCTGATCGGGTCAAATCCTGATAGCACAACGGCCTCCGGGGTATCATCGATAATCAATTCTACGCCCGTCAATGTTTCCAGTGTACGGATATTCCGTCCTTCACGTCCGATGATTCTTCCCTTCATTTCGTCGCTTGGAAGCTGTACGACCGAAATCGTAGTTTCCGCAACATGATCAGCCGCGCATCTCTGGATAGCAGTAACGACATATTCCTTCGCCTTCTTGTCCGCTTCTTCCTTCGCCTGCGCTTCCATTTCTTTGATCATCTTGGCGGTGTCATGTTTCACATCATCTTCAACAGTTTTCAACAAGTATTCTTTTGCCTGTTCGGAGGTAAGTCCTGAGATTCTTTCTAGTTCCTGTACTCTTTGCTGACTCAGCTCTTCCACTTTCGCTTCACGCTGTCTCAGCTGTTCTTCTTTTGCTGCAAATCCTGCTTCACGCTTTTCGATCGCATCTGCCTTCTTGTCTAAAGCCTCTTCCTTGGATAACACTCTCTTTTCATAACGCTGCAACTCTGCCCTGCGTTCCTTGGTTTCTTTTTCAAGTTCATTTTTATTCTTTATGGACTCTTCTTTAATCTCCAAGAGAGACTCCTTCTTCTTGGCCTCTGCGGTCTTGACTGCGTCATCAATGATTTCTCTCGCCTTTGTCTCGGCATTTCCAATCTTGGACTGCGCATTCTTCTTCAGATTGGACACCGTCACAAAATGGCTGATGACTGCCGCTGCGATAATCAGCACGACTGCCACAGCAATTATCATTCCACTCGGCACAGGAGCACCTCCTTATTCAATTTTCATTGTACAAATACAACACCTAAATTCTATACTGTTTTCACAAAGATGTCAAGCGTTCCACTCAGAAACTTGTATCACTTGACGGATGTCCTCATAACGAAATCCTTTTCTCATCAGATAAGCAAGCTCTTTGGCGGTTTTCTTCCGGTCGGCTGTCTCAGGATCATAATGCCTCTTCCTCAACAGTTCACGGATCGCCTGAAGGTGATCCTCCTGGCTCAGGCATTCCTCAAGAGCCTCCTCGATCACTTCTCCGTCTACCCCCTTTTCACGAAGGGCTGCACAGATCTCCCGGCGGCTTTTTTTATTCTTTCGTCCAAGGATAAAGTTCCTGGCATATTCCAGATCATTGATGTATCCGAACGACTTTACATAGGAAAGAGCCTCCTCAGCCACCTCTTCCGGATAGCCGCCTCCGACCAGCTTTTCCCTCAGCTGACGCTCCGTCCTTCCCATCTGATTCAGAAGATGCATGGCCCTTAACTTTGCTCTCTTTAAAAGAGTCTCCCGGCAGATCTGCTGATAGGCTTCTTCTGTCAGGTCCTGATCTTCTGCAAGGCCGTAACGGGACACTTCTCCCTTATAGAGGCAGAAGGCGGGCTGTCCATCCAGATAGATCTGACATCTGGACTTGGTCACCGGCTCGATCTTCGTGATGATCATTCTGCCTGGTCCTCTTTCTTCTTGTCCGCTTTCTTCTGCGGCTCTTCCTGTTCATCAGACTGTCCGAAATGATAGTGTTCCCGGATCTGATGATCCAGAGTCTCCATGATCTCCGGATGCTCTGCCAGATACTTCTTGGCATTCTCCCGTCCCTGTCCGATCTTCTCTCCATTATAGGCAAACCATGCTCCGCTCTTATTGACCAGATTCAGGCCTACTGCAAGATCCAGGATATCTCCTTCTTTGGAGATGCCCTTTCCAAACATGATATCAAACTCTGCTTCCTTAAATGGCGGCGCGATCTTATTCTTCACTACTTTGACGCGGGTTCTGTTGCCGACCATCTCTCCGCCCTGCTTAAGCGTCTCGATCCTGCGGACATCCATACGGATAGATGCATAGAACTTCAACGCCCGTCCGCCGGTGGTAGTCTCTGGATTTCCAAACATAACGCCGACTTTTTCACGGAGCTGGTTGATAAAGATCACCACACAGTTGGACTTGCTGATGACAGGCGTCAGCTTACGAAGCGCCTGGGACATCAGTCTGGCCTGCAGGCCCACATGACTATCTCCCATATCTCCTTCGATCTCCTGCTTCGGCACCAGAGCCGCCACAGAGTCTACTACTACGATATCCATCGCGCCGGAACGCACCATGGTCTCTGTGATCTCCAGCGCCTGGTCACCGCTGTCCGGCTGGGAAATATAGAGTTCATCGATATCTACACCGATATTTTTCGCATAAACAGGATCCAGCGCATGCTCTGCATCGATAAACCCGGCGATGCCTCCCTGCTTCTGTACCTCGGCGATCATATGTAAAGCAACCGTAGTCTTACCACTGGACTCAGGCCCATAGATCTCTACCACACGGCCTCTGGGGACTCCGCCCAGTCCCAGTGCAATATCCAGACTTAAGGAGCCTGTGGGGATCGTCTCCACCGCCACCTGCGCCGCCGGATCTCCCAGCTTCATCACAGTCCCTTTTCCGAAATCCTTCTCCAATTTTGCAATCGCGGCATCCAGCGCCTTCTTCTTATCTTCACTTGCCATTATTACTTCTCCTTTACTATCGAACGAATGTTCGCTTTCCTGGTTAATATAGTATTATACCTGCGTTACCTTGTCAAGCCTCAAATTAAATTCTTCCTATAGAAATCTTTGCCGAACGGCCATGACTCTTAAGACATAGTGTCTGTCCTTTTAACAGAACAAAATAGAAACAGATCTGCTCAAATGTATATATGTCAAGTATATCTTATCCAACGGCAAAAGTAAAGGGATTTAGCACTGCCAGATCCCCATAATCTCATAATACTGATCTCTTTTTTCTTTCCAGTATTTTCGGTCTTCGTCTGTGATCTTGCGGATCACCCGGCAGGGATTTCCTGCTGCCACCACGTCGTCTGGAATATCCCTTGTCACCACCGCGCCGGAACCGATCACCACATTATTACCGATATGGACGCCGGGATTAATGACCACATTGGCTCCGACCCACACATTATCTCCGATGGATACAGGCTTTCCAAACTCCAGAGCCTCAGCGCGCACTTCCGGATCTATAGGATGCCCCGCCGTATAGACTCCCACCCGGGGTCCGAACATCACATTATCTCCAATATGCACCTCGCATACATCCAGAATGATACAGTCAAAATTTGTATAAAAATTTTCCCCGACGTAGATATTAGCCCCGTAGTCACACCGAAACGGCGGCTCGATGTAAAAGTGTTCTCCGGTCCCTCCAAACAGCTCCCGGATCAGCTCTTCTCTGGTCTCAGCATCCTCCTCCGTCGTAGCGTTGAACATCCGGGTAATCCGCCGGGATCTTGAACAATCTTTTGCAAGCTGCGGATCTCTGGCCGGAATATACAATTCCCCTTTCAGCATCAGTTCTTTATCCGTCATATGTTTGCTCCTTTCTTACGGAAAGCCTGTACAGCTTCTAACTTTCTTTGCACACATCTACCCAGGCCAGGCTGTTGCTGTATCGTTCCAGTTCTGGAATCGTCAGCTCGATCATACTGTTGCTGCTGCCGGCTGCCGGGAAGACAGTCTCAAAACGTTTCAGCGACTCATCCAGATATACCTTGACCCCGTCTTTTACAGCAAAGGGGCAGACTCCGCCCACAGCATGCCCGGTCAATTCTTCAACCTCTTCAAACTTCAGCATTTTTGCCTTGCATCCAAACTGTTCCCGATACTTTTTATTATCAATCTTCCTGTCTCCGGCGGTGACCACCAGCAGCACATCTTCCCCGGCCTTAAAGGACAGGGTTTTTGCGATCCTCTGAGGCTCACACCCCAACGCTTCGGCTGCTTCTTCCACCGTTGCGCTGGAGTGCTCTTTTTCCCAGACTCTGTCTTCCATTCCGTACTTCCGGAAATATTCCTTTACTTTCTCGATAGACATGGTCTTTCTCCTTTCTCCTTCTTTGCAGGCCCTACTGTTCCAGGCAGTAGTGTTCCAGATTATCAAGTACCTTCTGATTCAGTCTTTCTACTGCCTGACGGGTCATTCCGGAAGAACGCTTCAGGCAGGAAACATTCTCTCTGTCAAGAAGAGCTTCCTCTCCCAGCCCCATCAGTGTATCACAGAAATACCAGGTATTCTTAAGATCCAGCCATTTTTTTATGGCTTCCATGTCAAAACACGGGCTCAGGGCCGTGTTAAATAAAAGTTTTCCCTCTCCCAGGATTTCAAACTCCCGTTCATGCAGAAGAACCACATTTTTGCTTAAACAGCTGCATATGACATCACAGTCTTTCAGAAGTGCGTCCAGCTCCTGATACTGATAGCCGCACTCTTCTTCCAGTTCCGGCTTTCTGGTCCTGCTGTAATAGCGGACGTCTGCATGGAAAGAAGACAGGGCTTTCGCCACCTTCTTTGCGCTTGCTCCCATGCCAAGGATCCCTGCCTTAACGCCGGAGATCTCCGAAATCTCTCCCAGAAGCGGCGGATGCCCGTCGTCACCTCCCAGTCTCCGGATCAGATTCGCCGTCACATACTCTGCCACTCCCTCATCACCATAATCCTTGATCCCTGTCACAGTGATTCCCCGGGATCTGGCATAGGCAAGATCCACGTTCGAGCTGGCTTCTGAGTACAGACTGCAGCACATGCCGATATAACGGACATTTGGACAGTCCTTCAGGACATTTTCCCCGATCTTATGAGTATAGCTTACGAAAATGCCGTCCGCATCCCCGATCCGCTCTGCAATCTCAGCGTCATTTTCCGGCTGCGTATCAAAAAATACGGCTTCCTCACAGTAGGATCTGATCTGTTCTCTTGCCTTGGGCAGAAGAGATACCGGCTGGATGGCTGCCAGTTTTTTTAGTTTTTTCATTTGCAAAACCTCCCGATCTACAATTATTTCTGTGTTCCATTATATACCGAAGCCTTCAGATACAAAAGAAAAAAATCAGAAAAACCGTCTGCAGACTCTGCCCGAAATGATATTCTTTTACAGATCCCTGTGTCCTCACTATGTATCTTCCCACTTCTTCCCCGTCTAACATACACAGAATCTCTCCAGCCTTCTGTCCCTTTTTTACCGGGGCAGCCAGTTTTCTGGGCAGTTCTTCCTTAAATTCCACCTCTTCATCCTTCCCGAGAAGAATCTTAAGGGGCTCTGATTCCTCTGATTCCGCCCGGACAGTCGTTTCTTTTTGATATGGATCCTCCGGATCTATCCCGTCTTCCACCGGGATCTCCCATGTCTTCGTATCCAACTTGACTTCACGGTACTCATAATTTGCCAGGGCATACTGCATCAGCTTTCTGGTATCTTCCCATTTGTAATTCTTATTATTTGGCCAGCCGCAGGCAAGAAGCGCCACAATAAAGGTCCTGTCCCCCTGTCTTAAGGCTCCCACATAACAATACCCGGCATCAGCCGTAAATCCCGTCTTTCCACTTAAGGCTCCCTCCATCATGTCCAGAAAGGCATTGTGATTGTGGCAGGAAAAGCTTCTCTTCCCTTCCACATCAGAAAAACTGTAATCCTTTGCCCTGGTGATCGTAAGAAATGCTTCTTTTTCAGGTGATTCCATGATACAGTAGCGCATGATCCTTGCCAGGTCTTCTGCCGTAGTTGCATGGGTTCCTCCATCGTCTTTCCCATCCAGACCGTTGGGTGTGACAAAATGCGTGTCCGTACAGCCCAGTTCTCTGGCTTTTTTGTTCATCTGCGCTGCAAATGCTTCGACTGATCCTGCCAGTTCTTCGGCAATCACCACCGCACTGTCATTATAAGATTCCAGCATCAGCGCATACAGCAGGTCTTCCAGGTAAAACTCTTCTCCCTCCTGTACTCCAAGCCGTACCCTGGGCTGCGCGGCGGCATTTCGGGAGGCCCTGGCCGTCTGCCCTTCTTCCATCTCTTCCAGAGCCAGGATACAAGTCATGATCTTGGTTGTGCTGGCCATCGGGCGTACAACTCTTGCTTCCTTTCCAAATAAAACACGCCCACTGTCAGCATCCATCAAAACCGCTGACCGGGCGTATAGATTTTCAGGTTCTTCCGCCGGCTCTTCTGCCTTCAGAGGCAGGATCATATTTCCCACAAGCCCCAGAACAATCCCTGTCAAACATATGTATTTCTTCCATCTCATAAAAGCTCCGCAAACTACCTGCCTTATCTCAAAATATGCAGAAAACGGCCGCTCTATGACTGATCTGTCTTAGATATCCAGTTTTAACTGGATCTCTTCTTCTGCTTCTTCTTTAAAAGTCTCCACCTGTTCCGGATTTAAGGTGGGGAGATCCTCCGCCGAGTGGATACTGAACCTGCGCAAAAATTCCTCCGTCGTCCCGAACAGGATCGGCTTCCCCGGCGCATCCAGCCTTCCCACTTCGCATACCAGATCATATTCTACCAGTTTATTTACAGCATGATCCGACTTGACGCCCCGGATCTTTTCAATCTCCAGCTTTGTCACCGGCTGCTTATATGCAATGATGGACAACGTCTCAAGGAGTACATCCGTCAGCACATATTTTTTCGGCTGCTTTGCCACCTTGATCAGATACTCATACATCTCTCTTTTGGTACACATCTGAAAAGAATCCTCCAGCTCGATGATACGGATGCCGCGGTCTTCACTTTCGTACTGATCCATCATCTGATGAATGATCTTGCGAGTCGTATCTTCATCATGCTCGATGGCCGACGCAATCTTTCCCAGTTCCACCGAATCGCCCATGGCGAACAGGATCGCTTCTATGATACCTTCTAATTTTTTTATCTCCACTGTATCCATACTACCTTTCCTATGCTTGTCCTTCCACGTTGGAATCAATCATGATATCTTCAAAAGGCTGTTCCTGCCGGATTGTAATCGTTCCTTCCTTCATCAGCTGCAGAATGGCCAGAAATGTTACTACCAGCTGTGTCTTGGAAGCCTGCTTCTTCAAAAGTTCCCGGAAGCTGAACCTTTTATGGGATCTGGCATATTCTGTGACATAGTCGAGTTTCTCCGGCAGAGTCACTTCTTCTTTTTCGATTTTTCCGAATTTACTGCGGACAGGATCAATCTTCTCCACCTGGCGCTTCATCACATCCTGAAAAATCTGATTTAATTTCGCCAGGGTCAGATCCCCCAGAAGATCCCCCAGGTCTACCGGTTCTTCGTAATCCTTCACTTCTTCCGGAATGGTCGGGTCCTTATACATGACCTGCTCCCCCTCCACCTGACGGTCCCTGAGTTCATAAGACATATATTTAAACATCTTGTACTGCAGAAGCTGATCCACCAGTTCCTGTCTTGGATCTTCTTCCTCCTCTTCCTTTTCTTCCCGCGGAAGAAGCATCCTGCACTTGATATCAAGAAGAGTTGCCGCCATGACCAGGAATTCACTCATCACATTTAAGTCTTCCTTCTCCATGGCCCGTATATAATCCATATACTGACTGGTAATCTCCACGATTGGAATATCGTAGATATCTATTTTATTTTTATCAATGAGATGCAGAAGAAGATCCAGCGGTCCTTCAAACACCTGCAGCTTTACCGGAATACCCATATATGTTCCTCTTACGCCTGTTGATTTTTATCGTAACTTTTTTATTATACAGGATTTCTCCCTGTTTCACAAGATTTATCTGTCCAAACCTGTAAGCTCCAGCACAACCACTTCGGCAGGATTTAAAAATCGTATGGGCACGGAATGTACGCCCAGGCCGCGGCTTACCACCACATCAGCTTTCGGATCCCGGTAAATTCCGCCGGAATAGGCAGGGAACAGGCGGAAATCCGGGGCGATCAGGCCTCCGATTCCCGGAAGTCCGATCAGGCCTCCGTGGACATGGCCAGAAAGGATCAGGTCAGCGCCCCAGTCTTCATACTGCTTCACATAGACCGGATTATGGGCAAGGAGAATCTGATAAGAAGGGTCAGCCCTGCCGATCCTCTCTTCAATCTCCCGGATACGCAGCCTTTTTCTTCCAACCTTTCCATAGGCGGGAAGAGGAATCTCCAACCCACTGATCCGGATCCTTACGCCCTCCGGCTTCCAGATAACGGCCTCGTTTTCAAGAAATATGATCCCAGCCTCTTCCAGCTTCTTTTTATAAGCAGAATAGGACTGCTCATAGCGCTCCGGCATTTCTTTGAGCTTCTGCTCATGGTTTCCGTTTGCATAATATACCGGGCACATGGCAGTCAGTCTGGTAAGGAACTGAAGCGTCTCCGCATAAGAAGAGCCGTCTTTGCGCACCAGCATATCCCCGCCGATCAGGATCAGATCCGGGCGCGACTTCCGGACAGCCGCCAGAAGGCGTCCGTTTTTTTTCCCATAGCTGCAGTTATGGAGATCGCTTAAAAACACGATCCTTTTCTTTTGTATCCCGTTTAATTTATGGGAAGATATCCGATAGGTCCTGATCCGGAATGTCCGGAGTTCTCTGGCATTTTCGATAAAAAATATCAGGCACAGGACGCCTAGAGCAATGATGATTATCAAAACCGATTTTCTCCTTTTTATTCAGGTCAATTATATAATTATTCCTGTTCATTTGTAAACAGATATGTTAAAATCTATTACGGTAATTAAAAGTATTTAGGAGGAGGTTTTACCATGACGATACCTGAAAGAATCAGCGCACTGCGCGCACTGATGGCTGAAAAAGGGTACGACGCCTATGTAGTTCCTACCGACGACAACCATCAGAGCGAATATGTTGGGGAACATTTTAAAGCAAGAGCGTTTATCACCGGTTTTACCGGCTCTGCCGGAACCGCTGTCATCACAAAGGATGAGGCAGGTCTCTGGACGGACGGAAGATATTTTATCCAGGCAGAGCAGCAGCTTTCCGGAAGCGGAGTAAAGCTGTTTAAAATGGGGGAACCTGGTGTACCCACGACTCTGGAATATCTGGAACAGGTTCTTCCTGAAGGCTGTACGCTTGGCTTTGACGGGCGTGTGGTTGCTATGGGCGATGGACTGAACTATGAGGCTGTGGCCGCAAAGAAAAACGGCGCTGTTAATTATTCCGAAGATCTGATCGACAAGATCTGGGAAGACCGTCCGGCGCTTTCCGAGGAGCCGGCGTTTGCGCTGGATGAGCGTTATACTGGCGAGAGTACTGCTTCTAAGCTTGCAAGAGTCCGTCAGGCGATGAAGGAGGCCGGTGCTGACACCCATGTGATCGCTGCCCTGGACGATATCTGCTGGATCACCAATCTGCGCGGAAATGATATTGAGTTTTTCCCGCTGCTTCTGTCTTACGCAGTCATCACCATGGACGATATGAAACTGTATATTGACGAGCGCAAGCTGACAGACGAGATGAAAGAAAATCTGGCAAAAGACAATATTTCTCTTCGCCCGTACAATGCCATTTACGAAGACGTAAAAGAGCTCCCGGCGGATGCTTCGATCCTGGTAGATTCTGCACGTCTGAACTATGCACTGTATAACAATCTCCCGAAGACAGCGAAGGTGATCGACCAGATGAATCCAACTGTTGTCATGAAGGCTGTAAAAAATGATGTGGAACTGAAAAACATCATCAATGCCCACGTCAAGGACGGTGTGGCTGTCACCAGATTTATGTACTGGCTGAAGAAAAATGTAGGAAAAACAGAGCCGCCGATCACTGAGATCAGTGCTGCGGAAAAGCTGGACGAGTTCCGAAAAGAGCAGGAAGGCTATCTGTGGCAGAGCTTTGAACCTATCTGCGGTTCGGGCGAGCACGGTGCCATTGTTCACTATGCAGCCACACCGGAGACCAACATCCCTGTGGTAACCGACGGACTGTTCCTGACTGACACCGGCGGCGGATATATCGAAGGTTCTACCGATATCACCAGAACCTTTGCTTTTGGAAATCTGACCCAGGAGATGAAGGAAGACTTCACCACTGTTCTTCAGTGCAACATGCATCTGGCAAACGCCGTGTTCCTGGAAGGTACTGCGGGATACAACCTGGACGTGCTGGCAAGGATGCCTGCTTGGAAACGTGGCAAGAACTTTAACCACGGTACCGGCCACGGTGTAGGCTATCTGATGAATATCCACGAGGCTCCCTGTGGATTCCGCTGTGCTATCCGCGCACACGAAAAACAGCCGCTGATGCCGGGACTTGTCATCACCGATGAACCAGGTATCTACATCGAAGGTTCTCACGGTGTCCGCACTGAAAATGAACTGGTGGTACGCAAAGGAGAAAAGAACGAATATGGACAGTTCCTCTACTTCGAGCCCATCACCTATGTACCGATCGACCTGGATGCCATCATTCCGGAAATGCTGACAGAAGAAGACAAAGAACAACTCAACTCCTATCACGCAAAAGTATATGAGATTGTAGCTCCACATCTGAATGACGAAGAACGCGAGTGGCTGAAAGAATACACACGCGCAATTTAATCCATTGGGGACGGGGGATTTTGGAAAATCCCCCGTCCCTATTTGCGTCAAACCAACCGCTATCCGCCAAATGGGGAAAACTCACGTGGAAAACTTGTTGATAACCCATCTTCATGATGATTGGGGACGGGGGATTTCTGAAAATCCCCCGTCCCCAATCAATCAAGGTAAGAAGTTTTCCACTGCATTTTCCACCGCATCTGGATAACTCATCTTTTTTACCTCTTCTGTTGTCAGGATTTTTATGCTTCCGATTTCTTCTCCGTCTAGATAATAAAAGGCTTTTCCTGCCTCCTGCCCCTGTTTCACGGGAGCTTTCAGGGATTCTTTCATTTTTACTTTTCTTTCGATTGAAGTAAGATCCGCTCCGGATGTATTGATATAGGTAAATGCTGTTTCCTGTGCAGTGGCCGCCTTTTCTTTTACACCTCCCCTCACGGCGATCTCCGGCGTTGCTTCTGCCGCCTCTTCCTGATAGATGCTGCATTTTCCAAATCCATAGTTCAAAAGTGCAATCGCATCTTTCGTCCGGTCTTTACTGGTCTCCGCCGCCATGATCACGGCAATCAGTTCCATTCCATTTTTCTCGGCTGTGGCAGAGATGCAGAATTTTGCCTGGCTTGTGGAACCTGTCTTCAGGCCTGTGGCATATTCATAATGTCTGACCAGTTTATTCGTATTTGTCAGGCCAAATTCGGATGTTCCCTTCTGTGTATTGTGTGTAATATTTTCCATCCAGATCATAGCATAATCCCGGATCTGTGGATATGTAGTGATCAATTCTCTGGACATCAGCCCGATATCTCTGGCTGTGGTCAGGTGTCCGTCTGCATCCAGTCCATTGCAGTTTACGAAATGAGTGTTTTCCATTCCAAGCTCCTGGGCCCGTTCATTCATCCGCCGTACAAATTCCTCCTCGCTTCCTGCAATATATTCTGCCATTGCCACACAGGCATCGTTTCCACTGGCCACCGCAATACATTTGATCAATGTATCCACCGTCTGTATCTCTCCTGGTTCCAGAAACACCTGGGAACCGCCCATGGAGGCTGCATGTTCTGAGGTCGTAACCTCATCCTCCAGACTAATCTGTCCGGATTCCAGGGCATCAAAAATTAAAAGCAGTGTCATGATCTTGGTTACGCTTGCCGGCGGTCTTTGTTCATCGGGATTCTTTTCAAAGATCACCTGACCGGTAGAAGCCTCCATCAAGATCGCTGACGGTGCGCTGATTTCAATTTCCTGCTGCTGCGTTTCTTTTTCCTGCGCATCTTCACCTTCTGCTGCTTCCGGCGTTTCACTCTCTTCTGTCTCCATGTTCTCATCTGTATTTTCCGCAGCCATTACAGGCTGCACACACAGTGTCAGGCACAACAGTATTGACAGAATGACTTTCATGGCACCATTCCTCACCGATTCCGTCTATCAATATTATTGTAATCACAGGTCGGCGGAAATATGATGAATCTTCGAAAATGTTATTGACTTCCATCTACTATGTGGTACAATATAGTCAACAACTAGTATGTGACACATAGTAGAGGCGGTGATAATTGAAATGTACGACAAATCCCAATTAATGCGTGGGACATTGGAGGGCTGTATTTTAAAATTTCTTTCTGAAGAAACCACTTATGGATATGAACTTGTACAAAAGCTGGAGCAGTATGGATTTACAGATATCAAAGAAGGAACAATCTATCCTCTGCTGGTCCGGCTGGAAAAAAAAGGGATCATAGATTCCGAGTTCCGGCCTTCTCCTCTTGGTCCCAGCAGAAAATATTATTCTATCACGGAGACAGGCAATGAATATTTGGAAGAATTTCTGTCCAACTGGGAACAGATTTCCTCTTCCGTCAATCACATTTTCAAACCAGGAGGTATGACCTATGACAGCACAGACAAATAACACGGTCAATATTCTTGAGGCTGCAAATTACCAGGGCGAGCAGGACCTGAATAAAGAAAACAGAAAAACTCTGCACAAAATGATGAAATATGTGCGTACTTTTCCATTAAGCGATCTTGAAATCGAGACAATACGCCGGGATCTTCTGGGTATGGCCATGGAAGCCCAGAAGCGCGGCTCCACACTCCAGGCCTCACTCGGAGAAAAGCCCCGGGATTTCTGTGATACCCTCATATATTCCATCGGCGGGATCAAGTCTCCCGGAGGAAGAAAACTTCTGCACATCTCCGGCTGCTACTATCAGATCATCGGCGCCTTGGCCATCATTTCCAACCTTTTTGTACTGGTTATCTCTATGATCAATGGCAGCGTAGACCTTTTATCCAAAAGCAGGACCGATATCAATCCTTCCGATCTGCTGAGCTGCTGCGCCTGCATGATTCTCGGCGCATTCTTATTGACCGCCGGCAAACGGGCCTATCAGTATGCCAATAACGTAGAAAAATCCAGCCTTGCACTGCGCTGGGGACTTGCTGTGCTTGTCTATAGTTTCCTGGACATCCTCCTTGACATCGCAGACTTTATCAGCAGCTGTCGGGATAAACACGGCCAATAACACCAATACCACGCCGATAACCGGACTCGTAATCTCCTCCATGGCCTTCTCGACCGCCTCCTTGCGACTATACTTTCCCGTATCGATAAGCCGGGTCGAATTTTCGACCACTACGATCGCATCGTCCACCACGATAGCTATTGCCAAAACAAGGCCGAAAAGAGTAAGCGTATTGATAGAAAATCCCATCAACTTCATCACGGCAAATGTCGCGATAAGCGAAACCGGTATGGTCAGAGAAGGAATAATCATCGCCCTGAAATTTTGTAAGAAAATAAGAATGACCAGCATCACGATAAGAGAGGTCTCCACAAACGTAACCAATACCTCATCGATAGATGCACTCACGAATTGAGTCGTATCGAGCACCACCTTATATTGCACATCGTTCGGGAAATAACGGCTCAAATCCATCATCTTCGCTTTCACAGCTTTTGCCACATCGAGAGAATTAGACCCCGGCAACTGATAAATGGCGATAGCCGCCGTTTCTTTACTGTTAATAGTCGATGTCGTATGGTAAGTCGCACTTCCCAAATCTATGGTAGCGATGTCGCGCAACCTCAGATATTCCCCGCCGGGCAACGACTTGATGATGATCCGTCCGAACTCCTCCGGCGTAGAAAGGCGACCTTTCGAAACCAGTGTAAACTGGAAAGCCTCGTCCGTATCCGTAGGAGGTTGTCCCACACTACCGGCCGACACCTCCATATTTTGTGCCTGAATAGCCGAATAGACATCGGCCGGCGTAAGGCTCCGTATACGCATCAACTCCGGGTCGAGCCAGATACGCATGCTGTAATTATCGGCTCCGAACACCGTCACACCGCCTACTCCCGGCAAACGGGACAACTCATCGGTAATGTTCAACTTGGCATAATTCGACAGAAACAAACTGTTATACAATGGATTATCCGATTCCAACGCCAAGAACATGACGATGTTGGTAGACTGCTTCTTCGTGATAATTCCCTGTTGTATGACAGCCTCCGGTAAATTTCCCTGCGCTATGTTCACCCGGTTCTGTACCAACACGGTCGCCATATCTATATCGGTTCCCACCTCGAAAGTAACGGTCAGCGTATATTGCCCCGACGACGAAGACGATGAACTCATATAAATCATTCCGTCCACACCGTTCACCTGTTGCTCGATCGGCAGTCCGACAGTTTGTGCAACCGTCTGCGCATCGGCTCCCGGATAAACGGCCGAAACCTGTACGGTAGGCGGCGTGATATCCGGATATTGGGCGATGGGTAATACGTTGAGTGTGACCAATCCCGCAACCACGATAATCAGGGCAAGAACGGTGGCAAAGATGGGTCTGTTTATAAAGAATTTTACCATGACGTTCTTATTT
>USDK01000033.1 GCA_900553355.1 uncultured Lachnospiraceae bacterium
AAAAAGATGCTGCCGCATCTATGATTTCCTAATCATTGATGCGACAGCCCCTTCATCATGCGTTGATTAACTTAAATCTTCGGTAATAGATTTCAGATTCATGAAGTTGGTCAGATAATCGCTGGTTCCTGTCTTGGCATCGGTTCCAGACATGTTGAAGCCGCCGAACGGATGCTGCAGGACTACGGCTGCGGTGGATTTCCGGTTGAAGTAGAGGTTTCCTACCTGGAATTCTACTTTGGCTTTCTGGATATGTTCTCTGGTCTCACTATAGACAGAGCCTGTCAGGCCGTACTCGGTCTGGTTTGCAATCTCCAGGGCTTCGTCAAAGGAGTTTACTTTGACAACGGCGAGGACAGGTCCAAAGATTTCTTCATTGGCAATCCGGGCATCTTTGTCTACATCGCGTACCACGGTAGGATCGATATAGTATCCCTTCTCGTCACTGTAGGTTCCTCCGTATACGATCTTGCCCTCTTTTCTGGCAACTTCAATATATCCGGTAATGCTGTCGTAAGCGCCCTGATTGATGACCGGACCCATCGGTGCATTGCTGGCTCCGCTTCCCTGATTTTCTTTGAGAGCCGCCGCACATTTTACTACTTCATCGACGAACTCATCATACACGTCGCTCATGACCAGAGCGCGTGAGCAGGCGGAGCATTTCTGCCCCTGGAAAGTAAAGGCAGAGCTTGCCACTCCCTCGGCAGCTTTCCTGATATCTGCGGTAGAGTCTACGATGATGGCATTCTTTCCGCCCATCTCGGCAACGACACGTTTCAGCCATTTCTGGCCGTCGGCTACCTTTGCAGCATTTTCATTAATGCGGCATCCGACAGCTTTTGATCCGGTGAAGTTGATAAATCTGGTGCGTGGGTGCTCTACGATATAGTCGCCGATCTCAGAACCTGATCCTGGAATGTAATTAACAGTCCCTGCCGGGAATCCGGCTTTCAGGCAGAGTTCTACAAACTTATAGGCTACGATCGGTGTGTCGGAAGAAGGCTTGCAGATAACGCTGTTTCCGGTCACAAGAGCTGCTGTAACCATGCCTCCGCAGATGGAAAGTGGGAAGTTCCACGGCGGAATGATGGCGCCGACGCCGATTGGTATGTAGATACATTTGGTATATTCATCCGTTGGGATTAGTTCCAGTCCCTTGTCCAGATTTGCCATATGCATGGCATAGGAATTAAAGAAATCCAGCGCTTCACAGAGCTCTCCATCTGCTTCGCCCCAGTTTTTACCGCTTTCCTCAACATTCCATGCATCCAGGATAAAACGATTTTCCTCTACCAGTCTTGCAAGTCTTTTCAGGCAGCGGATCCGCTCTTCAGCTGGAGTACGGCTCCAGGTCTGAAATGCCTCGTCAGCAGTTTTTATCGCTTTGTCAGCCAGTTCACGGCTGCAGGAGCTGGCATATCCCAGCACTTCTTTTGTGGCGGGAGACAGAGAAGTGATCTTCTTTTCTGTTTCAATCTTTTCTCCGCCGATGATCAGAGGATAGGTCTTACCCTTTTCAGCCTGCACCTGCTGAAAAGCTTCTTCCATCTTCTGACGATTCTCTGGTACGGAGAAGTCAAGTTCTGCCGCATTTTTAAATCCTGTAATCATTTTTGTGCCTCCTCTTAATGCTAAATTAACCAATAACTAATCAGCCAAGCTAATAGCGGTCTTTCTTTAGTATATCAAAAAAGTCATTTTCAGACAATCAATTTATTTCGGTAAATTAGCAGAGTAATGCATTCAGGAAGGCCTGAGAGAGGAGATTGAAAAAAACGGCGGCACCTGTCTTCCGGTACCCTGTGACGTGACAAAAGAAGAGCAGGTGGTTCAGGGAGTCCAGAAAGTGATCGACACCTGGGGGAAAATCGATATTCTTGTCAATAACGCAGGCGCTATGGCTTACTGTTCGACTACGGAACTTCCACTGGAGCGGTGGCAGAATGTGGTGGATATCAGTCTGACCGGATATTTTCTGATGGCAAGAGAGTGTGGAAAGAACATGATCAAAAATCAGTATGGACGGATTATCAATACGGCCTCTATGTTTGGAAAAATTTCAAGCTTTCATAATCCGATCCTGGCATATAATGCAACCAAAGGAGCGATTCCGAATTTTACAAGAAGTCTTGCACAGGAATGGGCAGAATATAACATTACAGTTAATGCCATAGGACCGGGAGAATTCCCGTCGGAGATGATGGTGTTTACGGATGAGGCACTGGAAGAACTGAAACAGAGATGTCCCATCGGAAGACCTGGAAAAATCGAGGAATTATGCGGGCAGCTGTTATTGTTTGCGTCGGAAAACAGTGCATATACCACAGGACAGACAATCTATATTGATGGAGGATGGACAGCAGTATAAGTAAAAAGGAGAAGATAAGTCCCGGACAGTACTTGTAAAAAAGAACTGTCCGGGATTTTTTGTCGGGAAAAAGCTTGCTCGTGACGCGGCGTCATGAATTATAATAGGAGCCAGGAGGAAGATAAGATGAATAGAGAACGAGCAATTCCAAAAGGATTTATGACGGTAGGAGAACTGGCAAAGCAGATGGGAACGACGGTCCGGACTCTGCAGTATTATGACCGGGAAGGACTTTTGTGCCCGACTGCGCAGAGCGAGGGCGGACGAAGGCTTTATACATACAAGGATATGGTCAGGCTCCACCAGATCCAGGCGCTGAAGGCACTGGGATTTTCCCTTGATGATATTAAGACCAGGCTGATATCCCTGGATACTCCGCAGGAAGTGGCGGAGGCATTGACGCAGCAGGCCCAGGCGATCCGGGAAAAGATCGGGCAGCTCACAGAGACTTTGTCGGCGGTCGAAGCCTTAAAGGAAGAAGTACAGAAGATGCAGGAGGTGGACTTCAAGAAATATGCAGATATCGTGGTGAATCTCCAGATGCATAACGAATATTACTGGCTGATCAAACATTTTGACGATTCTATGCTGGATCATATCAGGGAACGCTTTGACCAGGGCAGCGGCCTTCGGTTTATCGGAAAGTTTCACGAGCTGACGGATCAGATCTTAGAATGCAGGGAGAAAGATCTGGCTCCGGAAGATGAAAAAGTGCAGACGCTGACTGCACAATTCTGGGGAATGGTCGTGGAATTTACAGGCGGTGATATGAGCCTTCTTCCCAAGCTGATGGAGTTTGGAGACCTACAGGACGACCATGAGGACTGGAGCCGGAAACAGGCGCTTGTCAATGAATATCTCCAGCCGGCGCTGGAACTGTATTTTCAGAACAGTGGAATCAATCCATTCGGGGAGGTGCAGTCATGAAACCGGCGATCCAGGTATCAAAGCTGCGGAAAAGCTATGGCGCTCACCAGGTGTTAAGAAATCTTACCTTTACCGTGGAGTGTGGGGAAATCTTTGGCATTCTGGGAGTCAACGGCGCAGGGAAGACCACAACTCTGGAATGTATCGAAGGATTCCGGAAACATGAGGGAGGCAGGATCCAGATAAACGGAACCACAGGGATCCAGCTTCAGTCGGCTGCTCTGCCTTCTTATATCCGGCCGATGGAAGCGGTGCATCTGTTTGCAAAATGGAAGAAGGCCGAGGCGGATCCGGAAGTGCTGACAGCCCTTGGAATTGAAGAACTGGGGAGAAAAACCTACCAGGAGCTGTCTACAGGACAAAAACGGAGGCTTCATCTGGCTCTGGCGCTGACGAATGATCCGGATATTCTTTTTCTGGATGAACCCACGGCAGGGCTGGACGTGGAAGGAAGAAAGGCTCTGCATGAAGAAGTACGCAGGCTGCAGAAAAGAGGAAAGACAATTATCCTGGCCAGCCATGATATGGCAGAGGTGGAGGAACTCTGCAGCCGGATCTTAATCTTAAATCAGGGGAAAGCCGCTTTTCTGGGAACAACACAAGAGCTGGCAGAAAAGATGAGAAAGCGCTATCAGATCAGGATTAGGACCAAGAATGAGGAGGAAACTTATTCTACAGACAATATTGAAGATACGCTGCTGGAAGTTTTGACAGAATATCGAAGGAATGGAAAGAAAATCCAGGATATCCGGATCAGCCGCGGAACGCTGGAGGAGCATTTTATGGAACTGGCAAAGGAGGGAGCCAAATGAGTGCATTTTTATACGGGATAGGTCTGCAGTTTCGGATGGATATCCGCAGCAGGTCCCTTCTGGTCACCTGTTATCTGGTGCCCCTTATGTTTTTTGCGGTGATGGGTGGGATCTTTACATCTCTGATGCCGGAAGCAAAGGAGACTCTGACGGCTTCCATGACCGTCATGGGTGTATCCATGGGAGCGCTGATCGGAGTTCCGCCTTCTTTGGTGGAAATCTACGGGACAGAGGTGAAAAAGATGTATCATGCCGGAGGGGCGCCACAGTGCTTTGGCCTGGCCGCGCTTATATTTTCCTCCTTTGTCCACCTGATGATTATGAGTGGGATCCTGCTTCTTGCGGCTCCGGTCATGTTTGATGCAAGGATTCCTTCGAACATCCTGGTATATCTTGTGAAGCTGGCTTTTTTCCTGGTGGTGTCACTTGCCCTTGCCTGTGTGCTGGGGCTTAGTGTGAAGAGTCAGGCGAAGCTGACCATGCTATGCCAGGTGGCCTTTCTGCCGTCGATCCTGTTGTCCGGTATCATGTTTCCGGCAGAACTATTGCCGGACTTTTTGGAGCAGGCAGGAAGAATCTTTCCGGCTTACTGGGGATACCGTCTGCTGGCAGGGATGGGAAGCTGGAGTGAGAATACCTTTTCGATGATCCTGATTTTCCTTGTGACGGTGATCCTGGCGGTTTTCTTTGTACGCAGACAAGATGTATGAATTAATTTTTGCCTGGAAGATGCCATTAGCCTTCGGAATATGCTATACTTCAAGAATAAAGGCAAAAGGGGATGATAGCTTGAAGGTGGAATTAAGATGTTGGACACTGGAGGACAAAAAGCAGTTAATGAACATCTGTAATACGGTAGACAGAAGCTATCTTTCGGATCGTCTGCCGGATCCATACACAGAAGAAAGCGCAAAATGGTGGCTTCGTATGGTTCTGGAGCATGACGGGAAGGATGGCATTTTCCGGGCAATTACTGTGGATGGAAGAATCATCGGGAATATTTCCGTAGAACAAAAAGAAGATGTCTACCGGCAGGATGCAGAGATCGGATACATGCTGATAACGAAAGAATGGTCCAGAGGGATCATGACAAAGGCTGTGGAAGCAATCTGCAGGGAGGCATTTGAAAAGCTGGGGATCATTCGTATTACCGGGCTGGTCTATGAGCCAAATACGGCATCCAGGAAGGTCCTGGAGAAGAATGGGTTCGAGCTGGAAGGACTCATGAAACATGCGGTGGTGAAGAATGGGAACGTCTATAACCTGTGTGTTTATGGAAAACAACGGGAAGCGGTGGAGGAATAGATGCGAAAAGTGATTGTGATCGGAAGTCCTGGCGCTGGGAAAAGCACTTTTGCAAGGAAGCTAAGAGATGTATCCAGACTCCCCTTGTATTATCTGGATCTTTTATGGCATAAGGAAGACAGGACCAATGTGACAAAAGAAGAATTTGACCAAGAGCTCCAGGAAATCCTGACAAAAGATGCATGGATCATTGACGGCAACTATAAACGGACGCTGGAAAAGAGGTTGGAAGAATGTGATACGGTATTTCTTCTGGATTATCCGGTGGAGGTCTGTCTGGAAGGTGTCAGATCCCGGATCGGGAAGGAAAGAGAGGACATGCCCTGGACAGAGACTGAGTTTGACCCACAGTTCCGGCAGTGGATCTTAGATTTTCCGAGAGATCAGCTTCCCGAGATTTACCGGCTGCTTAAGCAGTATAAAGACAGCAGGCACATTCATGTTTTTCGATCCCGTGAAGATGCGGAAACGTATCTGAAGAGTTTCTGGGAAGAAGAGATGTGGATCGTACCGGCATATGACTTTCCGGAGGAAGTTGGAGCTTTGTTCCAGGAGTATACGCAGATGCTGGTTGATCAGGATCCGGCATTTCAGCAATATCTGGAGATTCAGAATTATGATGAGGAATTAAAGCATCTGGAAGAGAAATATGGGATGCAGGAAGGAAGACTGTATCTGGCCTTTTGCGGAGATAGGGCAGCAGGCTGTATCGGACTGAAAAAGATCGGTGAAGGAAAGTGTGAGATGAAGCGGCTGTATGTGCGGCCGGAATTCCGGGGATGCCATATTGGAGGCAGGCTGATCCGGAGAATCATTGAAGATGCAAAAGAGATTGGCTATCAGTATATGTTTCTGGATACACTGCCGTTCCTGGAAAGCGCTATCCATATGTATAAAAAGTATGGATTTTATGAGATTGAAAGCTATAATGACAGCCCCATGGATAATTCCATCTATATGAGACTGGATTTATAGGTAAGGAATATTACGGAGAAGACAGAAGGAGACGAAGAATGAAGAGCTTGGATTTTGGAAGATTTCAATGGACGAGGGAACCGGAAAGTTCTAAGATTGCGGACGGTGTAATTGAGGTTGTCACAAAACCTCATACAGATCTGTGGCAGAGAACCTATTATCATTTCAGGAATGACAACGCGCCGGTCTTCCAGATGGAGACGGAAGAACAGTATTTCAGTTTTGTCGTCCGCACAGATTTTTCTCAGAGTCATCATCGGTTTGACCAGTGCGGTGTTGTAATGTATCTGGACAGTGAAAACTGGCTGAAGGGTTCGATCGAGTATGAGAATGAAGAATTCCAGCATCTGGGAAGTGTAGTCACAAACGAAGGATATTCGGACTGGGCGACTACCGAGATCAGCGCAGACATCAAGTCTATGTGGTACAGGCTTAGCCGGCGAGAGGACGATTACTGTATCGAATGCTCTCGTGACGGTATCCGTTTTCAGCAGATGCGGATCTGCCACATGAAAAAAGGAGGCGGAAAGATCCGGTTTGGCATCTATGCCTGTTCACCGGAAGAATCGTCTTTTAAGGCAGTATTTTCGGAGATGGAACTGACAGACTGCAAATGGAAAGCCCATGACGGGCAGCAGCCGGATGAATAAGCAAAAGGGAAGAATGAAAAAGAAGGGGAAATGATGACGAAAACAGAGCGGTTTGATGAAAATTGGGGATCACCGGAATCTGGATCTGTACATAGAAAGCCAGAAAAAACTGTGATTGATCGAGAGGAAGAAGCATGGACCAATATACAAAGATCAAGGTGGAATTTGAAAAGAATCAGAATCCCGAAAATGCTGTGAAGATGGCAAAATATATGAAAAATCTTTTCCCATTTTATGGAATCCCAACGCCCCAAAGGAAGAAGCTGTATCGGGATTTTTTAAAAGAAGAGAAGAAGAAGGGAGAGGTGGACTGGGGATTTCTGGATCAGTGCTATGCAGATGAACACCGGGAATTTCAGTATCTGGTTTTTGATTATCTTGCTGTAATGCAGAAATCTCTTACCTATGGGGATATTCCTAAAATCTGGAAATATATCAAAGAAAAACAGTGGTGGGACAGCATTGACTGCCTGGATCGGATCGTTGGAGAGATTGGCCTAAGTGACAGTCGTGTGGATGAATTGATGCTTCAGTGGTCTTTGGATGAGGATCTCTGGGTGAGACGCCTTGCAATTGACCATCAGCTACTGCGAAAAGAGAAGACAAACCGGGAACTGCTCGGACAGATTATTGTCAATAACCTGGGAAGCAAAGAATTCTTTATCAATAAAGCCATCGGATGGAGTTTAAGGGATTATTCCAAGACGGATCCCGAGTGGGTGAAGGATTTTATTGATCAGTATAAGGACAGGATGGATAAATTGAGTATCCGGGAAGGATCAAAGTATTTATGAAGATAGAGATCGGAAAAGAATTTCCAAAGTATTTTAAACCCTTATATCCAGAGGAATTTAATCTTTTTTCTCATTTTGAAGTGACGGCGGGAATCCCGACCGTTTTATTTGCGGTCACAACATGGAAAGAAAACGGGCAGCCCAATGTCTGCTTTCACGCCTGGAGTTGTTTCCACGGGGATAAGACGGCCTTTTTTGCGGTGATGGGAAATCTGTATCAGCACACCCATACCTATACAAATATTCAGAGGGAAAAATGCTTCTGTATCAATTTTCTGCCTGTCAGCTGCTATGACAGGTTGGTGGAAACGATTCATCGTAATGGTTATGAGGAGGATGAGTTCGAGGCTGGAAATTTTACACTAACTGAGGCGAAAACGATCCATGCGCCGAAGATAGAGGAAGCGTTTCTTTCCCTGGAGTGTACGCTGAAATCAGTGCAGGATCTAAGCGGCGCTGGGATCACTGCCATGGTGATTGGAGAGGTAGTCCATGCTTCCGTAGAAGAAACCTATGCAAAGGGATATGAAAAACGTTACGGAAAAGATGGATTTATGCTGTTGGTACCGGCGCCTCAGGATCTCATTACAGGAGAACCTGAGCAGTCTGGGATTGCAACGGTGGAGATTGAGCGGCTGGACTAAAAAAGAAATAATTTTTCAAACCGTCTCATTGCAGGATATGAAAATATCGGCTATTCTTGGGAAAAGGAGGTGCTGGTATGGCAAACGAAGGAAAGAAGGATTTCAATGCGATGCTCCATAAGGATACGGGGATGCCTAAGATTCAGGTGGTGACAGACGAGGCAACCATCAAAAAATATGGCGGAGAGAGGATGTTTTTTGCACCGCCCGTTACCTACGATGAGATCATGAAACGGATTCCACGCGGAAAAGTGATCACGGTAGGCGAGATCAGAGACTATCTGGCAAAGAAAAATAACGCTGATTTTACAGATCCTATAACGGCAGGGATCTTTGTATCGATCGCGGCCTGGGCCAGCGAGCAGAGGACTTCTGACCAGACGCCGTACTGGAGAACGTTGAAAGCAAACGGCGAACTAAATCCGAAATATCCGGGCGGAATAGAGGCACAGAAAGAGAAATTGGAAGCGGAAGGGCATATGGTGATCCAAAAAGGGCGGAAAAATATCCGGTATTATGTAAAGGATTATGAAAGTGTGCTCTACAGGCTTTGAGAGGATTTATGGATGTGAGGAGGGGAATATGTCCGATGGAAACAAATCATTATCTAACAGAATTTTACAGCCATTATGACGAGGACAGCCGCTTAAAGTCCAGGCATGGAATGGTGGAATTTCTTACGACGATGCACTATATTAATGCATATATCAGGCCAGGGGATCGAGTGCTGGAAATAGGTGCCGGAACCGGTCGTTATTCTCATGCACTTGCAAGACAGGGATTTAAAGTGGATTCAGTGGAATTGATAGAACACAATATCGAAGTCTTCCGTGAAAATACACGGGAAGATGAGAATATCCGGATTATCCAGGGAAATGCCATGGATTTGTCGTCTTTTGCAGAGAATACTTATGATATTACACTGCTGCTGGGGCCTTTATATCATCTATACAGCCAGAAAGATAAAAGACAGGCGGTCAGTGAGGCTTTACGCGTGACAAAAAAAGGTGGGATCGTTTTTGCCGCCTATGTAATATCAGATGGGTGTCTGATTGATGAAGGTTTCAATCGTGGAAATATCAGCGTGAAGGAATATATAGGAAAGGGGCTGCTGGATGGAGAAACATTTGCGGCAAAATCAGAACCAGAGGATTTGTTTGAACTTGTCCGAAAAGAAGATGTGGATGAACTGATGTCGTATTTTCCCGTAAGAAGGCTTCACTATGTGGCTTCTGACGGGTGTGCTCTTCTGATAAGAGAAGCGTTGGATGCCATGGATGAAGAGACGTTTCGGATATTTATGAAATATCATCTTGCTACTTGTGAGAGGGAAGATTTGCTGGGAGTTTCCAGTCATGCTCTGGATATCTGCAGGAAGGAGTAGACCTGAGTTATTCGGTTGAAAGGATGTGAGAGCAAAGGGGCAGGTAATGCCCCTTTGTTTTGGAAAAAATATATGACAGAAAGACAGGACGGAATCATGATCAGAAGATTAGAAAAATGCGATGTGGAAGCTGTGGCCGGGATCTGGCTGCGTACAAATTGTGAGGCTCATGATTTTATTCCGGCGTCCTACTGGGAAGGCCATCTTCCGATGGTAAAGGAAATGTTTTTGCAGGCGGAAGTCTATGTCTGCCAGGACGAGGATAGTCAGGAAATCTTTGGGTTTATCGGATTGGATCAGGAATATATCGCGGGGATTTTCGTGCGGAAGGAAGCGCGATCCCGGGGAATCGGCAAAGAGCTGCTGGACTTCGTAAAGAGTCGAAGAGAGGAGCTGACGCTTCACGTTTACTGTAAGAATGAGGGATCCATACATTTTTACAGGAGAGAAGGTTTTCGGGTACAACAAGAGCTGGTAGACCAGGATACAGGAGAAAAAGAATATTTCATGATCTGGAAACAAAAACAGGAGTCGGAATAATTGTTGCAGAGAGAGGCAATTTATACTACAATAGTTCTAAATAGAACTATTCTAGTAAGAATGGAGGAGGATAATTGGAAACCAAGGGCGGATTTTATATTTCACAGATCAAACAGCTCCAGGATCGTATTTTTGAGAAGATGTTAGGCGAAAGCGGCATCGAGATCAGCGGCGGTCAGGGAAGGATCCTGTTTGTTTTGTGGAAGAAGGATCATCTGACAATCACTGAGATCAGTGAACAGACTTCGCTGGCCAAAAATACAGTGTCTGTTGTCGTGGACGGGATGGTCCGCAAGGGAATTGTAGCGAGGGAGATTAACCCTGAGAACCGGCGCCAGACGATCGTTTCGCTGACAGATTATGCACAATCCATGCGTAAGAAGTACGAAACAGTATCCCAGCAGATGAATCAACTGTTTTACCAGGGGTTTTCAGAAAGAGAACAAAAGGAATTTGAAGGCTTTCTCGCTCGGATCCTGGAAACATTGACAAAGAAATGCAGCTCATGAAAAAGAAGGAGGGAAATCCAGATGAAAGAAGAAATCATGGCATTTATCCAGAAGCAGAAAACAGCCTTTGTGGCATCAGTAGACGAAGAAGGATTCCCCAACATCAAGGCGATGTTTATGCCGAGAAAAATAGAGGGGAACAGTTTTTATTTTTCTACCAACACTTCTTCCATGCGGGCGCAGCAGTTTATGAAAAATGAAAAAGCCAGTATCTATTTTTATCAGAGAAGTCGATACCGGTACGAAGGGCTGATGCTGACAGGCAGGATGGAAGTGCTGCAGGAGCCGGAGATCAAAAAAGAAATCTGGCGTTCCGGGGATACCCTGTTTTATAAACAAGGCGTTGATGATCCGGACTACTGTGTGTTAAAATTTACAGCAGAAAAAGGCAGGCATTATTGTGATCTGAAATCAGAAAGCTTTGAAGTTTAGGAACCTTGAGCATGGAGGAGCAGTTATGGAAACGGCGGCTTATGAAGAGAAAGAAATAAACACATCAATCATCCTGCGCACCGCCAGACCCTGTGACGCCGGGCACCTAGTGGAAATCTATGCGCCTTATGTGACGGATACTGCCATTTCTTTTGAGTATGAAGTTCCGGCAGTGGAAGAATTTCAGAGGAGGATTGAAAAGACACTGGAAAGATATCCTTATATTGTGGCCGAGAAAAGCGGCAGGATCCTGGGGTATGCTTATGCATCGGCATTTATCGGAAGAAAAGCTTACGACTGGTCGGCAGAGCTGTCCATCTATCTTGACAGGAATATCAGGAGACAGGGAATTGGAAAAAGGCTTTATGAAGCAATGGAGAAGATTTTGCAAGAGATGAATATTTTAAATATGAACGCCTGCATTGCCTGGCCAAAAGAAGAGGACGAGTATCTGACGAAAAACAGTGTGCAGTTTCATGAGCATATGGGATTCCGAAGGATAGGAGAATTTCATGACAGTGGTTATAAGTTTGGCCGTTGGTACAATATGGTCTGGATGGAGAAGATGACTGGCAAGCATCCGGAACATCCGGAGCCGGTCCTTACGTTTCCAGAGGTGCATGGACGCATAGTCGGAAATCTGCTGGAAAGCTGATGAGAAGGAGGGAGAAAAGAACATGAGCCTGACGGAAGAATTAAAAGAAGTATTATATGAAAGAGGAGCAGATCTGGCCGGAACGGGCAGCCTGTCGGACGTTGAGAACTGCGGATTTCAGACAGGGGTATCGGTCGCTGTCGCGCTGCCGGCGAAGGTGACGTGGGATCTGATGGAAGGACCGACGGAGGAATATTATCATCTTTACAGTGAACTGAACCAGAAGTTAAATCAAATCGTGACGGCAGGGGAGCAGTTTTTAAAAGAGCGAGGATATGAGGCATATGCACAGACCACGGACCGGGTAGTGGTCAATGAGGACAACCGTTCTCCCATTCCGCATAAAACGGTGGCGGTCAGGGCAGGACTTGGATGGATCGGAAAAAACTGTCTTCTGGTAACACCGCAGTATGGTTCGGCGGTAAGAATCTCATCGCTTCTTACCAATGCACCCTTGGAGACAGAACAGCCTGTTCTGAAATCCAGCTGCGGTGCATGTCAGGCCTGTGTGAAGAGCTGCCCGGCACAGGCTCTGAAAGGGACGCTTTGGGAGGCTGGTATGGCGAGAGAGAAGATTGTGAATGTAGAAAAGTGTTATCAAAAGCAGCTTGAGATCATGTACGAGAGAACAGGGATCAAAACAGATCTTTGTGGAAAATGCTTTGCAGTCTGTACTTATACACAAAAATATTTAAAATCTCTGCAGAAGGACTAAAAAGAAATGGAGTTTACATTTTTCTCGGCTTTTGCGATGAATATACCTCTTGCATTTGTGTCTTATGTGATAAATCTTTTCTTGACAGGGGCGTTACTTAACAGAAAGCCGGATATGAAAAAAACGGTGGTTCTGCTTGTCCCATATATCCTGTGCCTGATGATTCCTGCCACATGGATGTATTTGCAGGGAATGTATGGCTGTTTTGCCGGCGTTTTACTGGAAGTTTATCTGGAAGTGACGATCTGGGCTCTGTCTATGAAAGGAATCTATGTCGTCAGATGGAGTACTGCGTTTGCGATGGCAGGGCTTACAGTCTTTCTATATGGAACATTCCAGGAATTGACAGGTCTTTTTATCAGCGATAATTATGATCTGGCAGTACCATCGGAACTGACTGTGTATATGGTGTCAGAATGTATCGGAGTATTGATTCCTTCGTTTCTTGCCGTATGGTTTATCATAAGAGCCCGGTTGTTTGAAGAATGTGCCTGTCTGCTGGCAGAAGACAGTGGAAAACTGCGTAAGATTTTCATTTTCCTGATTCCGGGTGCGAGGCATCTGGCGGTGGAGATTACAAATGAAAAGATTGTTTTAAATAATTCAAATCCAATGATTTCCATCTTGTTTTTTCTGCTGATCTATGGTGTGATTAACTATATGTTTCGCTGTGAAGTGCAAAGAAAGCAGATTGAAGAACAAGAGATGAACCTGAGCCAGCAGGAACTGTATATCCAGAATCTGGAATCCGTACAGAAAGAGGTGAGGCTGTTCCGCCATGATTTTAAAAACATGATGGCCGGAGTCAGCCTCCAGGCAGGAGAAGGTGATCTTAAGGCGGTACGTGAGTTTATTTCCGATGTAACGGGAGATTTTGAACATCAGGTTGGTGAGCAGATTTTTCAGATTTCCCAGCTTGGCAATGTTCGGATTACAGAATTAAAAGGTCTGCTGCTTTTAAAAATGACAGAAATGAAGAAAGATGAGGTCGGGTTTCGCCTTGAGGTTCCGAATCCATTTATGAATGCCGGGATTCCGCCTAAAGATCTGTGCCGGGCCGTAGGGCTCCTTCTTGATAATGCGGCAGAGGCGGCTGCGCTTTTGCCAGATGGAGAGGTGACAGCAATCTTCGATGAAGGAGAAGAAGTCACCAGTATCATGATCAAAAATCCGGTAAAAGAGGAAGTCCCACTTTCCAGGATCTGGGAAGATGGATATTCTTCGAAAGGAAATGATCGCGGAAATGGGCTTACAAGCTTCCGCCGGATTATAGAACGTTTTGACTATGTTGCCTCCTGTACCAGACAGGAAGGTGGATATTTCATACAGGAAATAAAAATCAGCAAGACAGGAGGAAAAAGGCATGGTTCCGATTTATCTGTGTGATGATGACCTGGAGATGCGAAGGGCGATCAGGAAAGAACTGGAAAAAGAGATTCTGATTTCTGGGTATGATATGGAAGTGGCAGCAGAGTGTGGCGGACCGGAAGAACTCCTGGACAGGGTGCGGGAAGAGAAAAGGCGGGGAATTTATTTTCTGGATGTAGATCTGAAAAACGAAAAATACACGGGGTTTACCCTGGGGCAGGCTATCCGGAGAGAGGATCCGCGAGGGTTTTTGATCTATGTGACTGCATTTCGGGAGCTTGCTTTTGAAACCTTCCGGTATCAGCTGGAGGCGCTGGACTATATTGTGAAGGAAAATCCACAGGAAATGTTTGCCGGAATCCGCAGATGCCTAACGTCTGTCGTAGAAAGGATGAAGGATGAAAAGGAGGATGACAGAGCTTATTTTACTGTCAGGTTCATGGATACAGTACGCCATATTCCTGTGGACGAGATTCTGTTCTTTGAAACCGGGGCAAAGAGTCACCGGATCATTCTGCACGGTATCCGTGAAAGGATTGATTTTACCGGGAGCATCCTGGAGCTGGAGAGGACTCTTGGAAAAGAATTTGTAAGAGTACACCGGGCATATTTGGCAAATATCCGGCAGATCAAATGTCTTGACGTCAAGGAGCGCAAGGTCATCTTTCAAAATGGAGAGGCATGCTGGTTTTCCAGAAAGGCAAAGAAAGATCTGCTGGAGCTTAAAGAGGGTTCCGCATAAGCCGTCTGGGCATGAAAACAGCCGTCCAGGCAGAATCTCTTCATGAGTGAAAAAGATGTGAGATAATTTTGGTACAGACAAAATTATCAAAACATCTGGAGGAAGAGAATATGCCAAGAGAAATGACCATATGGGGAATCATCAGAGACGCGGGCTATGAGCCGGTGGAAAACAGAAGTATTATCGTTTCATATGCTTCGGCAAACTTAAGTGATGCGATTGTGAAGTTTTTCACAGAAGGAAAAGAATTTTTTGTACTGCAGATCTGTCGGGAGGAGCTGGTCCTGGTACCCTTCGGCAAGATCAGCTATGGGTTGAAAAAAGAAGTCACCCTGGCGATCCCTTTTTCTGACATTCAAAAGATAGAGATCGAACCCGCCGGGCTGAACTATCACTTGATCATCGATACGAAAGACGGAAGAATCACTCTATCCACACAACAAAAAGAACTCAGCGATTTCCGCAGCTCCGGACTCCTGGGGTATGAAGGCAGTAAAAACTGGAAACACCTCTTCATGAGAAACTGGCACAAAGAAAATCTGGACGCGACGCTGGAAGCATTGAAAGCGATCCGCTGATGCGAATGGGGACGTACACTTTTGCAAAAGGTGTACGTCCCCATTCGCATTTCAGGGTGTCCCCTGACGGGCATCTGCCCTGAAGGTAGAGGATTGAACATCCGGCGTGAGCGTGGTAAGATGAAGAAAGAACGAAGCGCCGGAGGCGCGGAAAGGACACAATAAAATGAGAGCTGACAAAAAAGAAACATTAACGAAATTGAGAACTTCCGAGAGCATTTATCTGGTGTTTTCCGGCTGCTCTCGTATGCCATATGTATCCTGTGATCCGGAGACTTTTGATGATCAGGTGCTTTTGTATTTTGATAAGGCTGCGGCGGAGCAGGAGATTAAGAACATGACGGAAGCCGGAGAGAGAGTGCAGCTGGTGGAGATGAAAAATAAGATGTTTCTGCCGTTTTATACTGGTCTGTTTCCGATGGGGGTCAATGCCCTTTTGGTGGACAAAGGAACCGAAGGAGAGATCAGGATCCAGCTGGCGGAACTGGTTAAGAGGATTGATGAGGAAAAGCTTCCTGACGGGCAGGTACGCATCGAGAATCCCCAGATGCATCTGACAGCGCTGTATTTTGTCCAGGAGTTCCGGAAGAAAAACGGCGGAGAGATGACGGAAAAACTCAGGGAATTGAATGAGGAGATGCTGGCACACTTCCAGAAGGGCAGGTTTATTGTTGCCGTTCATGAAAAGGAAGGAATCCCGGTGCTGAAGCAAAAAGACGGACGTGTGTATCAGCCGGTATTTACCGATATTGCTGAGCTGCGCAAGTTCGATAAAGAAAAGAAATTCCGGGCATCTATCGTGGACGCGGCAAAGATCCCGGATATCATTCTGGAAGGAGTATCCGGCGTGGCGGTAAATCCCATGGGAGTCAATGTGGTGCTGAATATACGAAGAAATCCGGCAAAAACTCAGGAGGGGGCGCATGAAGAACAAGTTTAGCTTTGAAGAAATCAAGCAGCGTATGCTGGGAGAGAAGTTGTATCCGACAATTGATGAAAAGCTGGCTGCGGAGCAGCAGATTTGTCTGGAGCGGCTGTATGACTATAATCAGACCCGCCCATCACAAAGAGAGGAAAGAGAGCGCCTTTTAAAGGAGATGTTTGCAGAAATCGGAGAGGGAGTCTATCTGGAGCCTCCTTTCCATGCGAACTGGGCGGGGCGTTATGTACACCTTGGGAAAATGGTGTACGCCAACTTTAATCTGACTCTGGTGGACGATGGAGAAATATACATCGGGGACTATACGATGATCGGTCCCAATGTAAATATCGTAACGGCAGCCCATCCGATTCTTCCGGAACTGAGGGAGGAAGTGTATCAGTTTAATCTTCCGGTCCATATCGGAAGAAATGTCTGGATTGGCGCCGGGGCTATTATCCTTCCCGGTGTGAATGTTGGTGACAATGCCGTGATCGGCGCCGGAAGTGTGGTGACCAGAGACGTTCCGGCAAATGTGGTGGCTGTAGGAAATCCCTGCAGAGTACTCAGGGAGATTGGAGAAAAAGATCGGATCTATTACTATAAAGACCGGAAGATCGATCTGTAAATGGAATGGGAGCCTGTTGTGCTCTGTCGTGTAAAAGGAGATGTTTCATTTATGGCAAAGCGGGTATTTTTAATTGTGCTGGATAGCGTGGGTGCCGGAGCGGCGCCTGATGCTGACCGGTTTGGAGATGAAGGCTGCGATACGCTTGGGACATGTGTGAGGAGCGGAAAGCTTCAGGTTCCTACACTCGCAAGACTGGGACTTTATCATCTGGAGGGAACCTCTTTTCGAAGGCCAGAGGGTGAAACCATAGGATGCTATGCGAAATTACAGGAAAAATCTGCAGGAAAGGATACAACAGTCGGGCACTGGGAGATTGCAGGGGCGATTTCGGAGCGGCCGCTTCCAACCTATCCGGACGGCTTTCCAGAGGAAATCATCCGTGAGTTTGAGAGAAAAACAGGAAGAGGCGTTTTATGTAACCGCCCGTATTCGGGGACAGAGGTGATCCGTGACTATGGAAAAGAGCATATGGATACAGGGAAGCTGATTGTCTATACATCGGCGGACAGTGTCTTTCAGATTGCAGCTCATGAGGATATAGTGCCTGTGGAGGAACTTTATGAAGACTGCCGGATCGCCAGAAAACTGATGACGGGAGAACATGGGGTGGGGCGTGTGATTGCCCGGCCATTTACAGGGGAATATCCACATTTCACGCGGACGGTCCGAAGGCATGATTTTTCTCTGGAGCCTCCCAAGGAAACGATATTGGATGCGTTGAAGGATGCAGGAAAAACAGTGATCGGAGTCGGTAAGATTCATGACATCTTTGCCGGAAGAGGGATTACGGAAACCTATCCTAATGAGGGGAACTGTAAGAATATGGAACGCACCCTGGAATTGATGGAACGAAAATTTGAAGGGCTGTGTTTTGTGAATCTGGTGGATTTTGACATGCTGTATGGACACCGGAATGACGTAGACGGTTATGTAAACGCATTAAATGAAGTAGACGGCCAGCTGGCGCGCCTGATGGGACAGATGAAGAGGGAGGATGTCCTGATCGTTACGGCAGATCATGGATGTGATCCTGGTTTCCCCGGAACAGACCACACAAGAGAATATGTCCCTTGTCTTTGTTTTGGTGAACATCTGAAAAAAGGTGTGGATTTAGGTATTCGGTATAGTTTTTCTGATATTGCGGCAACAATCGCAGAATTTTTTGCCATAGATTTCAGGGGAGATGGAAAAAGCTTTTGGACAGATGTTATAGAAAATGTTGACGAATCATATAGATATCTGTTATAATTGCCAAAGAGCATTGAAAAACGAACGGAAATATATGAAAAAGGTTATACAGGACGTAGGTTTTTGGACCTGCGTCCTGTGTGGGTTTAGGACGTTTGTCAATGATTTGTCATAATGAGATTAAAAGGAGTGAAAACGTATGAGCAGATTGGAAATCGATTTGCCGAAAAAGGCGGAAGTCGTGATGGAAGGCCTGTACAAGGATCTGGAGCGAAGAATCGAATCCAGCCCTCCGGGCTTATGTCCGGTAGACATGGCCCGGGCATTTCTGGAATTATGCCATGCACAGACCTGTGGAAAATGTGTTCCCTGCCGGATCGGACTTGGACAGTTGAATCATTTTATCAAGGATGTGCTGGATGGAAAGGCGACGATGGAAACGTTGGATGTGATGGAGCAGACGGCGAAATCCATTATGGAATCAGCGGACTGTGCCATTGGATATGAAGCAGCCAATATGGTGTACAAGGGACTGATCGGATATCGTGATGATTATATAGAACATATTCAGAACGGGCGTTGTACCTGTGCATACAGCCAGCCGGTACCCTGTGTGTCCTTATGTCCGGCTCATGTGGATATCCCGGGATATATAGCGCTTGTCGGCGCAGGCAGATATGCAGACGCAATCCGTCTGATCCGGAAGGATAATCCATTCCCGACAACCTGCGGCTTTATCTGTGAGCATCCCTGTGAGGCAAGATGCCGCCGGAACATGGTGGATGATTCCGTCAATATCCGCGGACTTAAGAGAATGGCGGCGGACTATGCAGGAGAGGTAGATCCGCCCGCCTGTGCTCCTTCTACTGGAAAGAAAATTGCGGTTCTCGGCGGAGGGCCGGGAGGCTTGAGCGCCGCATACTATCTGCAGCTGATGGGACATCAGGCTACCGTATACGAGATGCTTCCGAAGCTGGGAGGAATGCTGAGGTACGGGATCCCCAACTATCGACTGCCAAAAGAAAGGCTGGACGATGACATCAATGCCATCTTAAAGACAGGAGTGGAAGTAAAATACGGTCTGAAGATCGGGCAGGATGTTTCAATTCAGGAGCTGAGAGATCAGTATGATGCAGTTCTGATCACGATCGGTGCCAGCACGGATAAAAAGCTTGGACTGGAAGGGGAAGACGCGGATGGAATTCTTTCTGCGGTTCAGTTCCTGCGAAATGTGGGCAAACAGGAGATCATGGATCTGACTGGTAAACAGGTGGCTGTGATCGGCGGCGGAAATGTATCCATGGATGCGGTACGAACAGCGAAAAGACTGGGAGCGGAGAAGGTCAGCATTGTTTACAGAAGAAGAGTTGCTGATATGACGGCTCTTCCGGATGAAATTGAAGGAGCAGTGGCTGAAGGGATCGAACTGCAGACCTTAAAGGCGCCGGCGTCCCTTGATGTGGACGAAAATCATCATATCCGAGGGATCTATGTTACTCCGCAGATGGTCAGCGCGATCAAGGACGGAAGGGCAAGTATCCGGCCGACAGGAGAAGAAGATATTTACATACCATGCGATGTATTGATCGTGGCAATTGGTCAGAATATCGAAACAAAACATTTTGAAGAAGCCGGGATTCCGGTTGCCCGTGGAAAGATCGTGACAAAGAGTACAGGAGCTTTTGAGAATATGCCGGGTGTATTTGCCGGAGGAGACTGCGCAAGCGGTCCGGCATCTGTAATCAAAGCTATTGCGGCGGCTAAGGTTGTGGCAGCGAATATTGATGAATATCTGGGATATCATCACCAGATTTCCTGTGATGTGGAGATTCCTGAAGCAAGCCTCCATGACCGTACGCCATGCGGAAGAGTCAATATGACAGAGCGTGAAGCATGTGAGAGAGTCTGCGACTTTAATGGCGTAGAAAACTGCATGACGGAAAAAGAAGCGAAGCAGGAAGCATCCAGGTGTCTTCGCTGTGATCACTTTGGATTCGGCATATTTAAAGGAGGCAGAGAGAAGATATGGTAAATCTTACAATAGATGGAAAACAGATATCTGTAGAAGAAAACACCACTATTATGGAGGCTGCCAAAAAAAATGGCATTCCGATCCCGAAATTATGCTATCTGAAGGGGATAAATGAGATTGCAGCCTGTCGTGTCTGTGTGGTGGAGTTAGAAGGAAAAGACCGGCTCATTACTTCCTGCAATAATGTGGCGGAAGAGGGAATGGTAATCTATACAAACAGCCCGAAGGTACGCCGTGACAGGAAGACGACAGTGGAGTTGATCCTGTCCCAGCATGACTGCCAGTGTGTGACCTGTGCAAGAAGTGGGAACTGTAGTCTACAGACGATTGCAAACGACTTGAATATCATTGATATTCCGTTTAAATTTGAACCTGTAAAGATTCCGTGGAATACAGAATTCCCATTGATCAGAGATTCATCGAAGTGTATTCAGTGTATGCGCTGCATTCAGATCTGTGAGAAGGTACAGGGCCTTGGTGTCTGGGATGTAGAAGGCACGGGATCCAGGACCAGTGTTAATGTGGCAGGCCACAAGAATATTGAGGATGCATCCTGTTCTCTGTGTGGACAGTGTATTACACACTGCCCGGTCGGCGCGCTCCGGGAGAGAGATGACACAGAAAAGGTATGGGAAGCGATTGAGAATGAAGATACGATCGTAGTAGCTCAGGTGGCCCCGGCAGTGCGGACTGCATGGGCAGAGCAGCTGGGACTGGATCCGAAGGATGCACCAGTAGGAAAGATCCTGGATGCGCTCAAGAAGATGGGCGTGGACTATGTATTTGACACCACATTTTCTGCAGATCTTACAATCATGGAAGAGGCCAATGAGTTTGTACAGAGATTTACGGCAGGAGAGTTTAAGGAACGGCCGATGTTTACCTCCTGTTGTCCGGGATGGCTTCGTTTTATCAAGTCGCAGTATCCTCATCTGGTGAAGCAGCTGTCTACGGCGAAATCACCGCAGCAGATGTTTGGAGCGGTCATGAAGACTTATTTTGCAGAGAAGCTGGGTGTGTCCCCGGAGAAGATCTATACGCTTTCTGTAATGCCATGTGTGGCAAAGAAGGGTGAACGGGAGATGGAACTGTTCTATGGAGAGTACGCAGGACACGACATTGATGCTGTCATCACTACCAGAGAACTGGTAAAGATGATCCGTTCTGCGCATATCAGTCCGGAAACACTGGAAGATATTGAGAGCGATCGTCCGATGCAGGAGGGTACAGGCGCTGGTGTGATCTTTGGAGCAACCGGCGGTGTAATGGAAGCCGCTCTTAGAACAGCATATTTCATCCTTAAGAAGGAAAATCCGCCGGCAGATGCATTTAAAATGGTCAGGAGTCCGGGATTCCAGGAAAATTACGGTGTGATGGAGGCAGAACTTGCCATTGATGATATAACTGTGCGGATTGCAGTTGTCAGTGGGCTTGCCAATACCCGAAGACTGTTGGATATGATCGAACGAGGGGATGTACACTACGATTTTGTAGAAGTTATGGCCTGTCCGGGAGGCTGCGTAGGCGGCGGCGGACAGCCGATCCACGATGGAGAGGAGTGGGCGTTTGAGCGAGGGAAGAAGCTCTACAGCCTGGATAAAGACGCCAAGCTTCGCTTCTCCCATGAAAATCCGGACATCATCAGACTGTATGAGGAGTATTTCGGAGAACCGGTGTCTCACAAAGCACACATGCTGTTACATACGGATCATCTGGATGCAGTGGAAAGATGTGGGATTGGATACGAGAGCAGATCATAAAAATCAAAGCAAATAAAATTGGCGCCTGTGAGTATTTTCTCACAGGCGCTTGTGTTTATTAATTAGAATTATTTTTTCTGTATATGGATCCGGAAGCTTTCATATTCTTCGGTTGCTTTTGGAAGCGGGATTCCGGCGTTCATCAGGACGTCGCCAGGATATTCCTGACCGTCAATGGTGTAGGTCCCGTTGGGATCCAGCCCGCGAAGCTTTGTCCAGCATCCTGGCCCGTTGGGACGGATCTGAAGTGCCACCACGCACAGAAGAGCTTCGCTTTGATCCTCTGAGGCAAATTGCCAGCAGTGATAGTCTTTTGTCTTCATAGGATCCGTCAGGCGGTAGTAATTGCCGTACTGAATCAGGTCATAGTACTTCTTGAATTCAAAAATCTGATTCTTCACCACTTCTTTTTCTACCGGCGTCATATGGTTGACGTCCAGTTCATAGCCAAAGGTTCCGGACATGGCTACAGTGGCACGGGTATTGATCGGCGTATAGCGACCGGTCTGCTCGTTCGGGCACTGAGATACGTGGGAACCGATAGCAGAAATCGGATAGCCGAAGGAAGAACCATGCTGGATAGTCAGGCGTTCGATTGCATCAGTGTTGTCGCTTCCCCAGATCTGCGGAGAGTAGTACAGCATTCCAGCATCAAAACGTCCGCCGCCTCCACAGCATCCTTCGATCAGCATATCTGGATAACGCTTTCCGAGCTTGTCCAGCATATCATACAAGCCAAGGATAAAGCGGTGTGCCACTTCCCCCTGTTTTTCAGCAGGAAGGACGGCGCTGTAAATATCCGTAATGCTCCGGTTGAAGTCCCATTTCAGGTATTCGATCTTTGCGGAGTCCAGAACCTGGCACATCTGCTGAAAGATATAATCCCGCACATCAGATCTGGAAAAGTCCAGAACCAGCTGGTAACGGGAACGGGTAGGTGCCTTGCCCGGGACTTTTAAAGCCCAGTCCGGATGTGCGCGGTAAAGATCGCTGTCTTCGCTGACGCATTCTGGCTCAAACCAGATTCCAAACTGCATTCCCAGAGCATGGATCTGTTCGGATAGTTCACCAAGGGTACATCCTAATTTCTTTTCATTGACCACCCAGTCTCCAAGTCCTGAAACATCTTTGTCGCGTTTTCCGAACCAGCCGTCGTCCATGACAAAAAGCTCAATGCCCATAGAGGCTGCATCTTTTGCCATCTGGACCAGTTTTTCCCCGTTAAAATCAAAATATACGCCTTCCCAGCTGTTTAAAAGAACAGGACGGCGTGCTTTTTTAAACTTCCCACGGCACAGATTATTGCGGTATGCACGGTGATAGGTATGGGAAAGATGTTCCAGACCTTTGTTGGAATATGTCATGGCGACTTCCGGAGAGCAGAAGATCTCGCCCGGTTCCAGGCAGTATTGAAAATTACCTGGATTAATCCCTAAGAGAAGACGAGTCTGGTTGTAGGTGTCAAACTCAGCGCTTCCTAAGAAATCTCCACTATACAGGAAGGAGAAGCCGTAACAGTTTCCGAAGGTTTCCGTTGTGTTTTTGTCTGACAGGATCAGAAACGGATTGTACTGGTGGCTGGACATTCCACGGGTACTGCCCACAGACTGGATTCCGTGATGAATCGCTGCGCGCTGGTAATTGCGCTCTTTGATGTGACGTCCATAAAAGGTATGGAGATCAAATTCACCGTGAAGATAGTCTACGCAGGTACTCTGTACATTTTCCAGATAGATCGGTTTATCGCTGTGATTTTCTATGCGGACGGCCCGGGTAATGATATCCAGATCCTCCATAACTCCGTAGTACAGATGAACATAAAAAAACTTCCGGGTATCTTCCAGAGTAATTACCAGTGTATCTGCCTTATTTTCCGGCATTTTATAGATTGCTGGAAGTCCGGGGATCGAATACTTCCCTTCCAGGAGCTGATGTTTTACATAACGAAGCTCGCAGGAGGTGGTACCATCGGGATACCGCACTTTTAAAGCACTCCCACGGTAATCACCGCTTCCGTAGGCTGGATATTCCTGGGGAAGCGCGTCCAGTGAGTAGGTCCGTTCATCTTCTACTTCATATGGATTGCCTGAAAAACCACGGTCTGCATAGGTGATCAGATAGGAGTAGTCAAAATCCGAACCCTTTTCGCCAAACCAGGTATGGAGTAATACTCCATACCTGTCTGCTTTCATCTGGTACATACTATGGTCTGTCTGCAATGTGAAAACGTTGTTTTCGCTGTCAAGTAAAATTGCCATAAGTTTGCCCTCATTTCAAAGTTAATGTTTACTATTTGACTGCACCGTTTACAACGCCGTTCAGAATCTGTTTCTGGCAGATCACATAGAAGATCAGGATCGGGATCAGTGCCAGCAGATATGAGGCAAATGCCAGGTTATAGTTGGTTCCGAACTGTGTCTGGAAGTTCAACTGTGCCAGAGGCAGAGTGTTCTGTCCGGTACCAGCCATAATGATCAATGGCGTCATAACGTCATTCCATACGGCAAGTGCAGTGATGATGGCAACTGTTGCATGCATGGGCTTCATGATCGGGAAGATGATCTTCCAGTAGGTGCTCCAGGTGCTTGCACCGTCAACCTCGGCAGCTTCTTCCAGTGCAATTGGAATATTTACCAGGTATCCGGAATACAGCAGCACATTCATCGGCATATAGAATACCACATAAAGGATAATAACGCCAGCCCAATTTGCAAGTCCAAGTTCAGCGGTCTGTTTTGCCAGAGGCATCATCAGGATTGCGAATGGAACAAACATACCGCTTACGATGAATAAGTATACGAATTTGTAAAATTTACTGTGTGCACGGTTCCGTCCAATCGCGTAACCCATCAGAGAATGGATCAGGATAGAGAGAACGACTGTCACAACGGTGATCAGGATGCTGTTCCCAAGGGAGTGCCAGAAATCGGTGACTTCCATGGCTTCCGCAAAGTTGCTTAAGCTCCAGCTTGACGGGAGTGACAGGATGCCGGAAATGCTGTTGGTCATTTCAGACGGCTGTTTAAAAGCAATTACAATTGCCATGTATAATGGGAAAACAATCGTACTTAAGCCGAGAATCAAAAGGATCACTACCGGCCAGTTTGTTTTGTGTCCAATTCTTGCTTTCATTATAACTGTTCCTCCTTCCTACTGGATATGCTCATCTGTGCAGCAGAAATTGCTACGATCACGATGAAGAAGATTACGGCGTTAGCACTCTGGTAACCGAAGGCTCCGCCTTTCATACCATTGTTATAGATCAGGAAGGAAATAGATTCTGTACTCTGTGCAGGACCTCCCTGGGTCATAGCCATGATCTGATCGAATACCATCAGGAAGTTCTTTACACAAAGAACCATATTAATGGTAAAGAACGGGATGATCAGCGGGAAAGTCAGATGCCGGAAACGCTTCCAGCCTGTTGCACCGTCCAGGTCCCCTGCCTCATATACATCTTCCGGTACCGTCTGCAGTCCGGAGATATAGATGATAGTGTTCATGGCGATGTTCTGCCAGCAGCATACGATCACGATGGCAAACCATGCCAGGTTTTCGTTGGAAAGGAGGCTCTGGCTTAAAACCGGGCTTCCGATGGCTTTGCCAAGTGCAGGGATGATGTAGGTAAACAGATACTGGAAAATGTAACCTACAACCAGTGCGCCGAGTACGTTTGGCAGGAAATATGCTGCACGGAAGAAGCTTTTACCCTTGATTTTTCCATTCAGTCCCAGCGCCAGGATCAGGCTGATCACGTTAGTCAGGATTGTTGCCACGATCGCCAGCTTAAAAGTAAACAGGTAAGAGCCGCCGATACGTGAGTCAGTAAACAGATCCATGTAGTTTCTAAAACCTACCCAATCGTAGGTTCCGAATCCTTTGAAGTTTGTAAAGCTGTAAACAATACCACGAATTAAGGGTATTGTATTGAAACATACAAACAATGCCAGGATCGGTATTGTTATCAATAAGAATGTACGTTTTCTATCATTTTTCATTCTATCCCCACTCCTTTCCTATTCTGTACTGCCGTGTTCTTCTTCATATTCCTGTACCTCACGGATGGTGTCACGGTTATACCGCTGCCAGTCTGTGTCAAATCTCTTCAGGAAAGCATCGGTATCTCTGTTCAGGACATAAGTCTGAAGGATTGCGTCGACAGCCATTTCGGAAGGATAGTAGTGATCCTGATAGTCTGTCATGTTGCCGGAAGTAATGTAGTCGTTCATGCCGTCCAGCATCGGAGAAATTGTGAAGTCGCCTTCTTTACAGGAAATCGCGTTCTGGTCGTCCATATAAGCCTGGATGTTTTCATCTTCATATAAGAAATCCAGTACTTCGTAAGCTGCTTCTTTGTTTTCACAGGCTGACGTTACACAGAAGCCAAGGTCGATACCAGAGTTCAGTGTATTGCCGTCTGGATTATCGTTTGCAGGCATTACAAAGGAATCGATATTTAAATCCGGATTTACGGACAGGATCTGTGGGATCGCATAGCTTCCGATCGGGTACATAGCGGCTTCGCCTCTTGCAAAGGCGGTACATGCATCGTTGTAGCCGTATGCTGCCGGATCGTCCGGGCCGTAATCCATCAGCTGTATGTATTTTTCGGCCGCTTCCCGGTAAGCATCCGAGAAGGTTGTTTCTCCTTTGTTTACCTGCTGGCAGATATCAGCAGGAGCAAGATCGACTGCGATCGCGTTCCAAGGTGCCAGACAGGTCCAGGTATCACGGAAACCGAAGTAGAAGGGAAGAATGCCTTCTGCCTGAATATCCTGGCAAAGAGAAATCAGCTCATCCCAGGTGGTCGGGATGCTCCAGCCGTGTTCTTCGAACAGGTCCTTGTTATAAAGGACTCCGGCTGCGTTTGCCATATAAGGCGCGATGAAGGTTCCGTCTGTCGGAACAATTTCCAGTCCTTCTGCAATATCAAGATAAGACTGTTTGATGTCAGCCATGCCGTCCCAGTCGGACAGGTCGGCAAGAATCTCGGCATCTACATAGTAAGAATAGTTGATATCACCGCCGATCCCGATGATATCAGGATAGTCTTCGCGGATAAAGCGAGTCCTCATGATGGTGGACGCATCGTTGGGAGAATCAATAGTCAGATGGATATCATCGTGTGTCTTATTGAATTCGTCTTCCAGTGCGTCAAAATAGTCGGTTGCTTCCATTTTGTACTGTATGATCTCGATCTCGGTTACTCCGTCAGAGCCGGAATTGCTGCCGCAGCCGGCTACAGCCGCCATGCTGAGGAGTAATGTCAGTACGAGAAGTACAGCAGTCACTTTCTTTTTCATTCCACACCTCTCCTTTTGTCATGCAGTGTACAAAGTGCATGAAGATTTTGCTATAAGTTGATTAAAATGATAGCATTTTAACGAAAAAAAGTATATATACTAATGAGTGTCAATCTTACCTAAATGCGTGATTTAAAGCAAATGGTTGAAGTATAGACGCATTATGGTATATAATAATAAATGTGAACGAAAGTTTGTGAAAATTTAATAAAATACAAATCAAAAATTGGTAAAATAATACAATACATCCTGGAGGGGCAGAAATGGGAGAGACAAAGTTTTCGATTTTTAGGGACGAACATTTTATCGATCTTACGATCATGCAGTATGGATATGAGAAGTGCAGTCCTTTGCATTCTTTTGGACCATATGTGAGAAACAATTATTTATTTCACTTTATTATATCCGGAAAAGGGTACCTGCGCGCTAATGATGAAAAAGATCACATGCAGGAGTTTGCGTTGGAGAGAGGCGCGGGATTTATTATTGAACCTGGATATGTGAACAGTTATATGGCTGATGAAAAGGATCCATGGATCTATATGTGGATTGAGTTTAATGGGTTAAGGGCAAAAGAGTGTATTGAAGCAGCAGGGATTTCTTATCTGAATCCTGTTTATCAGCCGGATTCAAGGGAGCATGCGCTTGAAATCGGTGAGGAAATGCAGGCGCTTGTTTTTCGTGAGAATAGTTCTTCCATGGAAATGATCGGAAGATTTTATCTTTTGATGGATAAGCTGATCCGTTACTCAAATACACGAAAAAAGAGACAGGAAGGACGGATGAGGGAGTTTTATGCAAAAGAGGCGATCAGCTTTATTTCTGAACATTATGCACAGAATATTACCGTAGAGGATATAGCAAAAAGCTGCCGTCTTGACCGCAGTTATTTTGGAAAAATCTTCAAAAATGTGATCGGTCAGTCGCCCCAGGAATTTCTGGTTCATTATCGTATGGCCAAAGCGGCAGAGATTCTGACCACCTCAGATGATCCGATCAGTGATGTGGGGGTGGCGGTCGGTTATCCCAATGCTCTTCATTTTTCACGCGCATTTAAAAGGATATATCAGATGGCTCCCCGGGAGTACCGGCAGATCCACAGGATTATACAGTAAATGTCACAGATCCTTCTTATTACGAATATATTGGTATCGTTAAGAGTTATAAGGAGGATTCAGATGAAGAAGCGATTACTGGGAATCTGCCTTACGCTGGTGATGATGCTTTCAATGTTTACAGCGTGTTCTGGTGAAGAGACTGGCACAGAGGTTTCTGGCTCTGCAAAGGATGCAGGGACAGAAGAAGTCACGGAGGTCACATTGAATGAGGTGGCGCATTCTGTTTTTTATGCACCGATGTATGTGGCGATTGAGGAAGGATATTTTGAGGAAGAAGGGATCGGGCTTGATCTGGTGTGTGGGTTTGGAGTTCGCAGGTTAGGCCAAGACACTCTATAAAAAGTCCACACATTCTACGGTATAATCTTTCTTCAGATGGATTTCCCGGATGGTAGATCTCCAGAAGGCCTGGCGGTTTTCTGGAGATAATTTCTGATAGATGTTCTTGAAATCTTCCTGAAGGAGATCTTCCAGATACGTGAAATCTCTTGGCGGCTCCGTGGTATGGGCAGTTTGAAGAAGCTCTTTCAGCTCATCCTCGATCCGGTCATACTCTCCGCTATAGTAATCCCATTCAATCCGGCCTTTCTGGAACAAAAGATTCAGCCGTTCCAGCTCATTCTGCAACTTCTCCGGGGTACGTGTTTCGCGCACCTTTTTCTTTTTCTCTTCGATTCGTTCACATCGGATCCGGTATCCCTGGTATTCTTCTTCCAGATGATCCAACAGATATTTTTCAATCAGATTCTGGCTGACCCTGTGCGTATTTGGGCAGATCCGGTCGATCATGGCTCGGTTGCAGCGGTAGTAACAGTATGTACGCTTTTCCCGGGTCTTACGGTTGATAATAGAAGAGCATCCTGTTCCAGCAAGTTTCTGGCCGCATACAGGACAGCGGATAAGCCCTGAGAACAGATACACTCGTCCGGAAGGGGTGTGCTTGATATTCTTCCGGCTGATCTTCTGGATCCTGGCCCAGCGTTCTTCTGAAACATAAGCAGGGCAGTAGGGGATTCCCCGGTAAGTCCCCTTGTAAAACTCACTGGAAAGCATGGTCCGCAGTACGCCATAGGAAAAATCCGGGTCATAATTCCGCTGCATATACTTGAGCGTTCCCTGTTTACTTTGATGCTGCTCAAAATAATCATAGAAGGCATTGACCATTTCCTCTTTATCCGGATCCTTGACCATGCATTTCTTCCCGTCTACGATTCCTACCTTATAGCCGCGCGGCATATTGCTGTCACCAAATATGACCTTGCCCTGCCGGATGGACGCTTCATTGACAAATTTGATACGCTCTGATGTGGTGTCCACTTCGTTCTGCCCGATTGAAAGCACAACATTCAGCTGCAGCCGGCCGTCACGGGTCTCCATGTTAATGCCTGGCTCTGATGCAGAGATCCACCGGACTCCGCAGGCATCCAGAATATCCTGGACTTTGTAGAAGTCGGACATATTACGGAACCACCGGTCAAGCCGCCAGAAGAGGATCACATCGATTTTTCCGGCTTTTACGTCTTCCAGAAGGGCATGGATCGCTTTTCTCTTTTTCAGCTCTTTCCTGGCCGTTTTGCCCTCGTCTGCGTAGACCCCGGCCACGATCATGCCGTGTTCGGATGCATAGCGTGCTAGGTATTCCTGCTGGGCCTGCAGGGACTTCCCGTGCATCATTTGTTCCGCTGTAGACACGCGGATGTAGATGGCACAGCGTAGGATTTTGCTTGGCATAAAATCATCTCCCTTTTGCATTATATTGAAAAATATGTACAAAAATAACAGCCAGCGGGGAACGGGTGTTCCGCTTGCGTGACTGTCCCGAAGATGATACAATATTCTTTGTCCAAATGATGGTATCTCTTCGGAGATGCTATGCACAGCCGCTCGGTGTTAGTACTGCCGAGCGGTTGACTTTTTAAGCATATTTGCTATAATATACTTAACAAGACAGCCGATACGATAGAGCAAACCTATCCGTTTCCGGCAAAGTTATCAGTAACTAGAAATAGCACCTTAAAAGCTTGGCCAGAGCTGGGGTGCTATTTTCTATGGGTATAATTCAGAATTGCGACAATCAAAAGACCAACGGTCAATATAATCATGAACTCTTCATATGTACTCATATCAACCACTCCTTCCGCAAGACTCGGAAACGGTGGTATGCACCCTATCGGCTGCCTGGGCAAATATATTATTGTTGTATGCCCCGGCAGCTCCGGAGAGCGCCAGGGCGGTTTTATGCTTATAATATGTATCCACTGATAATCTGACAAATCTGTACGATATTGCTTTGGCCCGTAAATTCAAATTTCACTTTGCCTAATCCGCTGAAATACATCTCGAGCTCACTGTCCAAGTCAAGCACGCCTGCAGTTTCCACAGAATATGCGCTTACTTTTGAATATGGAAGTGAAGTAAAGTCTTTCTTTTTCCCGGTCACTCCCTGTACATTTACTGCAATGACACGCTTGTTTGTGAATACGCAGTAGTCTCTCATAGCTTTATAGACTCCAATGACCTGCTCGCCGTTGATTAGGATTTGCTGTATGTCTCCCATAACCGTATTGGGGTCTACCTGTTTCATTTTCACATAAGCACTGTTTGTAAAATCGATCATACCATTCCCTCTCTTTAGTACCCTTACACTGAGAAACCTATATAACCGCCTCGGTGACTATACTTAGTAACACTTTTTACAAGGTTCATATCCCATGCTCTGAGCTTCTGATATTGTCACCTGTGACGGATTTTTCATATTGCTACAGGAAGAGTTGCTGTGATATTTGCTTCCAGTTCGTGGAATCCAGACCATTTCTCCTTGAGGCTGTTGGGATTGCACAGAAGCTTGAGAAGCTGCGGCTTGTTGAGCAGCTTGAGCCTGTTGTTGAGCAGCTTGCTCTGCCTGGAGACGTGCAGCTTCCTCCTCTGCAGCTTTTTGCTCCATTTCAGTAACTATGGCGCTGATTTCATCGTCAGACAATTCTGCAAATGGGCTCATCCGTTCTTGGAAAGTTTCATATTCAGCTGTTATATCGTTCAAAGATTCAGATGTTTTCTCTAATTTATCTTGTACATCTTCGAGACTATTTTGGAGATCTGAGTAGTTATCTTGAAGATCGGTATACTCTGCCTGGAGGTTATTGTAGTCTTCTTCTGAAACACTTCCGATAGAAGAAAGTGAGAGCAAAATAATTATAACCACACCGATCAGTTCAACAATAAGACGTTTACTAAATTTTTTCTTCTGTGGAGTCGTATTTATGTTTTCTGGTTCTACGGAAGTTGGTGATGGGTTTAAATCTTTGTCCATAGTATTCCTCTTTCTTTTTCTTTTGTATATTATTCTGGATTCGATTTATGTATTGAATGGGAGTGAGGTTAATAAACATTGAAAGATGTAACTTGCGGTGCATCTTCAGTCCCTGTGACAGTTGCTTCACAAGTACCTTCAGCATCCGCACCAAATTCATTGGTAACGGTACATTCAGCTTTCAAAAACCATGTGTTTTCATCATAAGGCTCTTCAGCCAGTTTGCCCATAAAATAATGTAGTTCAAATCCATATGGATATTGACTTTCCCCATAATTTTCAGCCGCTACCCATGCGGCCCCAGTAGAAAGTTTTTCAGATAGTGCGTCTGCAACTGCACGGTTTTGTAAAGTTGTATTTGATACGATTTCAACAGTAAGAGTTTTGTTTTTAGTATCTATATCTACAGAATCTACACTATAATCTGCTTGCACATCTGAAATGAATTCTGTAAAATCTACGCCATCATCATAGTATTCAGCTGTATACCCTAATTCGCTGATCTTTCCCATTAAATCGGTCAAAGGTTTTCCGACATAAGATTCAAGATCGCTCTTTTCGCTGTCTGCTTTTTGTTCGTCGGCCGATTCTTCATCCTCTTTCGCTTCAGTGGTAGAGCTGGTGTTTTCTTCAGAATCAGAAGAACCACCGCATGCTGTAATAGACATGGCCAGCGTTCCTGCGATCAATAGTGTTACGATTTTCTTTTTCATACCCTTTTCCTCTCTTTCGTTACATACCCTTACATTGAGAAATCTATATAATCACCGGGGCGGTTATAGCTTAATGATTATTTCTTGTTTTGAATAACATCATAATGGGATGATATGGCTTGATGCCCTTTTTCCGTTACGTGATTATCATTATCCAGATATCCATTTTCTTGTAAAAACAGTTTTTCCTTTTCAAAATCAATTCCAAACTCATATTCAAAGTAGACAGGTATTCTTTTC
>USDK01000034.1 GCA_900553355.1 uncultured Lachnospiraceae bacterium
AGCCGCCACAGAAGGCCGCCTTTCCCGGTTTTTCGCACGCTCTTCCCACCGTACACCGGCCGGTAGCCCGCCGCCTCGATAGGGGAGACACAGCCCGCCAGCTTCACCGGCTTGCGGCTGCCGATCCAGACCGTAGCGCCGGTCAGGAGGACAGTCAGGAGGAAGACTGCCGGGTGGAAGCTGATCTCTATGGGCCCCGCCTCCTTCGCCCTCACCCCGAGAAACCGGACGATGGAGGGGATGAGGAAGAAGGACACCCCTGTCCCCAAAAGCAGCCCCGCCGCTATGCCGACACCGCCCACAAGGACGCTCTGGCGTCCCATCAGAGCGCGGATCTGCCGCCCTGTCATGCCGATAGTCTGGAGGAGTCCGTAGTACCGGACATTCCCTGCCACAGACAGGTACAGGATGTTGTAGATCAGAAGACAGGCGCACAGGCAGGTGACAAGGGCAATGCCCGCAAGTCCCAGGACAATGGGGATGGAGTACCCCGCCTCCACAGAGAAGAAGATATTCTGCTGCTTCTCCAGATCCATGCTGTCGATGAAGGCCGTCTGCTCCTCCTGGGTCCAGAAATTCCTGTGAAAGGTCATGAAATAGCGTCCGGAAGCCACCTCCGAGAGCTGGTAGCCGCACTGGTCATAGAAGGCCTTTGACACATAGAACTCGTTCTGCGACCCGTAGCCCTCCCAGATGCCGGAAATCCGAAACTCCCTCTCCATCTGATTGCCCTGCCCGTCCTGCCAGAGGGCCCGGAAGGTGTCGCCTATGCCCAGGCCCAAATCCTCAAAGCCGCAGGTCTCAAGCGCGCTCTCCGTCAGCATGACCTCGTTTTCCTTCTGGGGGTAGGAACCCTTCACCTGGGTCCTGGCAGGCGCCATGATGTCATTCCAGTACACATCGTCCGCCCAGATACAGCCCACATTGACGGTATTGTCGTAATCCGTGGAGAGGATGGAGCCGGCCACGGCGGCGATGCCGATTTTGTCGATATCGGGGTTCTCCTTGCACTTCTCCTTCTGCTCCTCTGTCATGCCGTACATAACCGCATCGAAGTCCCCGCCTGCCAGGCGGATATTCTGGAGATGGTACATGTGGAACCAGGTGATGCCCACAGTGAAGACAGAAAAGAGCATAAAGGCTGACAGAGCCACGGCCAGACCCATGATGACGGTCCTGCGCCGGCTGCTTTTGAGAGACCGACCCGCCATCCGGCGGATGACCCCCTGATTGTTGTTAGCCAGCATAGGTATCACCTGCCTTCACGATCCGTCCGTCCTCGATGTGCACGATCCGGTCCGCCATCTGGGCGATGTCGCTGTCGTGGGTGATGAGGATGATGGTCTGCTGAAACTGCTTCGCCGCCACCTTCAAAAGCCCCATCACATCGTGGCTCGTGGCCGTGTCCAGATTGCCGGTGGGCTCATCCGCCAGGATGATGGCGGGCTTACTGGCAATGGCCCGGGCAATGGCCACCCGCTGCTGCTGTCCCCCGGACAGGGTGCCGGGCAGGGCCTCCCGCTTTTCCTCCAGGGCCAGAAGGGACAGAAGCTCGTCCACAAATGCCCGGTCGACCCTGCGCCCGTCCAGCTCAATGGGGAGGACAATGTTCTCATACACATTGAGATCCGGCACCAGGTTGTAGCTCTGGAAGACAAAGCCCACCTTCCTGCGCCGGAAGATGGCAAGCTGCTCCCGGCTCATGCCCGCAAGCCTCCTGCCGTCCACGTACACCTCCCCGGAGGTGGGCTCATCCAGCCCTCCGAGCATGTGCAGAAGGGTGCTCTTGCCGCTGCCGGATTTCCCGATGATGGCCACAAACTCCCGCTCCGCCGCGGCAAAGTCCACCCCGTCCAGGGCCTTCACCGTGTTCTTGCCAAGCTGATAGTATTTTTTTAGATTTTTCGTCTTTACGATCCAGTTTTCCACTTTTTACGCCTCCTTTTCTCGTCCGGTCACATATTCCTTGGACCATCGCTTTATTGTAAAGCGCAAAAGTCACAAACCAGTCTCAAATCCGAATCATCACAAAACTGTGACATTTCCTCTTCTATAGCGGAAGGTAAATGGTAAAGTCCGCGCCTTTCCCGGGGCAGGAACGTACCTCCACATATCCGCCCTGAAGCTCTGTAATCCTCCTCGTTAAGTACAGGCCGATGCCGATCCCCTCCACATCGTGAACCTCCGGCTCCCGGTAAAACCTTGTAAAAATTTCCGCCTGCCGTTCCAGAGGAATGCCTTTTCCTGTGTCCTTCACGTGGATTCCTGCAAATATTTCTCCTGTTTTCACAGATATCTGTATCTGGCCGCCTCGTCCAGTATACTTCACCGCGTTGTCCAGAAGATTGAACACCGCTTCTTCCGTCCACCTGGGATCATGAGATAAAAGAAAAGGACCTGCCGTCTCTGCCCGGATCTCGATATCCTTTACTGCCGCTGCAGCCACCACGGCGGACACAGCCTCTTTTAATGTCTCTGCCAGGTCACATTTCTCCTTCTGGATCTGTATAATCCCCGTCTCCAGCCGGGACATTTTCACCAGACTGCGAAAAAGAAAGTCCAGCTTATCAGTCTGGTGCTCCAGTTTATCAAGAAATCCATAAGCCTCCTCAGGAAGCCCCTTCTGCCTGAGAATCTCAAGATACAGCTTTTGGTTAGCTATGGGCGTTCTGGTCTGATGTGAGACATCCGAAATCAGCTCCTTCATCTGCTCCTTGGCCTCCCGACTCTCCTGTTCTTTTCTCTCCTGAATATGACAGACGCGGACTAGTTTCTCATTCATCTTCCCAGCCAGCGTATCCCTGGTCTCCCCATTCTTTTTCAGAGGCTTTCCTGCAAGAATGGCATCAAGATTCTCTTCCAGCTCCTCTGTAAACGCATATATATCCTTTTTCTGCCGCCACATCCTCCAGCCGGAAAAAGCAGCCAGAAGAAGGGCGGCAGAGGTAATCACAATCATCCAATCCACTGATATCCCATCCCGTACACATTTGAAATATATTTATGCTCCTCATCCTCAATCTTTCCCCGGAGACGGCCGACATTAACTGTCAGAGCGTGCCGGTCCATGAGCTGGCTGCCGCCTTCCCAGAGACTGTCCAACAAAACATCATAGGTAAGAAGCTGTCCCTTATGGGAGAGGAATTCCTTAAGAAGCCGGAATTCCGTGGGCGTCACCGGGCAGGACCTGCCCTTCACCTCCACCTTTGCCCCCGGAAGATCCAGGTGCAGATACCCGTCGTCAAATATCTGCCACCCATTCTCTCTCTCCCTTTTGAGGATCACGTTGATCTTTTTCAGCAGCACCTTCATGGAAAAGGGCTTAGTCACATAGTCCTGGGCTCCCAGCTCATAGCCCTTTAACATATCTTCCTCCAGATCCCGGGCCGTGAGGAAAAGTACCGGAGTATCTTTGAGCTGCTGACAGAGGTCAAACCCCTCTCCATCCGGCAGGTTCACGTCCAAGAGGATCAGTTCCGCCCCTTCTGCCTGATAAAGCTTCCCTGCCTCCTTAAGAGAACGGGCCCAAAAAGTAAGAAACCCTTCTTTTTCCAGCATCCATACCATTCCTTCTCCCAGCTCCCAGTCATCCTCCACCAACAGAATCCTCCTGCCCGGCATCTTATCTTTCATCTTTCCACTCCTGCTTTAAAAATTCTACGATGTCCACCGCCTTAGGCGGACAGCCGGCCAGTGATCTGCGAAAGCACCGGGTACAGTTTCCCACGCCCAGTTCTCCTTCTTTTCCACGAAATCCCTGGCCGATAGCAATACTCTCTTTTTCTTTCCCTTTAAGGCCGCCCATTTCATCCAGGCGGTCCAGAGCATAGATCAGGGATCCATAGCAGGCTGAGCAGGCGTCCTTCTGTCGTACATACCCTGCCAGCTGCCCTACTCTTCCCCGGGGAGCCCATCTTTTCTCCTTCTTTCCTTCCGGCCGGACATAATGAATACTGGCCCCTGACGTATCTGTACTTCCTGCGCCTAAACTTTCTGCCAGACGGATATACTCAATATTCCCTGGGCGATAGCCCAGCGTTTCCGCCGCAAAGCTGTCACAGAGCACCGGATCTTTGAAGGCCAGCACCCGGTCCATGGATACCGGATTACCTCCTTCCTCAAAGTCAAGATCTCCGCAGATATTATCAGCCAGAATAAAATCCTGCCGAAGGGCTGTTCCCAGGTGGGCAATCGGCTTGTGGAGCCCTAGTCTGTGGAACCTGCGCTTCTCGCTGTCCGGGATCAGTCCTTTATAGTTTTTCAGAGCACAGGTCACCGTGGTCTGACAGTGGCCTTTCACTACCGGCATATTAATCAGATAATCCATCTCCATTGCACGGGCACAGACATGAAGCTCCATACCTGCTGCGTCCACAGTGACGGCCTGGTCTTTCTTTGTGTCCCAGAACTCCACATTCTGCTCCCGGCACACCTCCAGAAGTCCGCTTTCCCTTAGCGCATTCCGGGTGTCCTCTCCCACCCAGGAACTCTCCATCACCGTCAGGTTTTCAAAGCCCTTCTCTTTTAGATAGGAAAGAAGGGCCCCCAGCACCTCCGGGTGGGTGGTGGCCCCGCTGGACGCAGGCTTTGCCACCACCAGATTCGGCTTGATGCCGATGCGCTTATTCCTGTCACCGATATCCGATGCCAGATCACATGTCTCAAGAAGTTCCCGGGTCATTTCAAAATAATCTTTTCCCTGTGTAATAAAAATATCTGTTTTTTTCATAGGCTGTTTTCCCGACTAGTACAGTTTCCGGTAGATCTCTTCCATATCTTCTGCTTTAAACTTCACATAGCTCTGATTTAAAAGACGCTGCTGAGCCTCTTCTACACTCTTGGCAAAGGTCTTAATCTCAGCTTCCTTCATGCCATATTCATGAAGAGGTTTCCTTTCAATCAGGCTTCCCAGCAGTCTTTCCATTTCCTGATAAACACTTCCCGGCTCACATCCAAGGATTCCGGCAAGAAAGGCATTCAATTCCTGAATCCCGTCTTGTGGGTCTCTTTCCTGGTAGACCTGGAACACAGCTGTCAGGAACTGATAGTTGGCCTCCCCGTGAGTCACATGATACACTCCGCTTAAGGGGTAAGACATGGCATGGACAGCCCCGGTTCCTGCATTTGCAAAAGAAATCCCTGCCAGGTTGCTTGCCACGAGAAAATCCTCAAACAGATTCTCCCTGTAATCCTGCCCTTCTCCTGCCAGCTTCCGGAATCCGGAAAGCAGCATCTCCATAGCCTTTTTGGCGAACATCCTTGTATAGAGATTACTCTTTGGTGATACATAGGATTCAATGGCATGAATCAAGGCATCGATAGCGCTGGTGACAAAGAAATGCCAGGGCAGCTCTTTCAAAAGCCCGGGGATCAGTACCGCGTGATCCGGATAAATCTCCTCACAGGCCAGTCCCAGTTTTGTATGCATCTGTGTCATCTCTGCAATCGATACGCTGGATACTTCTGATCCGGCGCCGCAGGTAGTGGGTACGGCAACCAGAGAACGCACCTTTTTCAGTTCTGTTTTTCTCTGATAAATGTCCGCTGCCGGGGCATCTCCATCCAGCACCAGAATCTTTGCCATATCGATGACTGCACCGCCTCCGATGGCAATGATCCTGCCGCATCCCGTCTTCCGGAAGTCTGCAAGGAGAGCATCTACCATAAGATCTGTCGGCTCCCCCTGTCCATACTGACTTTTATAGCGGATCACTGCATCCGTCTTCTTCAGCTCCGAAAAATGCGCCTCAAACACAGATTTCCCGGCCAGGATAAAGTCTCCTTTTCCAATCTGGAACTCTGTCACAAAATCTTCTGCATTTTCATATTGATGTATCACTGGTTTTTCTTCATATAATTTCATGGTTTTTCAATCCCCCTGTCTTTTCTTCACTTCTGCCTTATTGTATCATATCTGTCTCTGATTGTGACCCCTGTCTTTCCAGACTTTAGTCATCTCTTCTGCCTACCAGGAAAATGCCGGTCACAACCAGCAGGGCTGAAACAATCGTCATCCAGAAAAATGCTGTCGTGATCCCATGAAGCCCTGCCGCATCGCCATATTTTGTTGCGGCATTTTTAGAAGCGGTATTCATAATCCCCACAAATACCGCTGTTCCCATAGCTCCGGCCACAGTCCGCAGGGATGTCAGAAGCGCCGTTCCGTGCGAGATCATCTTAAATCCTATTCCTTCGGTTCCCCAGGTTACCAGCGGCATCATCAGACATCCGATCGCCGTAGTACGCAGGGTATTCCAGGCCGCTGCCATCCATACAGAGGTATCCATGGTCAGAAGGCACATACCGGCACAGCTTACTGTCATGCAGACTGCTCCTATGACAAACAGAATCTTCATACCCAGCTTATCATAGATTTTGCCTGCAAACGGGCTGACGATCGCCATTACTGCAGAGCCCGGCAGCACGATCAGGCCGGACACCGTTGCTGAACATCCCATAACAGACTGAGCGTAAAGCGGCATCAGAATCGAGGATCCCATCATCACAAAATACAGAAGCATACTTCCAGCCACACTGACGGCATAATTTTTCTTTTTCAGAATACGAAGCTCCAGAAACGGCTCTTCCAGATGAAGCTGGCGGTATACAAACAATGCCGATGCGAGCACGCCGATGATAAGCACCAGAAGGACCTGCAGACTGAAGAAACTGTAATTTCCAATATTTCCGATTCCCAGCGTCAGTCCGCCAAAGGCAAAAACACTGAGCACAAAGGATGCCGTGTCAAATTTCTTCTTCGCAGTCTCCAGTACATTGTCCAGAACACCCAGCGCCCAGCAAAAGGAAACCGCCATGATACCGATAGAAATATAGAAGATCGCTCTCCATCCAAACATATCTACGATCACTCCGGCCAGCGTCGGTGCAATGACCGGTGCGGCTCCGATAGACAAGCCGTACCATCCCATGGCCGTGCCACGTTTTTCAATCGGATAAATGGTAAGAATGATCACCTGGGCCATCGAGGAAAGCACGCCGTTTCCACAGGCCTGCAGGATCCTTGCCGCCATCATGATCTGAAAATTCGGTGCGACTACACATAGCACAAGACCTGCGATAAACAGCACGATCCCTGATAAATACAGTCGTCTCGTCGGAAAACGTGTGATCAGAAAAGCCGTCAGCGGCATAATGATCCCCATTGCCAGTGAATAGCCGCTGGTCAGCCACTGACCGGCCGATACATCTATGCTCAGGTCTTCAATAATTGCCGGAAGCGCCGTTGTCAGCGCCGTCGCCAGCATGGACGAAGCGATGCATGTAATCACAATATTAATAAATATCATCGTCCGCTTTCTGTCTGTCATTCTAATTTCTGTCTCCATGCTCTTCCTCCTGTCTCAGATAATACTCCTGAATCTTCCGCAGCGCCTGATAAAAGCCCCTCTTCTCCTCCTTCGTAAGCCCGGAAAGCATCTCCTTGTGGGCAACAGCTCTGTTTTCCCGGACCTGCTGCGCAGCCGCCTTGCCTTCTTCCGTCAGAGAAACCAGCAAGACCCGACCATCCTCCGGCGACGGCGTCCGGCAGATCAGCCCCTTTGCCTCCAGCTTTGCCAGGATCTCACCCACTGAAGACGGACGGATACGCAGAATATCCGCCAGCTTCTTCTGACTCACCGGCCCGGTTCTCTCCAATATAAAAAGACAGCTGTACTGTCCCCGAAAAACATCCATATTCCCATACCGATTCTCAGAATAACTGCGGTTCAGCTTCATGACCTCAAAAAACAGCCCAACCACATCCTCATCTTTCAAATCCATAAAACTCATCCTTTCTCCAAATTAATAAGGTGCCTTATGAATTATACATATCCCTCCCGGAAAAGTCAACCGGGGACGTACCCCTTTTGCAAAGCAATGTCATTAAGTTTAGAAAAATGTTCCCCCAAAATAAAGACAGCATTGGGATTCTAGCCCGTGCTGTCTTTATTTTGGGTATGCCGATAAAGCAGACACTGTCGTCTGCTTTAAATTGCTGTTTCTTATTTTTGTATCTTATGCTATCCTATAAGTGAAATAAATCACTGCTTTTGGGGAAGGTGTTCTGGGAAAACTTCTTTCCTTTCTTATTGGGACTTTATATTTAAGCAGTAATATTTCAACATCTGGCGGCGCTGTCTCATTCGGACAGCGCCATGATTTTAAACAGATATCTACGGCAGTACTCAGACTGATCTGATAATCGTATTTCCAAGATACTTTTTGAGGTAGAGAAATATGGGACAGTATACTTTTACAGTAATTAAACATGATAACTTTTGCATACAATTCCTGCAATACATACTCCGCTTTTTTTGAATGAAGGGCTTTCGCCCCAAGATTATATTTTAACTGGGAAAATGCCGTCTCTATCATCCAGCGCTTACGGTAGATTTCCTGAAGCATTCTGGCAGGCATTTCTTCTTTGGACAGATTCGTAAACAGAATCTCCGAAAGCTCCTCGTTTATTTTCAGCTTTACAACACGTAGTTCCATAGGATATTCCGTCTGGTTTTCTGTAAAGAAGTCAAACTTAGCACCCGACCGTATTCTTTTATATTTTTCTGGATGTTGTTTTGTGCCCCGGCAGTGCTTTTTACAGATTACGATAGGACAGACTACATCGAATTGCTCCTGATCCGGAACATTCAAGCTGGAAAGTATCCCCCGCTCTCCCTGTCGTCCCCGAATCACAAAATTCCACCCTTTTTCTAAGATGTGTGCAAATGTATTATAACTTTCATATCCCCGGTCAGCAGTAAGGATTGCTTTGCCGGAAAGTTCTGTTTGTTCCAGCATAGTAATAAGAGCGGAATGTTCATCCATTTCATGAGCGGCCTGAAACAGGACCTGTTCAAAAATGCCGCTGTTTAAATGGTATAAAGCATTTAGATGGACTGCATTTTTCCCTTTTTCCGTGTTTGGGATTTTTCGGTGGCAGAGAGGTTCTTTTTTATTCTCTGGAAAGGATATTTCTGAACCGTCAGCGGCCAGAAGATGATATCCATGAAAGTGGGAATGCTTTGGGAGGGAAGCTGTGAAATCACAAAAAAGTTTCTTCATTGTATTTGGTTTGAGCTTGCTGCGCTGTTGGAGCATAGCAGAAGTTGTCGGGAGATCCGGGTTGTAAGAATAAAAGTCCAGCAGCTCCTTATCCATACAACTGCCGCCCAGTGAGGTAAGGAAACGTAAAGTGTCCAAAAAGGAAATTTTTCTGGCACGTGTAAAATCTTTTCCCGGGTGCTTTACATAAGCATCAGAATTAAGGGACATTTTTTCCATAATATGCATAAGTTTATGTTTTGTAATGAAAGAATAATCAGCCATTTGAAACCTCCAAAAAAGTATATATTCAAATGGCTTCGCCGCAGATTTTGTATGATTTGTCAAGTGTTTTCATCAAAAAAAGCATGGAATATTTTTGCTCCATGCTTTTTTTGGATCTCAATTTCTTAACTTAATGACATTGCTTTTGCAAAGGTGTACGTCCCCGGTTGACTTTTCCCCTGTCCCCTTTTACATCTGCTTCCTCACGATGCGGTAGTCATCGCCATTACGGTAGTAAGGGCAGGCGTAATGTGAATCGGATATCAGACGGATATATTCGTCTTCATCCATGTTGATATCACAGACATATGTTTCATATTCGTCGTCGTATGTGTAATAGGTACAGCTGGTGCAGCTTCCGCCTGTATTTTGATGAGATGTTTCTTTTTTCATTGTTCCTCCCATCTATTTCAGCTGGTTTCCGTCTGAAAATGCGTTTCCTGCTTTTCCACCGATCCGCAGATAGGTATGATTAGCCGGGTCATAGGAAATGGCATGGAGTTTGTCCGGATCGATGTTTCCTTCTGCATCCAGTACGGCTTCGTCTGCGCTGACGTTTACAATCTCTGCCACGATGCGGAGGGTGGCATCGTACTGATTGATTTCTTCTACTTTACACTCCAGTGAAACCGGCAGTTCTTCGATCACCGGCGCATCCACGTACTCGCTTTTTGTCAGATGGAACCCAGATTTTTCAATCTTCTCTGGCTCATCATGGCCGGATACAATGCCCACATAGTCTGCTGCCACCAGGTTTTTCTCATCGGCGATTCCTACCGTAAATGCACCTTTCGCCTTGATATTATCAGATGTTTTATGGCGCACGCCGATATTAATCTGAATCCGGTTGGAATTAACGATTCCGCCGTACGCCACATTCATCGCATCCGCACTTCCATCCTCGCCGTAGGACGCTACGATCAGCACCGGCTGAGGATATACATAAGGCTTCGCCCCAAGATTTTTTCTCATAGATGATTCCTCCTTTATCTGCAAATACTACCGTTATTATATGCTTTTTTGGAGAAATCTTCCAGAGCCTGTTCTACGTCTATGCTCCCAGGATACCTCCGACCAGCAGTCCTGCATATGTTCCAATGACATACCCAAAAATCCCCACCAGGATGATCGGCCCTACCAGCTTTGTCCATCCCTTGGAGACAGCCATGGCTGCCGCCGTGGTCGGACCTCCGATATTGGCGTTGGAACAGAGGATAATTTCCTCCAGATTAAACTTCAGAAGCTTTCCACCGATCAGACTGAACGACATATTCACAATAACTACAATGGCCGCAAATACCAGAAGCAGCGGTGAATTCCGGATGATCATCGGCACCGATGCCGGCACGCCGATCACAAAGAAGAAAATGTAGATCAGGAAAGTACCCATCTCCTGGCTTCCCCGGATATTTCCGAAGAATCCCGGCGCTGCTGTCGCACAGATCATGGCGATGGTTGTGATCCACAGATACTCATTTCCAAACAGTGTGTTAAGCATAGACAAAACTGCATTACCAGTCGGTATCACACCGGCAAGCCCTGTGGAGAGGAGTTTTGAGATGGTCACGATCACAAACGCAGTGGCTGCACAAAAAGCGATGTCCTTCAAGGAAATCTCTTTTCTTCCCCAGTATTGTGCTGCCAGTGTCTCTCCCTCTTTTCCGCTGCCGCTTGCAGATTCTACCTCGTCTACATGCGGATGTTTATAGTGCTTCCGGAAAAATCCGATAGACGGCATCGCGATCAACACGAAGAAATAAAGCGCCATCAGAAGGTTGTCGGCAACGGTCGCCGCTGACAGCATTTCTCCTGATACGTCAAAGGCGTCCCCAAGTGCCGCAAAGTTTACCGTTCCGCCGATATAGGTTCCTGTAAATACACCGGCCAGTGCGTTCAGTTCCGGGATATGGTCATGAAGCAGCGTCCATCCAAGCAGCGCCCCACAGGCCGTCCCTGCCGATCCGATCACAAAGATAAGCAGAAGCTTTCCGGACTCCTTTCCCACTTTACGCATGTCACACTGCAGCAGAAGAAGTGGTATCGCCAAAGGCACTACATAGTTCCATACAATATCCCATACATCTGCGCTCATCGGGATAATCCCAAAGTTGGATAAAAGAATCGCCATGATCAACGCCACGATCGCTCCTGACAGTTTCGCCGCCCACTGGTATCTCTGTTCCAGATAAATAGATAATGCCGCACCGGTGATGCAGACAGACCACAGCATCCATGTGTTGTCTGCGCCTACCAGCGGGTTATCCAGATTAAAAATTTCACCCCACATTGTTTCAGTTTCTCCTTTCGTACTCTCACAAAATCATCTCTAGCCCAGCACCTGCCGGTAAACTCTGTAGAAATTTCCATATGCAATTTTTTCTACTTCTTCTCTGGTATAGCCTCTGTTTTCCAATGCTCTCAGGAAATTCTGGGCGTCCGCCGCCGATACCAGGCCTGTGGTACTCTCTGGATTATCATTGGGCGCCCCGTTTTTGCTCAGGGCATCCTGCTCCACATAATCCTCAAAGTCAAATCCACAGCCGATATGATCGATCCCTGCCAGATCACGGATGTAATCCACATGATCCGCCAGCCCCTCGACAGACTGTTTCGCCGGATCTTCACTGATAAAGGCATCCAGCCGGTTCATTCCCATGACGCCGCCGGTCTTCGCCAGCGCCTTGATCATATCGTCGCTGAGGTTGCGCATGTGAGACGACAGCGCCCTGGCGTTGCTGTGGGAGGCGATCACCGGATGTCCATCTGACAGCTCGATGACATCCCAGAATCCTTTATCATTGATATGGGAAACATCCAGCACCATTCCCAGCTCATTCATCCTGCGGACAGCTTCTTTTCCTTTCTGCGTCAGGCCACGGTTTACATCTCCCGGCCAGCCGGAAGCCAGCGCGTTGTCTTCGTTCCAGGTCAGCATCATGGTGCGCACTGAAAATTCTTCGTAATAATAATTGATCAGATCAATGTCTTCCCCGATATAAGACAGGCCTTCCAGCCCCATCAGCACATTGATCTTGCCTTCTTTTGTCCCTTTTTCAAAATCGTCAAATTTCTTTACTACATTTAAAATATCGGAGGCATCTTCCAGTTCCTGGCGGACCGCCTTCTCAATCTCCTTGATCCGCTTTTTCGGATCCTCGTCATGAGGCGGGTCGATCCACATAACAAAGGTTCCGCCGAAAACGCCTCCCTTTTGAAACTTCGGGAGCTGATACTTCCGGAAAATATCCCGTTCACCCTTCTGGCTGTGTTTCACTACGTCATACCAGATATCGCCATGTGCATCATACAGATTCATAACCTTTTCCCTCCACTTCTTCCGCTTTTTCTAAATATTCTTTTCTGACCTCTTCCGGGACCAGTGCACCTCCGGTAGCCCATGCGATATGGGCTGCCCGGCTCATTTTGTCTGCCAGCTTATGTTCTTCCAGATACCGCCTGCATTCCCCGGTCTTTTCGATACGCCCCGGTCCTGCAAAGGCTGCACAGGAACTGGGCTCTATGAAAATCTGCTCCTGTTCCAAAAGCTCTTTCATATACAAGTACAGCTTCTCATCTGCTACTGTAAATTCTCCGCTCAGCAGATGTTCTACTGTCTTTCCCACAAATCTGGACGGCCGTCCTACCGCCAGCCCGTCCGCCTCTGTCTTCCCTGACAGTCCGATATCCTGTACGCTGATATCACTGTGGAGTCCGGTGGCAATGCCGATCAGCATACAGCAGGCCTCCAGGGGTTCTTCATAAAAAATATGCACGTGATCTCCATACAGAAGCTTCAGTCCAAAGGTAATGCCTCCCGGTGCGCCGCCTACTCCGCATGGAATATAGACGAACAGCGGATGCTCTTCATCCACCTGGATGCTCTGCTCCTCCAGCTGTTTCTTAAGCCGCAGCGCCGCCACTGCATATCCCAGAAAAAGATTAATGGAATTTTCATCATCCACAAAATAACTGTAAGGATCTTCCTTTGATTTCTCCCTGCCTTCCTTCACCGCGGCGCCATAGTCCCCGGTGTACTCGATCACCTCTACGCCTCTGGAACGGAGCAGATCTTTCTTCCACTGCTTTGCATCTTGGGACATATGGACACACACACGGAATCCCAGCACGGCGCTGATGATCCCGATGGACATACCAAGATTACCGGTAGATCCCACATGCACCGAATACCTGGAAAAGAATTCCCGGACGGACGGTTCTGCAAATTTCTCATAGTTATCTCCCGGGCGGATCACCCCGTGCTCCAGCGCCAGATCCTCGGCATACTTCAGGATCTCATAGATTCCTCCCCTTGCCTTGACAGATCCTGCAACCGCCAGATTGGAATCCATTTTCAGATACAGTTTTCCCGAAAGCCCTGCGTCCCAGGATCTGTTCAGTTCTTCCTTCATCCCGGGAATCTCCTTCAGAGGTGACTCGATTATCCCGTTTCTTTCCTTCGTCTCTGGAAACACACGGCTGATAAAAGGAGCAAACCTTTTCAACCTGGCTTCTGCATCTTCCACATCACTCATAGATAACCTTATGTCGGCCAATGCAGATTCAGTCTTACTTAACAGTGGATTGATCCAGCTTACTTCTTTTTTATCCCGTACCATACAAAGAACAGGTGCTTTCTCTTCCCACACAGCTGTTTCCATCACTTGTACCTCCTTTACTCTGATTTTCTATGTGTTCAGTATAGCACCTGTTCTGTTAATTGTAAATTACCTTTTGTTAATTATTATTAAATATTTAAAATGAAGGCGGCGTAATCGCAAAGATGACCTTTACCTCTTCCTTTCCTATATTTTCCCAGCGGTGAGGACATAAGGGCGGAATTCTGACACAGTCTCCTTCCCCCATCTCATACTCCTTCCCTTCCATATAGATTTTCACACGTCCACTCATTACATAAGCCACTTCCTCCCCGGTATGCTCCAGTTCCTGCCCGGAGGATACCTGCCCTGCCGGAATCGACATCGCACAGAATTCAATCATGCCGCTGACGTCTGGTGTTAAGAGCTGGTAAACAACCTCTTCTTCCGGATGTCCGATGATCTTGTATTTTCCCTTCCGTACGATCACCTTTTCTTCTCTGTTGTCATCCTGAAAAAACTTAAACAACGGCACCTGCAACGCATCAGCCAGTGACTTCAATGTATTGATGGACGGGTTGACGCCGTTATTCTCAATCTGGCTCAGCATAGACGGAGTCATCCCCGCTTTGGCCGCCAGCTCCCGGAGACTCACCCCTCTCATCGACCGAAACTGCCGCACTCTTGCTCCCAAATTAATATCTTCCATGGCTCTTCTCCTTCTTCTGTCACATATTTCCCTTTTCCATTATTTATTATAAAACCTCTTCTCTCCTATGACAATCAAAAAGAGGCCTGTTCCCACAGACCTCCGTTTTTGCTCACTATTCTTCTTTTACATCTCATCCTTTTTAGAAAGGATAGCTTCTACTGCAGCACACGCCGGACAATCACAGTAGTTTCCGCCTGCTGCCTTGATCTCTCTGCCGTGCTCGGCCACAGCTTTTGCCTTTTCCCCGAATACCTTTGCTCCGCCTTCGGACTCTGCAAATGCGATCAGTTTATCGACCGGCATAATATCTACCTCAAGCTCTGCAAGATATGCCTTGGTCTGCTCTGCTTCCTTATCAGTTCCCACGGCATCCAGCCATGCCTTAGCCGCATCCTTTGCCTCCTGGCTGCAGGACGGCGCTGCCATCAGCTCTTTGGATTTTTCAACAACAAAATCTAAAACTTCTTTGTTCATGGTAAATCCTCCTTTATCTTCAAATCTGTCCTTATTATAACATAAATTTTTTCCAAAACATGTTTTTCGTTGCAAAACCAACATATTTTTATGACAATCTGATGTATACTAAATCCAGACTTATCGTTTTATTGAAAGGAGATTTTCGTATGCCCTGAATCTTGGGGCTATGCATTCAGCGCACAGCTCATCTCATACCACTGCTCGCCGCCCCATACTGAGCCCGAGATTCCCTGGTTCTGGAACCCCATCTTTTCGTACATTTTTACCTTTCCCTCCAGACAGGTCAGGATAAGCGACTTTCTCCCCTTTTCCTGCTCTCTTTCAAGATAACGGGACATGATTGCCGTCGCCAGGCCCTGTCTGCGGTATTCCGGCAGGACATCCAGCCCCAGCAGCATGATGTTCTTTCCTTCAGGATCATGAAGCCCGGCGTCTTTAAAGAATTCATCCCGAAGCGCCGTTTCATCTGTTGCCAGACCATTCAGAAATCCGGCAATCTTTCCTGTGCCTTTATCCACTGCGACCAGAAATAATTCCGGCGCCATCCTCACCCGTTCCTTCATCATCTTCTCGGAACATGCCTCATTCGGCGGAAAACAGATTCTTTCGATCTCTGCCGCCTGATCCGCCTCCTCTGGAAGAATATTGCGGAATTCAAATCGTTCCAGCAAAGAATTTTCCTGTTTATCAAATTGCTGTTTCATCTTTCTGTTTTGCTTACCTCCTTATTAAAACAACGTCTGCTGTTCATACTCCTGGCTCTTTTCCAGCCGTGCCGGGGTCTTGCGCAGGGCAAATTCTAAAAATGCATTGTCATAGACCCATGGTTCCAGTTCTCCCTCATCCAGGATCAGCGGCATCCGGTCATGTACCGGGCTCACAGACTCATTTGCCCGGGTCGTCAGGATGACAAACCGGTCCTTGTCCTGAAACCGGTCAAAACATCCGGCCATATAGATAACTGGCTGTTCCTTTCTTGAAAAGGTCACTTTATTCCTGTCAGCGTCCCACTCATAATACTGTCTCGCCGGAATGATACAGCGTCTGTGCAATATGCTGTCCCGAAACATTTTCCTCTCCAGCACGGTCTCTGCTCTTGCATTGATCACCAGGCCTTTCTTTTGATATTGCGGAAAGCCCCAGGACATTGTCTCTATTGATAACTGCGGCGTTCTGCCGGTTATCACAAATGCAGTACAGGACGGGCAGATGTCTCCACATCTCTTTCCCTGAGACATCGGATCCGTTCCCGGAATCATATTCTGTATTGCTCTGATCGTGCCGTCATCGACGTAATATCTGCCACACATAAGCCAGCCCTTTCTTTTTTGCGCATGTTATGTTTCATCTTTACTTAAATAATGATCTACCGAACGTGCCACATGCCAGAACATTACAGGAGGAATTGCATTTCCAAGCGCTCTGTACTGAGCAGCCTCACTTCCACTTAATCTGAACTTTTCCGGGAATGACTGGATCCTGGCCACTTCTCGCGGTGTAAACCTACGATATTTCCCATGCACCATCAAAACGGGATCCGTACTATTTAAAGAGACCTTAGCCAGATGGGCCCCCACCGTATTACATGGTTTCTCAATATCCTGTGCTCTACCCTTATTCATCGTTTCTCTTCTCCGCAGCATTCCCTCCACAGCCTTTTTGCTGAAATAATATTTTTCGTCTACTTTGGCATCTATGACTTTTTTTAAAGGAACATAATCTTCAGCATCTTTAATCACCGTATCTGGAAATTCAAATTGTATTTTCAAATCTTTCCTAAACCCTACGATAATCACACGTTCTCTTTTCTGGGGCACTCCATAATCGGCAGAATTCATAACCATATATTCGACATCATACCCACTGTCTTCAAATTCTTTTATGATTAACGGAAACGCATTCTTCTTATTTGCGGTTAAAATCCCTTTGACATTCTCAGCTATGAAACACTTAGGCTGTCTTTCCCTTAAAATCCTGCACATTTCAAAAAAAAGCTTCCCTCTTTCATCTTTAACCCCTAAACGCTTGGGATTTTGTGCAATAATGGAAAAGGACTGACATGGAAATCCACCCGTTAATATATCAAATGCTGGAATTTCTGATGATTTCACATCCCTGATATCTCTATGATCCGGTACAATTCCAAAATTATCTTTAAAAATACTACAGGCGCTCTCCTCTATATCATTCGCATATACAATCTCCATGTTATTGGCATCATAATGCTTTCCTAAGAAATCAAAATTTCCTAATAATCCGACATCTGTCCCGCCGCAGCCGCAAAACAATGATGCAACCTTTAATTTTTCCATGTCAATAACTCCTCAAATTTCCCTACTTTTTTGGGATCAAATGTAATGTCAGCACCATTGCCCGGTATCATACTGATCTCGTCCTTCTTATATAAGCCGACAGGATCCTGCAGTAAAAATAATTTTCTTTCTGTTTTGCTAAGCAATAATCGATAAACGTAATACCTGTCCCTGGTACTGTCTGCCGTATTCCATTCATTTTTTGTCAAATGGATCCGATTAAAATGCAGCGGCTTCGAACTGATTGTGGTTTTTACTTCAATAAACCTCTTCCTCTCATCTAGTTCTACGGAGTTAATATCGTATCCCACGGCAAACTGTGTAGGAATCCGTTTTATCAGGTGTATCAGATCTTCGCGTCCTCCCAGTTTTAACCTCATACACTCATGTCCATGAACTAGGCTTTCGCCCACATCACCAATATCCTTTGTTGTAAACTTATCAATGTAGGAGGCGATCTTCTTTTCTATCAGATCTTCACGCTGCATGATATCAGAAGCAGATGCGATCTCTTCCTGACAGATCTGTTCCTTTAATACGGCCAGCTCGTCCTCATCAGAAGCAATATATGAAAGGATATCCGTTGAAAAATCAGTATCCTTCATATCTCGGTTAACATAGGCAAACCAGTCATTTGTACAATTCTTTACCGCTTCCAATGTCCCAGAACGCATATTGATCATTGCATCATATCCGGAAAACCATTCTGTCGATTCGCAGAACTTAATGACTGCTTCTTCCTCTATGGTATTTAAATAATAAGTCCTGCTGTCATAGGTTTTCAATAAATTGGCAATTTCCATATAGTCCAAAATATCTCCGGCGTAACGAATCACATCTCCTCTTTGATCATAATTGATCTCTTTCTCTCTGTTTTTCTTGATCCTCTTCCAGGTTTTTTCAACAGACTCCTGGTCTCTCGTCACTCTAAGATCATTAAAAATGCAATGACACACCTCTGCCTTTGTCACCCCTATGGAACATTCTTCCTGCTGATTCGCATACCGCAATAATTTTAAAATATACTGTGCAGGTTTAAAATGGATCCCCGCTTCAACTTGTTTTAAAATCTCCTGCGGCTTAATATGAGCGCCTGGATATTGAAAATTGTATAAAAAGTTCTTAAAGCTTTCAACCAAATCCTGATTTCCAGCGAGTTCTAACGCCCTTCTTCCTGGTCTTTCCGTAGTTTCTGTATGTTCTATAAACCCAAATAAAGCTGATATTTCTGTCCTCCAGTTATTGATTGTTTTCATTTCTCGGTGCATATTACCGGGATATCTGCGAATAGCCTCATTAATTCCTGCAACAAACTGTTCGGTTTTCAGCTCTCCCAGGGCAGCTATTTCTTCTGCCATATAAATCAACACATTTTCAATATCCCCTTTAAATCTAGGGCGGACATGATGCACACGAAAATAATACTCATCTGGAATTTTATAAATACTCATCTTCTTCCCCCAAACTTTTTATTAACTGGACAGCTATTTCCTGCGCCATCAGGGGTGGGACCGCATTCCCCACCTGTCTGAACTGCTGTGTTTTGTTTCCCAGAAAAATAAAATCATCCGGAAACGACTGAAGTCTTGCACACTCTCTTACCGTTGGTACTCTGTTATATTTATAATGAAAATGGTGTCTATGTCCGGTGTCAATCGTCGGAGCAGGCTTATCGCTTGCAAATCTTGTCCAGGCAACATGAAAATTTCTCGTATTTTTATATTGCTCCGGCAGATCCTTGTAATTGCCCCCGTCTGGAACCAGCGAAATGATCTTTTTAACCTTATCAGAATGTGCCGCTGCAATATGATTCCGTACATTGTGCGAATGTGTTCTCATTAATTGTTGATATTTGTTTTTAGGTCCGCATATATAATCCTGTATTTCGCTTCCCAGATCTTCTTCCAGGGGCGGCAGATCTGATAAAGCCATCTCACAGGTCACCACCTCTTCGTGCTTATCCGGATATTCAAATTCTCCGCTTTTAAGTCCCACAAAAACAACTCGTTTCCTATTTTGCGGCACCCCGTAATCAGATGCACACAGGATCTGGTACTGAATGGAATACCCCATTTCCGTGAATTTTTCTATTATACTATCCTTGATTTTTCCTTTAAATAAACTTACCAGCCCTGGAACATTTTCAATCACAAATGCTCTGGGTTGTATTTCCTGAACCAGCCTTATATAGGACAAGTATAGTTTATTTCTTGGATCGTCAAATTTTCTAGGTCCTGACAGAGACATTCCCTGGCAGGGCGGTCCCCCGATCACCACATCTATTCTCTTTCCGCCGGTCAATGGCTTTATATCTTTTTCGTATGTGATATCAGTAATATCTCCACATATAGACTTGGAATCCTTATGGTTGTACTCAAATGTTTCTAGGGCTTTTGCATCATTGTCTATCCCCAGCAATATATGAAATCCTGCTTTTTCAAAGCCATAGGATAATCCACCGCATCCGCAAAACAGATCAATTGCATTTAAATTTTTTCCCATTATCATCCATTCCTCTTTTTCTGCCATCTGCGCCTACTTTCTCATGTATTATATTCTACAGTACAAACAAAAGCAATCTATATTTCGTCCCCATCTTCATCTTCGAATACGGTCTCTTCAATCGTCTCCTCGATTACTTTCACACACTCATCCACATTCTTATTAATGTCTTTTCCCCAAAACCGAATAACGGTCCAGCCTAAAAACAGAAGCTTCTGATTAACTTCCTGATCTCTTTCCATATTTCTCGATATCTTGTTTAACCAGTAATCGCTGTTAACTCCTTTTAATATCCGGGGCTTTAAGACTTCCCAATCTTTTCCATGGAAAAATTCGCTGTCGCAAAAAACAGCAATCTTGTATTTCGTTAGGGCGATATCCGGCTTGCCAGGCAATTTAGAATAATTTTTTCGATAGCGGTACCCTTTTTTCCATAATGCTTTTCGCAGCTTAATCTCAATCTTTGTGTCTTTGCTATGTATATTCTTCATATTTTTATGGCGTTGTTCTTTTGTTAGATTATCCATCCTGACTCCCCTTCTCTTTTTAATAGTATACAGCAAAACTTGTCAAATAAGGAGAATAAAATGTAGAGATACAGGAAGAACGTTTATCCTAAATATTTGACTATTATGACGAAAAACATTATAATATTTTTATTACATATGTAAGAGTCACAGGAGGGATGTACATGTCTGCTTTACCGCAAATTTCAGAGGCCGAGTTTGAAGTTATGAAAGTTGTATGGAAGTATGCTCCGATCAACACAAATGAAATAACAGAACGTTTACTGAGGACGACTTCATGGAGTGCAAAAACAATCCAGACTCTTATAAAGCGACTTGTAACAAAGGGCGCTTTGACCTACGAAAAACAGGGGCGCGTATTTGTTTATACTCCTCTTGTAAAAGAAAACGAATATATCAATCAGCAAAGCAATTCGTTTCTAAACCGTTTCTATGGCGGGGACCTTGGTGCAATGCTCTCGGCATATTTAGAAAACAACCAGCTGTCAGAAACAGAGCTCCATCATTTACGTTCTATTCTTTCCAAAAACTCAGATTAAGGAGAGCGCTCCTATGACCGACTTTATGATCCATTTTTTAATCTGCAATCTATTGATCAGCAGCATGATCGGCATTCTGTTTGCCGTTAAAAAAATATTGAGATCCCATCTGACAAGCAGGACGCAATACCATCTGTGGCTTCTGCCTTTGTGCCTGATGGCAGTTCCCTTTCTGCCAATCCGGTCTGACCAGATATCTCCTCTATGGTCATGGTTTACATCTTTCAGGAATGCAGATGTTCCCACCGGCCATGCCGACAATACAATAAATATATTAAATTCGTCCGCCCCAGTCTCTGACTGGATGCATGATTTTACCGTATCTGTCAGCAGCAGGACTCCTTCCTTAATCGGGATCATACTCTTTTGGATTTGGATCATTGGAATGCTGGCAATGGTTCTATTAATTCTGAAATCTTCTTCCCACCTGTCCCAGATCAAAAAATCCGCGCTGCCTCTACAGAACTGCGAGGTGCGGAAACTATATAAAAGCTGTCTGGAAGAGATGCACATAACCAAAAAGATCCCCATATACAGCACCGCCTTTTTGCAATCACCTGTGATCACAGGAGTGATCCGACCGTGTATTTATCTTCCAATCCGTCTGCTTTCTGAGTATGATTCTGAAAAGATACGCTATATGCTGCTCCACGAATTGCAGCACCATCGATATAAGGATAATCTTTCCAATTATCTGCTGGTACTGGCTGAAATCTTTTATTGGTTCAATCCGCTTGTCTGGGCCGCTGCAAGAGCCATGAAAAATGACCGTGAAGTTGCCTGCGACAGTGCGGTATTGAATATGCTGGATACTGCTTCCTATCAGGACTATGGATATACGCTGATCAACTTTGCGGAAAAAATATCCCTTTCTCCATTTCCTTTTTCAAGCAGCCTTAGCGGAACTCTGAAACAATTAGAGCAGCGGATTCTTAACATCGCAGCTTACAAAAAGCCCTCTTCTTTTCAAAGATTACGAAGCATAGTTCTTTTTGCCGTCACTGCCGTACCATTTATCGGAATTACCCCTGTACTGACCTCCTATGCGGCAGCAGTTGATGATGTTTATCATTGGGACACATCGGGAAAGAGCATATCTTATTTAGATCTGTCCGGCTATTTTGGACAGTATGACGGAAGTTTTGTTTTATACAATTTAAACCGCGATCATTGGAGCCTTTATAACCTGGATATGGCTACAACGCAGATATCTCCAGATTCCACCTATAAAATATATGATGCTCTATTTGCTCTCGAAGAAGACATTATCACACCGGAGGATTCCCTGCTTACATGGAATCATGAGGATTATCCTTTTGAAGCATGGGAGCAGGATCAGACGCTGCAGATGGCAATGTCTGGCTCTGTCAATTGGTATTTTGAGACTCTGGACCATCAGATTGGCAGAGATGGAATTCAATCCTATGTACAGAAAATCGGATACGGAAATGAAAACGCGGGCAGGGACATTGGGTCTTATTGGATGGAATCCACGCTGAAAATATCTCCTGTGGAGCAGATTGAATTATTGAATGCCTTCTATCAGAATACCTTTGATTTTGATCCTGAAAATATACAGGCCGTGAAAGACAGCATCCGGCTTCTCTCTTCTGCTGACGGAACCCTTTACGGGAAAACCGGGACCGGACGTGTAGATGGGCAGGATAGAAACGGCTGGTTTATCGGCTTTGTAGAACGACAGGAAAACACATACTTTTTTGCCACGAATATTCAGGCTGAAAACAACGCTGCCGGAAGCAGCGCAGCAGAAATCAGTTTATCTATCCTGGCTGAATCCGGTCTCTGGCAGCAATAATTGCTGATTCCATCGTTAATGATGGCTGATCCTATAGCTATACTCCGGGATATTCTGGGTTCCATCACCCAATATCTTATTTCCCAAATATTGAAAATGTCCGTCATGATTGACTCTTATGGTAAGTTCATGAGTCATGACCGTATCATTCGCAATAACTGTTCCGCATACAGCCTCAACAGTTAATGTCATTGTGCCGTCTTCATTTTGTCTTACATCTATGACTTCCGGCACTGATGTGCCAAAATAAGAAAGATTATAATTTCCACACCCAAGACTTGCCCATGCATAGGTCTGTGTCTCTTCATCGTACACTGCCCATTTCCGGATTTCTTCAACTGTAACAGGTAGATATTCTAGGATTACAGTCTCAAATTCTACTGCCGGGATTCCATTTGTATCATTCCCCGGATGAAAACTCTCTCCATATTTCATTTTATAAAAATATTCGTAAACGCCGTTGTAGTCAAGCGTATCAAGCGATGTAATATCCCAATTCGAACACAGGATGTTATTTCCCTGATAGCATAATGGATATACATATTTTTCAGACAAATCTATACACGCTTCTGACAGGGGTATTACTCTGATAAGTTCACTCCCATCAACAATCTCCGTAACTTCCGGAGGCTCTGGCACACACAATTTATAACAGAACCAGCCCTTATTTGTATATTCCCATTCGTCTATCCTTGCATAAGAAATATAGGTTACAACAGGATCATCAGAATTATTCCATTCCCCTCTGACTGTTAAAAGATACATCTGCAAACCGTCAAAATGATATTCTTTTCTTTCGACTCCGCCACTAACTGAAATACTATATAAAATAATGGAGCTTTTCTCTCCTTCTGCACACTCTTCCAAAAACTGATCCATTTTTTTATAGTTACACATCGGACGATATTGTTCAGAAGTTATAACCGGATTTCCGCTTTTCCCAACTTCAGCCTGCATCTGCTCCAGCGTCTTATCAGACAAAGTCACGTCTGCAGCTCCTCCCTTATCTACATCGCGATAAATATGGGATATACTATCTATCATCTCAAGACATTCTTCCTCTGCCTCTTTCTTTTTTTGATTCTCCACTGGGAGATCATATCCTTTTTCCCACTGCTCTTTTTCTGACATATCGATCTCTGGGATTTTTTCCTGGTCAATATACACAGCATAAAACAGAACTGAAATGAAAATGAAAGGTACAATGAGATATCTATTTATAATAATCCCTCCACTCTTCATCCGTCAGTCGAGGCGTATACCACGACATTTCCAGGTTTTCGTCCCATCCCGTAACTTGATCAGACACATACTGAAAACCGCCATCTTCCAGTGGACGCACAACCAGTTCACTGGAAACTGCACAATCTGTCATCTTCCGTTCCCAAACCGCCTCCACGGACAGACGAATCGTCCCATCGTCCTGTTCCTCGAATCCTACCACCTCCGGGTAAGGCCCATACGGAAGGTTTCCATCATTCATTCCCCTGGGCCTGTATCGATAAGTCTGTGTACCAGAATCATAGGTGGTATATTCTCTGAGTTTTTCCCTGCTGATCTGGAAATGAGGAATGATCACATTTTCAAACTCTTCTGCTGGTATCTGATATTCTGCGCCCTCTCCCCGTTCATAGGGAACGATTTCCCCATATTCCTGATAATAGAAATGTTCATACAGATCATAAAAGTCCAGTTCCGAATAGTCCTTTTCACTCCAGTTTCCTGACAATAGATTATTCCCCTCATATCCAATCGGACGCACGTATTTCCGATTCAATTTACGGAACTCCTCAGGCAGAGGCTTTATGCGGAATGCCCGTACTCCCGGAGCGCTGTCATATCCCGGCGGCTGATATTCCTCGATAAAGAAATATCCTTTTTCTGTATATCGCCACGAATATGCAGTAAACTGGTGGTAATAGGTTACTTCCGGGCTGTTCTCTTCCCACTTCACCGTACAGACAGTCACGTCAATTTCTCCATTCTCTGTTTCCATATCATAACGAACCAGTCCCCCTTGTTCAATCAGACAGATGATCGTAACATGGTCTTTTCTTTTTTCCCCTGCGTTTTCGCAAAATTCCTCGGCCTGTTCATAATTGACCATATTCAACTGATTGTCTCTGTCCACTGCCGCATACCCTGATTTCCCAATAACATCTATGATTTTCTCCTGGACTTCAAGCGTATCTATATTCCCTTGCTCTACTGCCGTCTCGTATATTTCTCTATACCCCTCTGCCAGGCTTTCGGATTTTTCTGAAATCTGCTGTTCTTTTTTCCCTTGCTCTGTTTTTTCTTCCCCTGTATCCTGTTCACAGCCAGTACAAACCAGCAGCAGGATCAGCGGCAAAAGTATCATCTTTCTTTTATTTTGAAAAATATTGTTCCAGAACTTCCTTATCCTTTGATACAACATACCCGCTGCCTCCTATGTCTTTTACGTTTTCCACCATACTGACTACAAGGATCGGAGATGACGCATTTTTGTCTGCGGTAAAGACTGAAAACCATCCGATTTCTGTTCCTGAAATATCTTCCTTTGAATCCTTAATCTCTGCCGTTCCAGTTTTTCCGGCAAGTAAAAGATCTTCCCTATGTGCTCCATACCCCGTTCCGTCTGGGTCATTGATGACTCCTTTGAGTCCTTCCATCACCTGTGAAACCGTTTCTGGTGAATATGCATCTTCAATCCATATCTTTCCTTCAGGATTTTCATGGTATTGCAGACTAGGCCGAATGATACTTCCATCATTCAGAAAAGCAGTGTATACACTTGCCAGATGAAGCGGATTTACGAGAATCTGCCCCTGCCCATACCCACTATCTGCCAGCTGTATTTCTGTCTCAATCCGCTCTGTATTGGAATACTGGGACTTGGCCATTGTTATTTCAAACGGAATTTCCTGATTAAACCCAATCTCATCTAATGAATTCATCAGGTTATCTTCGCCTATTTTTAATGCGGCCTTTGCAAAATAGATGTTATCCGAATAAATCAGCGCATTTTTCATAACTACGGGCTCATATTCATGTAACGTTGTTACTTCATAGGATCCCCACGAAGAATCCTTCTGCCATGAGAGCCCCTCATTTCCAAAATCTTCATCTGGATCAATCATCCCCGTTTTCAGCCCTATCGCGGCAATAATCGGCTTAAAAGTTGAACCCGGACACCATACCTGCCGGAAACGATTATATAGCGGCCGGTTTTCATCTCCATTCAGGGCTGTCCACTCCTCGGCTTCCATCCCCAGTATAAAATCATTATTATCATATGACGGTGTACTGACCAGGGCCATCACTTCCCCTGTATAAGGATTCATCGCCACTGAACATCCTCTGTCATTCTGAAACTGTTCATACAATGCTTTTTGCAGATCGGAATCGATAGTCAGACGGATATCCGCGCCATCTTCTTTTATCGTCTCCGCAACAACAGCCTTTTCGCCCCCCTCAGAATCAACAATATATATCTTGCAGCCGTCTCTTCCTTTTAGTTCCGTTTCATAGAGCGCCTCCAGCCCACTTTTCCCGATTACACTATTGGTACTGTATCCTTCTTTCGGATGATCCTTCAGGTCTTCTGCCGTAACATTCTGCACATAACCAATTAAGTGTGATGCTGCTTCACCCAGTGGATATGTTCTGATCTCTTCATCAGAAAGCATAACTCCGGAAATTTCCAATAATTTTTTCTGCCTTTCATTTTCCTCAATCATCTCTTCATCGGGATCAAGCGATGCCAGGTTTCGTTCATCAATCTTGGGAATTGTTTTAATCGGAACGAAAAAATCGTCTTTTACCCAGTCTGCTGACAGCTTCTCTTCAATGCTTTCTTCTGTAACTCCGAGAAGCTCTGCAATTTTCTGAATCGATCCTTCTTTATCATCCAGCTTACCCGGTATGATCCCCACTGATGATGCGGCTCCCTTTCCTGCCAGGACTCTTCCGTTACGATCTAAAATCTGACCTCTTTTTGCCTGAGTACTTACAACCCTTACCGTATCATTGGCCCCTAATTCTGGAAAAATCATAGAATCATCCCACACAATCTTCCAGCCCTCTCCACTGTCTGTAAAGGCAGCCTCATTTTCAAAGCTCACAGACCCTGCCGCTGTATCAAAGGACGATTTGTAGCGAATCGTTCTTTCCTTTCTGTTATACTTTGTAATCTGAATCTTCATATCCTGAATCTCAATCCCCTCATAGATTGCCGAATTTCTCTCCTTGAAATCTTCCCTTGAAATATGTCTTGAGCTCTGAGTATCTATCATTTCATACATTTCATCGTACTTCTGTTCAGATATACAATCCATATAAGAAAGTAATAGTTTTTTAGAAACGCGCTCCTGCTTCTCCAGGAAAAAATGTACCGCTATGGATAACATTACACACAAGAAAGCTATCCCTAAAATTCCCCATATCGCATTCCGCATTTTCCTGCTCTTCGTTTTTTGTCTTCTTTTCATGGCATTTTCCTTCTTTGAATCTTATATTTGTTTTTAATTATTACATATGTAAGATTTTATGTCAATGCCTATAACGTTTTCTTTATTCAGCTTTTCTTTCCAGGCTAAGTAAGTAATATCGATAGACGATATATCCAACAGTCGTTATAAAAATTAAAATATAGGCCACATTGTCTTTCAACGTTCTGAGATAAAGAGCAAAAGAGATAAATCCAATGCTTTGAATCACGATTATGAACTTTTTATCTTCAAGTTTTCCCATTTTAAACAAACAATAACGAATCGCTATTACTGCCGGAGAAAACACAATTGCCATAATGGTCAGAAGCAAAGACTGCTTATGGGCAACCAGCTTTTTTATTATGTTTCTCTCCTTATTATCAATCTCCAGGCACTGATACACCAGCCTTAATGACGCCTCATCTGGTACGCTTTTCCCCAGCTCCCATTTTGAAATCGTCTGTCTAGTGACATATACAGAATCTGCCAGTTCCTGCTGCGTCATACCTTTCTTTATTCTTGCTTCTTTTATTATTTCTGAAATTTCCATACGCTCTCCACTATTTCCTTCTAATATTCAACACACTGCTAACAACAATAACCGCTCCGATAATTATGACGAAGTTCATATGCTCATCTTGCTCAACCAAAAGTCCATATATACACATGAATGCAAAAAGAATAAAGATTATCCACCTGAACACTTTTGGATATTGATTTGATAGTTTTATCATATATATTGCGATTGGAGCAAGTAACAATCCAGCCATCCCAAATAATCCAACAGCAGCCATCCCCAAAATATACTTCTTATTTTTTCCCATTGGTTTCAACATAACTAAAACCTCCTCATATATTTATACCTTTATTTTAGAAGGGCTGCTCGCTAAATTCACGCAACGGTTACCATGATCAACGCAACATCTATATCATCAGCAAAAAACCTTACTGATCTTCAGTTTTCTGAAAATCAGTAAGGTTTTATTATGGATGTATCTTGTTTTTTATACGCAGACTTGCTTCCACATGCATAATCCAATGTCTTGAAAATGGCATTTGTATTAAACCTCTAATATCTTTACCACACCAATAATCAATCAGCCAAATTGCATTTTCGTCGCCGCTTACAACGTTCAATGACTTTAGGCATTCTTTTCTTTCTTCCGATATTTTCTTTTTCAATTCATTGTAGGATAGACTATTGATTATCTTCTCAGTGCTTTCCTTTACCTCAAAAATGTATGAATAAAGTTCTTTCAAATTAAGTTGCCTTGAAAAGTCCGCAATCTGCTCTTTTACAAGTTCATTTCCTGTTGTGATGACAGGTGACTGGATCCGTTCTTGATAATTGCCCGAAAAAAACACTTGCTCATTTTCACCTATCAATGTATGTGCAACGATATCTTCAATACGGAAAATATGCCAAATTGAATATGCAATCGTTTTACTATGATAGCCGTCTGCGTTGATAAATGGAATAGCATCAAACTCTTCCCTGCTTAATTCCTTATTGAACGATATGATCGTTTCCATCAACTGATTTCGCAGATCAAATAACGTGCCAATACCTGCTTCATAGGTATCTTTCTTTTTAATTTGCGCCTGCATTGTTTTATTTCGTTCAGACCATTCTTTATTCATAATCACTTATCCCCCCGGAGCTCCCAATGTACTGTCCTAAATATAGCATATTATCCCTTGTCTTACCACAAAAAACTAAGGGGCATAGCAGCTGCCATTCCCCCTTTCATTGATCGTGAACTTATCTGCCCTGGGTATACTTAAGATTTCTTCTAAATAGAACCGCCGCTCCTCCACGACAGTCCCACTGCCTTTAGTTCCTTCAATATCGCCATATTTTCTCGCTTTTCACCTACTCTTTGCCAATACGCTCACTGGTCCACATCAAACGGTAAGAATAGTAGCTGTATTTCTACATATATGAATGCCTTCATTTGTGCAAATTGGAACTAATTTAAATACTTTTTCCGCTTAAAAATATTAGCGTTTGATTGTTACGATACATAGAAAAAGCCCACACCTTCGCATAAATGCTAGGATTGTGGGCTTTACTCTTTTATTCAAACTCGGCGTGTTCTTTGCCACTGTTAACTATATTTGTTTAAGTTTTATGCGAATCCACACCGTTTTTTACTTCAATTACATCATTTATTTTGCTTTACTGATTTTCTGTTGCCAAAATGTTGCCATGCATATCAAAATCAACTGATTTTTTCATATAATTTTTCTGAAATCATGTCTTTTTCAATTTCATGGTTATTAAGCATATCCTGTAATTTTGTTTTAACTTCTTTCCCTTTAAATCGTTTATGATTGTTTAAAGATTTCAAAACTACCCTTGCAAATTTGCCTAAACCTTCGTAGTTTTTAACAATAGCATTATAATGATATTGCTTTAATTCTTCTATTGGTGTATTTGCATCATCAGAAGATTGCTCTAAACTTATTTCTTCTTCTGAAAATACCTCATCAGATATATAAACAACGTCACAAGTGTCTGGTCTCTCAAACCCAATTATCAATGGAATAATATCATCAATTGAATCTCTTTTTTCTTCAACTCTCCATAACGATAATTTGTTTCCTGTTGTTTTTATGCAATTAGTAATAGCATCCGCTTTTACACTTTTCACTTCTTCAATAGCCTGTGCTTCATCTTCACTTAATTGTTTTTCTTGCCACTTTGAACGTGCAATCTTTTCAGTCTTGCATGCACATTTGAAGCTCCGTATAACACATCTGTGACTGTCACTTTATCCGGATCTACAATGTAACAGACAAGATAATTATCAATTACCATTCTGCGCATTCTCCAAGATCGTTCCGGCTCTACCTCGAAAACCGGACATCTCTCAGGATTACTTTCCAAAATGAGAATTGCATCTGCAATACGGTTATATTGACCCATAGCATTCTCCGCTGCCAAAAGAACATCTGCTATATAATCATAGATCCCTTCCATATCGTCAAGAGCTGTCTGGGTAATTTCTACAATCCGTTTCCCCATCACCTATGAGTCTCCCTAAACTTTTTGAATGCTTCTGCAGCGTTCTCTGTCCTTCCGGCTCTGTAATCATCATAACCTTTCTGAAGCTTCGCATGAAGAGCCGCATCTGTCATCTGAGAGGCATCTATATCTGCCGGTGCCTTTGGAAGCGTAACGGAAAACGGAATCCCTCCAACTAAAACTACTTGATTCAGGAACATATCGACAGCCGTTGACATTGGTATGCCCAGACGCGAAAGAACTGTCTCTGCCTCTGATTTTAATGTGGGATTAATCCGTAGATTAAGTGTTGCTGATTTCTCCATAATGTCACCTCCGTTTACGCTTTAATTGTAACGTCTTCGTCGTTACGTGTCAATAATGAGTTGTAGAATAGTTTAATACTATTTCTTCTTTAGCCCATATCGACTATAACCTCTGTATATTCTTAACTTCCTGACTTTTTCTCACTCAAACTCGGCGTGTTTCCCGATGTTATTAACTATATTTGTTTAGGTTTTGTGTGGATTCATGCCGATATTTACTTCTATTACATCAGTTATTTTGGTTTACTGATTTTCTGTTGCCAAAATGTTGCCACGCCTTTATTATAGCAAATTCTTGCAGATTGACACCCTATTTTTGAATGTTACGCAATAAAAGCCCGTTTTCAGGGCGATAGGCATAAAATATCACCTATGTTCCTATTGCATCTGTAAGGTCTTCAAATATAAGGCTTGCCATTTCTATAGGTGCAACCAATGCACGACAAGCAGGAGCAATGCCGTTCTCAATCGGTCCGGAAACATCTGAGTTTGCTCCGATCAGCTTTGCACCTTTCAGAACTAAATTCGTTGCTTTTGTTAATGTATCCAATGAATAGGAGCGTCCCTCTCCCACAACAACATAATCCGGATTTACATCATTCATTGTGATACCTACATCATAAAGTGCATTTAACAGACCGGCTTCTCCTATCACAAATGCTGAACATCCTGCCGCCTGTTCTTTTAAAAAAGCTGCTGTTGCCAATGCACTGGTATAAAAATGTTCTTCCGGCACATCAAGTCCCATCCTTGCCAGTTTCTGATTTAATTCCCGTGGTGTATACCCGCTATTATTTGTCAAAAATAAGTATTCCTTCTTTTCATCATGTAACCACTGAATGAATTCTGGAACACCTGGCAATATCTGATTGCCATGATAAATCACACCATCCATATCGCAGATAAACCTTTTTTTCTCGTTAAAATCAATTATGGAATTTCCCATATTCATATATGCCCTGCCTTTCTTTTTCTTTAGAGTACGCCTTGTTCTTTTACTTCTGAAAAATCTATTTTCTACGACCATTGTAATATCGTATCATACGCACATAAAATCAAATACATAACGGCGTGAAATCAAAGTAAATTATTCTATCAGCAGAACCTTTTATGACAATATATCTTTTACACATGTGCTCCGATAGTCACTAGGCGATATTTTATATCTTTCCTTAAATACCCGGTTAAATGTTCTCTGACTTTCAAAGCCACTATCCAGGCAAATATTTGTAATAGAATCACTCGTATTTTCCAAACGATGACATGCGTAGTTGAGCCTTGCATCGTTAAGATACTGGTTGAAATTCCTATGAAATGTTTTGGAAAAGAGTCTGGATAAGACATATTTGCTTACTCCAAGGTCTTTCGCCATCTCTTCCAGTGAAAGCTTCTTTTTGAAATTTGCTGATATATAGGAAACCGTCTGGTAAATAAGGTCATTGCTCCCCACATGGCTCTTCTCTACCAGATTCAGTTTTCCTATGCAGCGTGCCAACACAATTTGAAGATAAGCCTGTGCGACTGTAATATCTGACTGTTCTGTCTCTAAAATCGCATTGATAACCCTATATACCTCCGGCTCAACCTTTTCCGCTTTGATAACTGGATATTCAGGAGCCATGGACTGCATGATATCTGCAAATTTACCAATCGTAAATGGCGATGCGATCAGATAAGTCGCTTTATTTACACCGGGTGTCAGTACCTGATAGTGATGAATAA
>USDK01000035.1 GCA_900553355.1 uncultured Lachnospiraceae bacterium
TGCATATTTCCATTAATTAAGGATAAAATATAAACAAGCAATGAGAGGATGGACACTACATGGAAGAAAACACAGCAAAATTTGAGGAGAAATTAAAGGAATTAGTCACACTCGGGAAAAAGAAAAAAAGTATTCTTGAGATTCAGGAAATCAATGATTTCTTCTCAGACATGGAACTGGAGCCCGATCAGATGGAGAAGGTATTTGAATACCTGGAAGCCAACAATATCGATGTGCTCCGGATCGGAAATGATGATGACGATATCGATGATGTGGACATTGTGATTTCTGATGAAGATGATGTGGATATGGAAAAGATCGACCTGTCTGTTCCAGACGGGGTCAGTATCGAAGATCCGGTGCGTATGTATCTGAAGGAGATTGGCAAGGTGCCGCTTCTGACTGCGGATGAAGAAGTAGAGCTGGCAAAACGGATGGCAGATGGAGACGAGGATGCGAAGAAGCGTCTGGCAGAGGCAAACCTGCGACTGGTTGTCAGCATCGCAAAACGGTATGTGGGACGAGGAATGCTGTTCCTTGATCTGATTCAGGAAGGAAACTTAGGGCTGATCAAAGCCGTTGAAAAATTTGACTACCATAAGGGGTTCAAATTCAGTACTTATGCGACCTGGTGGATCCGTCAGGCTATCACCAGGGCAATCGCAGACCAGGCAAGGACCATCAGGATTCCTGTCCACATGGTGGAGACAATCAACAAACTGATCCGTGTGTCCAGACAATTATTGCAGGAGCTGGGAAGAGAACCTACGCCGGAGGAGATTGCGGCACAGCTGGACATGCCTGTGGAACGTGTGCGTGAGATTTTAAAGATTTCTCAGGAACCGGTGTCTCTGGAGACGCCGATCGGAGAAGAAGAGGACAGCCATCTGGGAGATTTTATCCAGGATGACAATGTTCCGGTTCCGGCAGAGGCAGCAGCACAGACTCTTTTGAAGGAACAGCTGGATGAAGTGCTGGATACTCTGACCGAAAGAGAGCAGAAAGTTTTAAGACTGCGTTTTGGGATGAATGACGGCAGGGCAAGGACCCTGGAGGAAGTCGGCAAGGAGTTTGACGTGACAAGAGAACGTATCCGTCAGATTGAGGCAAAAGCTCTCAGAAAGCTGCGCCATCCGAGCCGCAGCAGAAAATTAAGGGATTATCTGGATTAAGGAAGAGGCGCCTATGGAACTATCAAAAAGACTTTATGCAGTTGCAGGTCTTGTGACAGAGGGCGCCTCTGTTGCAGATATTGGAACTGATCATGGATACATACCTATTTATCTGATCAAAAAAAAGATTGCCCGTAAGGTGATCGCTCTGGATGTAAGGAAAGGCCCCCTGGAAAGAGCCAGGATGCATATCATCGGCCATGGATTGAAAGGTCAGATCGAAACCCGTCTGTCCGATGGGCTAAAAGAGGTGGCTCCCGGTGAGGTCGATACGATGATCGCGGCCGGAATGGGAGGAGGGCTGGTGATCCATATTCTTAAGGACAGCCCTGAAGTCACGGCTTCGATCACCTCATTTATCCTTCAGCCACAGTCTGAGATCGAGAAGGTCCGGGAATACCTGAATACCCACGGCTTTCGGATCCGGCAGGAAAAGATGGTGGAAGAAGGCGGAAAATACTATCCTATGATGTGCGCCGTACATGGAGACGGAGAGGACTATGAGCCATATGAATATCTGTATGGGAAAAGGCTCCTGGAAAAAGAGGATCCGGTGCTCTACCGGTATCTTCTAAGAGAACAGAAGATCCGGGAAAGTATTCTTGAACAGCTCCGCAGACATAAGAACAGCCCTACAGCCAGGGAAAGGGAGCTGGATATCCGCAGAGGATGGCAGCAGATCCGCCAGGCGCTTGCGCATTATCAGACGGAAGAAAGATGCGATAAACTCAAGAAGGAGGAAGACAATGCGGTGTCAGGAAATCATTGAGACGATTGAAAAGACATATCCTTTGAATTATGCGCTGGAATGGGATAATTCGGGATTTTTGGCCGGAAGGTATCAAAAGGATGTAAAACGCATATATGTAGCACTGGATGCGACAGATGATGTGATAGAGGCGGCAGTCAGAGACAGGGCTGATCTTCTGATCACCCATCATCCTATGTTGTTTTCTCCGATCCGTCGGGTAACGGATCAGGAATTTACCGGCAGGAGGCTTTTGCGTATGATCCAGGAGGATCTTGCATACTATGCTATGCATACCAATTATGATGTGCTGCGGATGTCAGAGCTGTCGGCAGATTATCTGGAGCTTACGGATCAGGAGATCCTGGATGTGACCTGTGAGACGCCCTGCAGGCAGGGTATCGGAAGGGTAGCAGAGCTTAGAAGTCCGATAAAACTAAAAACATATTGTGAAATGGTAAAGGAGGCCTTTGATCTTCCTGCTGTGCAGGCGTTCGGGGATCTGGACCGTCCAGTGAAAAGAATCGCGGTTTCTCCAGGCTCCGGAAAGAGCATGATTGGTCCGGCGCTTGAAAAGGGCGCTGACGTATTGGTCACAGGAGACATCGGACATCATGAAGGAATCGATGCTGTATCCCAGGGGCTGAGTATCATTGATGCCGGACATTACGGGATTGAGCATATTTTTGTGGAAGATATGTGGCGGTTCCTGGCACAGACATTTGAGAATGTGACTGTTACGGGAGACGTGCCAAGACAGCCATTTTCGGTATTATAGCAGCAGGAAAACGGGGAGGTATCTATGGACAGGGAAATGTATCACGTGCAGATTGACGGAGTGGTGAGAGAATACCCGGAAGGGACGACTTATCTGGAGATTGCGAGGGAATATCAGAAAGATTATCAGGATGACATCGTCCTGGTATTTGTTGATGGAAAGCTTCAGGAGCTTGCAAAAGAGCTGAAGGGAGACTGCGTGCTCAGGTTTGAGACGACGGCAGGTCAGGCAGGGCATAAGACTTATAAGAGAAGTATGAGTCTGATGCTGGTCAAGGCAGTCTATGATGTGGCGCACCATGAGAATATCGAAAAGGTAAGGATTCATTATTCTGTCAGCAAAGGATACTACTGTACGATCACCGGGAATGTCCATGTAACCCAGGAGTTTTTAGACCAGGTGACAGCCAGGATGCAGGAAATGGTGGAGATGGATCTGCCAATCAAAAAGCGGTCTGTACATACGGATGATGCTATCGCCCTTTTCCGCCAGCATGGGATGTATGACAAGGAACGGCTTTTTGAGTACCGGAGAGTTTCCAAAGTCAATATATACAGCATGAATGAATTTGAGGATTATTTTTATGGCTATATGGTTCCAAGTGCTGGGTATCTTAGATATTTCAGACTCTATCCTTATGACGAGGGCTTTGTGATCCAGATGCCTGAGAGGAAGAATCCAAAGGAGGTCCCGCCATTTCAGCCGCAAAATAAGCTTTTTCATGTGCTGAAAGAGTCCACCAGGTGGGGAGATATGCAGGGCATCGAGACCGTGGGGGATCTGAACGATAAGATCACGGGCGGCGACGTCAGCGAGATCGTGCTGGTACAGGAGGCACTTCAGGAAAAGAAGATTGCCGAGATCGCGGGACAGATAGCGAGATGTCCAGAGATTAAATTTGTGCTTATTGCAGGGCCGTCCTCTTCGGGGAAGACCACATTTTCACACAGGCTGTCTGTGCAGCTCAGGGTAAATGGACTGGTTCCCCACCCGATCGCAGTAGACAATTATTTTGTGGAACGGGAAGAAAATCCCAGAGATGAGAACGGAAACTATGATTTTGAGTGCCTGGAGGCCGTGGATGTGGATCTCTTTAACCGGCAGATGAAAGAACTTCTGGAGGGGAAAGAGGTGACCCTTCCTACATTCAATTTTGTGTCCGGACATAAGGAATACGGAAATAAAAAGAAAAAGCTGGGAAAAAATGATGTACTGGTCATCGAAGGGATCCATTGCCTGAATCCGAAGCTGACAGAGCAATTGAATGACAGGAATAAATTTAAAATCTATATCAGTGCGCTGACTCAGCTGAACATTGATGAGCATAACAGGATCCCGACCACAGACGGAAGACTCCTGCGGAGGATCGTCAGGGATGCAAGGACCAGAGGAAGCTCGGCAAAGGATACAATCCGTATGTGGCCGTCTGTCAGGATGGGAGAAGAAAAGAATATCTTTCCCTATCAGGAAGAAGCAGATGTGATGTTTAATTCTGCACTGATCTATGAGCTTGCAGTGCTCAAGCCTTATGTGGAGGCAAGGCTTTTTGGCATCGGACGTGATGAGCCGGAATATACAGAGGCCAAGAGGCTCCTTAAGTTTTTGGATTATTTTGTGGGAATCGGAAGTGAAAATGTCCCGACGAACTCCCTGCTGCGGGAGTTCATCGGGGGTGGGTGCTTTCAGATATAGAGAAGGTTATTTCCGGTAGAAAGCCTGAATTGACTCCAGCCGGGAAGACATATTGATCATCATGGCATCGGCAATAACCAGAGCTGCCATAGACTCGACCACCACGACTGCCCTTGGGACGATCACAGGATCGTGACGTCCTTTGATGGCAATCGTGGTGTTTTCCATATCACGGGTCACAGTCTGCTGGGGCTGTGCAATGGATGCAGTCGGTTTGACAGCTGCCCTAAGAAGGATCTGGCTGCCATCACTGATGCCGCCCAGGATGCCGCCTGCATGGTTGCTTGTCTTGGATAAGCGGTGATCTTCATAACGGAAGGGATCATTGTTCTGGCTTCCCTGTGCCAGAGCTGCAGCAAAGCCGTCTCCGATTTCTACACCTTTTACGGCGCCGATAGACATCACGGCTTTTGCAAGGTCTGCATCCAGCTTGTCAAATACCGGATCGCCGATACCGGCAGGAACGCCGTCAATCAGACATTCGATGATGCCTCCGGAAGAGTCCAGCTGTTTCATGCAGGTTTCAAGATAAGAAGATGCTTCTTTGGCATACTCCTGATTTGGCATATAGAGACTGTTTTCTGTGATGCAGGAAAGATCGATCTGATCTTCGGGTACTTTGATGTTTCCGATGGCTCGGGTATAGGCTGTCAGACGGATCCCGAGCGTATCAAGAAGCTTTGCGGCAATAGCTCCGGCTGCCACACGGCCGATGGTCTCCCTGCCCGATGAACGTCCGCCGCCACGGTAGTCGCGGAATCCGTATTTCGCGTCGTAGGTATAGTCGGCGTGTCCGGGCCGGTAGGTATTCATAATATTGCCATAATCCCGGGAACGCTGGTCATGATTATATATCATGACAGATATGGGAGTTCCAGTCGTGCGGCCCTCAAAGACTCCGGAAAGGATCTGGGCCTTGTCATCCTCCTGGCGCGCGGTGCAGTACCGGCTCTGCCCGGGTTTCCTGCGGTTCAGATATGTCTGTATGTCTTTGGGAGAAAGTTCCAGTCCGGCCGGGCATCCGTCGATTACGGCACCAATAGCAGATCCGTGCGATTCTCCCCATGTAGTAACTCTGAATAATGTTCCAAATGTAGATCCTGACATATGCAATGCTCCTTTTCTAGATGGATATCGATGTTTTTTATTATATAGAAAAGAGAGGAAACCTTCAATCGAAAATTATTCAAAAGTCTTTCATAAAATATTCATTTTTTTGTGTGATTTTGTGCTGTACTTTTAAATATTGGCATATTATAATAGGAGAGTGTGAATATTATGGGTAAGTTCTATTTTGATATAAAGAGGAGTAGTAATAATGGGAGACAAGGAGAAAAAGGCAGAAGAGATCATAGAAGAAACCATGAATGAGATTATGGGAAATCTGGATGAAACCGGTGCCTTTGACGAGACGGAGCCAGAGATTGAATATCTGGACGATGATGAAGACTTCGAAGACGAAGAGTCATTTTTTGATGAAGAGGACGAGCCTCTGGATGATATGGATGAAGAAGATCTGGAGGAAGAAGACTTCGATGAGGATGACGGGATTGATGAAGGAAAAGCGGCAAAAAAGAAGAGACGCAAGAAAAAAGCTCTGATCGTCGTGGGATGTATCCTGGGTGTTCTGATTCTTGTCTATGCCGGTTTTGCAATTTATTTTAACAGCCATTTTATGTTCAATACAAAGATCAATGGGACAAATTTCTCTATGAAGAGTGTCAGTCAGGTCAATGATTATATGGAGAAGCAGGTCCGGGATTATGTCCTGACGCTGGAAGAATCTGACGGCGGCAGCGAGACTATTTCGGGCAGCGATATTTCTCTTAAGTATGTACCGGGAGATGAACTTTCCAATCTGGCAAAAAAGCAGAATAAGCTTTTGTGGATCACTTCTTTATGGGATGCGCCGGAGATCGAGGCCAAGGTAGGAGTGGAATACGATGAAGATGCTCTGAACGAGCAGATCGGAAGCCTTGATTGTCTGGTAGCTGAGAATCAGACTGCTTCTGTGGATGCCCATCCGGAATTTCAGACAGATAAGTTTGTAGTTGTGGATGAAGTAGTAGGTACGCAGATTGATACGGAAAAATTTAACGAGAAAGTCAAAGAAGCGATCAACGGATTTCAGTCCACTCTGAATCTGACAGAGGCCGGATGCTATATCCAGCCCAGGTTTACGGCAGATTCTAAAGAAGTCCAGGCAGCGGCAGATGCCATGAACAGCTATCTTGGGGCAAATATTACATACGACTTCAACCCATATACCGAAGTCGTGGATGCATCTGTCATCTCTCAGTGGGTAACTTACGATGCAGATATGAATGTAACGTTTAACCAGGAGGCTGTGAAGGCCTACATCCAGACCCTGGCGGACAAGTATAATACAAAAGGAAAGACAAGAACGATCACGACTGCTGCCGGGAACCAGGCGACAGTAGAGGGTGGAAGCTATGGATGGCAGATCGACCAGGAGGCGGAATACAATGCGCTGATCGCCAACATCCAAAACGCAGAGACCGTGACAAGGGAGCCTGCGTATGCCAGCCGGGCCGCAAGCCATGAGGGAAATGACTATGGCAGCACTTACGCCGAAGTTGATCTGACGAACCAGATGGTATACTTTGTGCAGAACGGGCAGGTAGTCCTGTCGACTGCCTGTGTAACGGGCAATCCCAATAAAGGAAACGGAACTCCGCAGGGAGTCTATTCGCTGGCATATAAGGCACTGGATCAGGTGCTGAGGGGAGAAAAGCTCCCGGACGGTTCTTATTCCTATGAAACGCCCGTTAAATATTGGATGCCGTTTAATGGCGGAATCGGATTTCATGATGCTACCTGGCAGCCTACTTTTGGAGGATCTCGTTATCTGACCAATGGTTCTCATGGCTGTGTCAATATGCCATATGATATGGCGGGACAGCTTTATAATCTGATCTCCGCGGGCACGCCGGTCGTATGTCATTATTAAAATCAGAGGATAAGTTATGTATCAGTTACTGAAAAAAGACGGAAAAGCAAAAAGAGGAAGATTTACTACTGTACATGGGGTCGTCGAGACCCCTGTATTTATGAATGTGGGGACTGTCGCTGCAATCAAAGGAGCTGTCTCTACAGATGACCTTAAGGGTATCAAGACGCAGATTGAACTATCCAATACCTATCATCTGCATGTAAGGCCTGGAGATCAGGTTATCAAAAAGTTGGGAGGCCTTCATAAGTTCATGGCGTGGGACAGGCCGATTCTTACCGACTCAGGCGGATTTCAGGTGTTTTCGCTGGCGGGTCTTCGTAAGATCAAGGAAGAAGGCGTTTATTTTCACTCCCATATTGACGGGAAGAAGATATTCATGGGGCCGGAGGAGAGTATGCAGATTCAGTCCAATCTGGCATCCACCATTGCTATGGCGTTTGACGAATGCCCATCCAGTGTGGCAAACAGAGATTATATGGAGCGTTCTGTAGATCGGACAGCCCGGTGGCTCATGCGCTGTAAAAATGAGATGGAAAGGCTGAACAGTCTGCCGGATACCATCAATCCCCACCAGATGCTGTTCGGGATCAACCAGGGCGGAATCTATGAGGATATCCGTATCCGTCATGCACAGATGATCCGGGAACTTGATCTGGACGGCTATGCCGTCGGGGGACTGGCTGTGGGCGAGTCTCATGAGGATATGTACCGGATTCTGGAGGCGGTCGTGCCACATCTTCCGGAGGATAAACCGACTTATCTGATGGGTGTGGGGACTCCGGTGAATATTCTGGAGGCGGTTGACCGTGGCGTGGATTTCTTTGACTGTGTATATCCCAGCCGGAATGGAAGACATGGACATGTATATACCAATCACGGCAAGCTGAATCTGTTTAATGCAAAATATGAGCTGGATGACCGTCCGATCGAGGAGGGATGTCAGTGCCCGGCGTGCCGCACGTACTCCAGGGCCTATATCCGGCACCTTTTAAAAGCGAAGGAAATGCTGGGAATGAGACTCTGTGTTCTTCATAATCTGTATTTTTATAATACGATGATGGAAGAAATCCGGGATGCCATAGATGCAGGAAATTATCAGACATACAAGAAGCAGAAAATCGAGGGAATGACAGCTGGAAAATCCTAAAATTTCCATGAATTGAAGGAAATTACTTGAAGAAATGCATTTTTTTGTGTATGATAGCAATAGTTTTTATAGATAGTAGGAGGAATTAATATGTACGCATTAGCATCACAGGGCTCTGGCGGAAGCTGGGTATTGCTGATTCTGGTATATGCAGTAATCTTCGCAGGCTTCTGGTTTATCTTTATCAGACCGCAGAGGAAGGAACAGAAAAGAGTTCAGGCGATGATTTCTGAGATGGAAGTGGGAGATACCGTTTTGACTACCAGTGGTTTTTATGGAGTTATCATTGATATCAGCGATGATGATATCATTGTAGAGTTTGGAAGCAACCGTAACTGCCGTATTCCTATGCAGAAAGCAGCAGTTGCTCAGGTAGAAAAGGCTTCTGCATCAGAATAACTTAAAAAGAAGGGGACACTGCATACGCAGTGTCTTTTTTGTATAAAATCAAGTACAACATCAAAAACGATAACTATTATCAAAATAATGCTTGATGTTTGAAATCGGGAATGTTATACTGACGTCGGAACAAAGAACAGAGTCACGAAAGGAGAAAGTGAAATGGCACACTTCGAACAATGGGCCGGATTTCAGGGAGAAAACTGGAGAAAGTCTGTAGATGTCCGCAATTTTATTCAGGAAAACTATACCATGTATGATGGAGACGAGTCATTCCTGGAAGGACCGACAGAAGCAACAGACCGCTTATGGGGAAAACTCCAGGAATTACAGAAAGAGGAGCGCGCGAAAGGCGGCGTTCTTGACATGGAGACAGAGGTGGTTTCCGGACTGACCTCTTATGGACCAGGATATATCAGCGAAGAGTTAAAGGATCTGGAGCAGGTGGTAGGACTCCAGACGGACAAACCTCTGAAGCGTGCGTTCATGCCTTATGGTGGCATCAAGATGGCAGAGCAGGCATGTACGACTTATGGCTATCAGCCAAGCGAAAAGCTGCATGAGATTTTTACAAAATACCATAAGACTCATAACCAGGGAGTTTTTGATATCTATACACCAGAGATGAAAAAGGCACGTCACAACAAGATCATCACTGGATTGCCGGACACCTACGGCAGAGGCCGCATTGTTGGAGATTACCGCAGAGTGGCGCTGTATGGGATCGATTACCTGATCGAGAAAAAACAGTATGATTTTGAGCGTTATGCAAGACACGGCATGAAGGGGACAGATTTCCGCCTTCGTGAAGAGATCGCAGATCAGATCCGCGCCCTGAATGAGATGAAAGAGATGGCCGAGATTTACGGATACGATATTTCCCGTCCGGCCGGAAATGCGAAGGAAGCAGTTCAGTGGCTGTATTTCGGTTATCTGGCAGCAATCAAGACTCAGAACGGCGCAGCCATGAGTGTGGGACGTATTTCTACTTTCCTTGATATTTATATTGAAAGAGATATGAAAGCTGGAAAGCTGACAGAAAAAGAGGCCCAGGAACTGATCGATCATCTGGTCATGAAGTTCCGTATGGTAAAATTTGCGAGAATTCCATCTTATAATGAGCTGTTTTCCGGTGACCCGGTTTGGGCGACCCTGGAGATGGCAGGACTTGGACAGGACGGCCGTTCTATGGTGACCAAGAACGACTACCGTTTCCTTCATACACTGGAAAACATGGGACCGGCTCCGGAGCCGAACCTGACCGTGCTGTATTCTTCCAGACTGCCGGAGAACTTCAAGAAATATGCGGCGATGGTTTCTGTGAAGACAAGCTCTGTGCAGTACGAAAATGATGATGTGATGCGTCCGGTATGGGGAGACGATTATTCCATCTGCTGCTGTGTATCTGCAACCCAGACCGGAAAGGAGATCCAGTTCTTCGGGGCAAGAGCCAATCTGGCAAAATGTCTGCTCTACGCGATCAATGGCGGCGTGGATGAGAAGACAAAGGTACAGGTAGGACCGGCATACCGGCCGATCACTTCTGAATATCTGGATTTTGACGAGGTCATGGAACGTTATGATGACATGATGGAGTGGCTGAGCAAGCTGTATGTGGATACACTGAACATGATTCACTATATGCATGACAAGTATTATTATGAGGCGGCAGAGATGGCTTTGATTGACACAGATGTAAGACGTACCTTTGCAACGGGTATCGCAGGATTTTCCCATGTAGTTGACTCTCTGTGCGCGATCAAGTATGCCAAGGTAAAACCTGTCCGTGACGAGGACGGCGTGGCTGTTGATTTTGAGATTGAAGGTGATTTCCCAAGATATGGAAATGACGATGACCGTGCGGATGACCTGGCAATCTGGCTTCTGAAGACATTCATGCACAAGCTGAGCAAGTGCCACACCTACCGTAATTCCGAGCCTACCACGTCCATCCTGACCATTACCTCCAACGTGGTGTATGGAAAGGCTACCGGTTCTCTTCCGGATGGAAGAAAGGGCGGAGAACCGCTGGCGCCAGGAGCAAATCCGTCTTACGGTGCAGAGAAGAGCGGTCTTCTTGCTTCTCTGAATTCGGTCGCAAAGCTGCCGTATGAGCTGGCGCTCGACGGTATCTCCAACACCCAGACCATCAGCCCGGGTGCGCTGGGACACAGTGATGAAGAGCGCAGTGAAAATCTGGTTCACATCATGGACGGATATTTTGACAGAGGAGCACATCACCTGAATGTTAATGTGTTTGGAACCGAGAAGCTGATCGATGCTATGGAACATCCGGAGAAACCGGAATATGCAAACTTTACGATTCGTGTATCAGGCTATGCTGTGAAGTTCATCGACCTGACCCGCGAGCAGCAGCTGGACGTTATTGCAAGAACCTGCCACGATCGTATGTAATCTTTAATAAAAGGAGCAAAGACTATGACAAAGGGGTATATCCACTCTCTGGAAAGTTTTGGCTCTGTAGACGGTCCGGGAGTCCGGTATGTGATCTTTACCGCAGGCTGTGCCATGAGGTGCCAGTTCTGTCATAATCCGGATACCTGGAAAATGCAGTCAGGGACTCTGTATACCGCAGATGAATTGATAGAAAAAGCATTGAGATACCGCTCTTACTGGGGAAGTAAGGGCGGTATTACCGTAAGTGGGGGAGAACCCCTTCTGCAGATCGACTTTTTAACAGAGCTTTTTGGAAGAGCAAAAGAAGAGGGAATTCATACGACGCTGGATACCAGCGGCAGTCCGTTCACAAGGGAAGAACCTTTTTTTGGAAAGTTCCGTGCCTTGATGGAGGTGACGGATCTTGTGATGCTGGATATCAAACAGATTGATGACCAGGCTCACAGACAGTTGACAGGATGTACAAATCAGAATATTCTGGATATGGCAGGATATTTATCTGAGATCGGGAAATCAGTATGGATCCGTCATGTCCTGGTGCCGGAGCGCAGTGATAAAGATGAATATTTATACCGTCTCAGGGATTTTATCCGGACTCTGGACAACGTGGAAAAGGTAGAGGTTCTTCCTTATCACACGCTGGGCGTTTACAAGTGGAAGGAGCTGGGGATGGAATATCCGCTGGAAGGGATTGACCCTCCGTCGAGGGAACGGGTTGAAAATGCAGAGAAAATCCTGGAAACTGAAAAATATCAGAAATGAGGTGGGCGTATGATTAATTATTCGGAAGATCCGAATCGTCTGTATCATATCCAGACGGCGAAAGGAGAAGTCGGCCGTTATGTGATTCTTCCCGGGGATCCGGGGAGGTGTGAAAAGATAGCAACTTATCTGGAAGATCCGGTTCTGATCGCAAGAAACCGGGAATATGTGACCTATACCGGTTATCTGGACGGCGAGAAGGTCAGTGTGACTTCCACAGGGATCGGCGGCCCGTCGGCGGCAATAGCCATGGAAGAGCTGGTACGGTGCGGGGCAGATACCTTTCTGCGTGTCGGGACCAGCGGCGGGATGCAAAGAGAGGTCAAAAGCGGTGATATCGTGGTGGCTACAGGGGCCATCCGTATGGAAGGTACCAGCCGGGAATATGCGCCCATTGAATATCCGGCAGTGGCAGATTATGAGGTGACGGAAGCTCTGATCCGTGCGGCCGCCGGGACAGCCGGAAAGGGAGAATGTGTCTGCCATGTGGGAGTGGTCCAGTGTAAGGATTCCTTTTATGGACAGCATACTCCTGAGACCAAGCCGGTGGGCTATGAGCTGATGAATAAGTGGGATGCCTGGGTCCGCTGTGGATGTCTGGCGTCGGAGATGGAGTCGGCTGCATTATTTATCGTCGGAAGCACGCTCAGGGTCCGTGTGGGAACCGTTCTTCTGGTGGTGGCAAATCAGGAGCGGGCAAAGCTTGGACTTCCTAATCCGGTGGTTCATGATACCAGCCTTCCGATCCGCACGGCAGTCGAGGCGATACGGCTTCTGATCAGGAAGGACAGAGAGGTTGAAGAGAAAGGGGAGGGAAGAAAGAATGAGTAAGAGAGAGCTTCCCATTCCGGAAATGATACGAAGGGCTTTTTTGGCCCTTCCTTTTGCATATGCACCTTATTCCGGGTTTAAGGTGGCGGCTGCGCTTCTTACGAAAGATGGAGAAATCTATACGGGATGCAATATTGAAAATGCAGCGTTCGGACCTGGAAACTGTGCGGAGCGCACGGCTATTTTCAAGGCGGTAAGCGAAGGAAAACGGGATTTTCTTGCTATCTGTATCGTAAATGAGAACCAGGATGGCGGACATGATTTCTGCCCGCCCTGCGGAGTCTGCAGACAGGTAATGGCGGAATTCTGCGATCCGGAAAGTTTCCAGATTATTCTGGCAAAATCAGAGGAGTTGTATGAAGTTTATACGCTGGGCGAGCTGTTGCCACAGGGATTTGGTCCAGGATACCTAAAAAGTGAATGAACAATTTAGCAAATTAAAGTCTTGAAACATGTATAAAAATGCGATAATATAAATGTTATAGATTTTTTAGGAAGGGTGTAGAAGATGAAGCTGAACATTGGAGTGATCAAAGGGGACGGCATCGGTCCGGAGATCGTGACAGAAGCACAGAAGATTCTGAATAAAGTTGCAGAAAAGTACGGACATGAATGTCAATATACAGAGCTCTTGCTTGGCGGAGCATCCATTGATGTACATGGTGTGCCGCTGACAGATGAGACGGTGGCGGCGGCAAAAGCATGTGATGCGGTCCTGATGGGATCCATCGGAGGAGATGCGAAGACGTCACCGTGGTACCAGTTAGAACCATCAAAGAGACCAGAAGCAGGACTCTTAAGGATCCGGAAGGAACTGAATCTGTTCGCGAACTTAAGGCCGGCAGTTCTGTACGATGAACTGAAAGGAGCCTGTCCGCTGAAAGAGTCCATTACAGAAGGCGGTTTCGACATGATGATCATGCGGGAACTGACCGGAGGATTATATTTCGGTGAACGTAAGACAGTAGAAGAAGATGGGGTCATGACAGCTTATGACTCGCTTACATATAATGAAAATGAGATCCGGCGGATTGCGAAGCGTGCATTCGATATCGCGATGAAGCGAAGAAAAAAAGTGACCAGCGTAGACAAGGCAAACGTACTGGACTCCTCCAGACTCTGGAGAAAAGTAGTAGAAGAAGTGGCCGGGGAGTACCCGGAAGTGACGCTGGAGCATATGCTGGTAGACAATTGTGCCATGCAGTTGGTCAGAGATCCGAAACAGTTCGACGTGATCCTGACAGAGAACATGTTCGGAGATATTTTGTCTGACGAGGCCAGCATGGTGACAGGATCCATCGGAATGCTTGCAAGCGCCAGCCTAAACGAGACAAAGTTCGGACTATATGAGCCAAGCGGCGGATCCGCGCCGGATATTGCAGGAAAAGGAATCGCCAATCCTATCGCGACGATTCTGTCCGCGGCCATGATGCTGCGGTTCAGCTTCGATCTCGATCAGGAGGCAGATGATATCGAGAACGCAGTAGAAAAAGTATTAAAAGACGGCTATCGCACCATCGATATTATGTCAGAAGGAAAGACACAGATCGGAACCGAAAAAATGGGAGATCTGATTGCAAGTTACATATAGGGACAGGGTAAAACGCAAAAAGGGACACCCTGATCAGCGATTGGGGACGTACCCCTTTTGCAAAGGGGTACGTCCCCAAGGAGGTAGTGATATGAGAAGTGATACAGTAACAAAAGGAAAACAGCAGGCGCCGCATCGTTCTTTGTTTAATGCACTGGGGCTTACGAAGGAGGAGATGGAACGTCCGCTGGTGGGAATTGTAAGTTCTTATAATGAGATTGTGCCGGGGCACATGAACCTGGATAAGATTGTGAATGCGGTGAAACAGGGAGTAGCCATGGCAGGCGGTACGCCGATTGTATTCCCGGCGATTGCGGTTTGTGACGGGATTGCCATGGGGCATATCGGCATGAAGTATTCTCTGGTGACCAGGGATCTGATCGCGGATTCTACAGAAGCCATGGCAATGGCTCACCAGTTTGACGCGCTGGTCATGGTACCGAACTGTGACAAGAATGTACCGGGACTTCTGATGGCGGCGGCCAGAATTAATGTGCCGACGATCTTTGTCAGTGGCGGCCCGATGCTGGCAGGCCGGGTGAAAGGACAGAAAACCAGCCTTTCCAGTATGTTTGAAGCTGTGGGAGCCAATGCGGCAGGCAAGATCACAGATGAGGAGCTGCTGGATTATGAAAATAATACCTGTCCGACCTGCGGATCCTGTTCCGGTATGTATACGGCGAACAGCATGAACTGTCTGACAGAGGTTCTGGGCATGGGGCTTCGCGGAAACGGCACGATTCCGGCAGTTTATTCAGCCAGAATCCGTCTGGCGAAAGAAGCCGGCATGAAAGTCATGGAACTGTGGGAGAAAAATATCTGCCCAAGAGATATCATGACGAAGGAAGCTATCTTAAATGCGCTGACAGTGGATATGGCGCTGGGATGCTCTACCAACAGTATGCTGCATCTTCCGGCTATCGCTCATGAAGTCGGCATGGATTTTGAGATTGACTTTGCAAATGAGATCAGTGAAAAGACTCCGAACCTGTGTCACCTGGCACCGGCAGGCCCGACCTACATTGAAGATCTGAACGCGGCCGGCGGCGTCTATGCTGTGATGGCGGAATTAAATAAAAAAGGACTTTTACATACAGAATGCATGACGGTAACCGGAAAGACCGTGGGCGAAAATATTGCTGGCGCAGTCAACAAAGATCCGGAGGTTATCCGTCCAATCGACAATCCATATACTCCGACCGGAGGTCTGGCCGTGCTGAAAGGAAATCTGGCGCCGGATGGAAGTGTTGTAAAACGTTCTGCTGTGGTTGATGAGATGCTGGTACATGAAGGACCAGCCAGAGTCTTTGAATGTGAAGAAGATGCCATCAAGGCTATCAAGGGAGGAAAAATCAATCCTGGCGATGTGGTCGTAATCCGCTATGAAGGGCCAAAAGGAGGCCCTGGCATGAGAGAAATGCTGAATCCGACCTCTGCCATTGCAGGTATGGGACTGGGATCCAGCGTAGCGCTGATCACGGACGGACGGTTCAGCGGAGCTTCCAGAGGAGCATCTATCGGACATGTATCGCCGGAAGCGGCAGTAGGCGGCCCGATCGCCCTTGTGGAAGAAGGAGACATTATCAAGATCGATATTCCAAAGCTTTCTCTGGAACTGGATGTGTCAGACGAAGAACTGGCTAAGAGAAGAGAAAAATGGCAGCCAAGAGAGCCGAAGGTAACCACAGGCTATCTTGCACGCTATGCTGCTATGGTAACTTCAGGAAACCGCGGTGCGATCCTGGAAGTGCCTGGAAAGAAATAAGGAACATTGTTAGAACAGGAGAGAAGATAAGCTATGCAGTTGACAGGAGCAGAAATAGTAATAGAATGCCTGAAAGAACAGGGCGTTGATACCGTTTTCGGGTATCCGGGCGGCGCGATCTTAAATGTATATGATGAATTATACAAGCATCAGGATGAGATCCGCCATATCCTGACTTCTCATGAGCAGGGTGCGTCCCATGCGGCAGATGGATATGCGAGAGCGACAGGAAAGGTTGGCGTGTGTCTGGCGACCAGCGGACCCGGGGCCACTAATCTGGTGACCGGGATTGCAACCGCTTATATGGATTCCATCCCTATCGTGGCCATTACCTGTAATGTAGGAGTTTCCCTTCTTGGAAAGGACAGTTTCCAGGAAATTGACATCACAGGAATCACACAGCCGATCACCAAGCATAACTTTATAGTAAAGGACGTAGAGCAGCTGGCGGACACGATCCGCAAGGCCTTTGTCATTGCTCAAAAAGACCGTCCGGGTCCGGTTCTGGTGGATATCCCAAAGGATGTTACCTCCAATAAGGCTGAATACCAGAGACAGGAAATTTCACCGGTACATTCCGGTCAGGATATCTGCGAGCAGGATATCGAAACGGCCCTTAAGCTGATCAGGGAATCAGAAAAGCCCTATATTTTCGTAGGCGGGGGAGCAGTACTCTCCGATGCAAGTGAGGAGCTTTATACCTTTGTCAAGAAGGTGGATGCTCCGGTGACAGATTCCCTCATGGGAAAGGGTGCGTTTCCGGGAACAGATCCTCTGTATACAGGTATGCTGGGAATGCACGGGACCAAGACCTCGAACTATGGCGTCAGTGAATGTGATCTGCTGATCGTAGTTGGAGCAAGATTCAGTGACCGCGTCACAGGAAATGCAAAGAAATTTGCCAATAATGCGAAAATCCTGCAGTTCGACATTGATGCGGCTGAAATGAATAAAAATGTACTGATCACCGAGGGCGTGGTCGGAGATATCAAGGCCATCCTGAATATCTTGAACGACAGGCTGGAGCAGCAGGATCATGCGCCATGGATCCAGAAGATCGGTGAATATAAAGAAAAGTATCCGTTGACCTACCATCCGGATCTCCTGACAGGGCCATTTGTTGTAGAAGAGATCTATCGTCAGACTCACGGAGACGCCCTGATCGTCACAGAGGTAGGACAGCATCAGATGTGGGCGGCCCAGTATTATAAATATACAAAGCCAAGAACTCTCCTTACCTCCGGCGGGCTTGGAACCATGGGATATGGTCTGGGAGCATCGATCGGAGCGAAGGTAGGAAGACCAGATAAGACAGTAGTCAATATCGCAGGCGACGGATGCTTCCGTATGAATATGAATGAGATTGCGACAGCGGCACGTTACCAGATCCCGGTTATCGAGGTAGTAGTCAATAACCACGTCCTGGGTATGGTGCGCCAGTGGCAGAATCTCTTCTATGGCGGCAGATATTCGGCGACAGTTTTAAACGACACTGTTGATTTTGTCAGACTGGCAGAGGCCATGGGAGCGACAGCAATCCGCGCGACTACACAGGAAGAGTTCAAAGAGGCCTTTGCAAAGGCTTTGACTGTCAACGGACCTGTGTTGATCGACTGCCAGATCGACAGTGATGACAAGGTGTGGCCGATGGTTGCGCCGGGCGATGCGATCAGCAAGGCATTTGACGAAAATGATCTGAAGCAGAAGCAGGCTAAGTAACAGTAAAGAGTTAGTTGTATAGAAAGGCGGGAATGAGAATGAGCAGAGTGTACAATTTTTCAGCGGGGCCGGCAGTACTGCCGGAGGAAGTATTACGGGAAGCAGCAGACGAGATGTTAGACTATCAGGGAACCGGTATGTCCGTGATGGAAATGAGTCACCGCGGAAAGACATTCCCGCATATCCTGGATACCGCAGAGGCCGATCTGCGTGAACTGATGAATATTCCGGATAATTACAAGGTTTTATTCCTCCAGGGAGGAGCATCTCTGCAGTTCGCCATGATACCGATGAATCTGATGAAGAATCGGACAGCGGATTTTATTCTGACAGGTCAATGGTCTAAAAAAGCTTACCAGGAAGCGAAAAAGTATGGGAAAGCCAATGTGATCGCCTCTTCCGAGGACCGTACCTTCTCCTATATCCCGGACTGCTCGGATCTTCCGGTATCTGAGGACGCAGATTATGTCTATATCTGTGAAAATAATACGATTTACGGAACCAAATATAAAGAGCTTCCGAACACAAAAGGCAAAACCCTGGTGGCAGACGTATCTTCCTGTTTTTTGTCGGAACCGGTAGACGTGACAAAATATGGTCTTATCTACGGGGGCGTTCAGAAAAATATCGGTCCGGCCGGAGTGGTGATCGTGATCATCCGGGAGGATCTGATCACTGAGGATGTACTGCCGGGAACACCGACGATGATGCAGTACAAAACACATGCAGACGCAGGCTCTCTTTATAATACACCGCCGGCTTACGGTATCTATATCTGTGGAAAGGTCTTCCAGTGGCTGAAACGGATGGGCGGCCTTACCGCTATGAAGGAAAGAAATGAAAAGAAGGCAAAGATTCTCTATGACTACCTGGATCAGAGCAGTATGTTCCACGGTACAGTCGTGCCAAAGGACCGTTCCCTGATGAATGTCCCGTTTGTAACGGGAAATCAGGAGCTGGATGCAAAATTCATCAAAGAAGCAGAGGCATCCGGATTTGTGAACCTGAAAGGGCACCGTACGGTAGGCGGCATGCGCGCCAGCATTTACAATGCTATGCCTATTGAAGGCGTAAAAGCACTGACAGAATTCATGGAAAAGTTTGAAAAGGAGAATCGATAGCCATGTACCAGTATTATTGTTTTAATCAGATCTCTGAGGAAGGGATCCGGGAATTTACAGAAGAATATGTCCCTGTGAGCAGCCCGGAAGATGCAGACGCGGTGCTGGTAAGGAGCGCATCACTTCATGAGATGGAGTTTGGAGATCATTTGAAAGCAATTGCAAGAGCCGGAGCAGGTGTGAATAATATTCCGCTGGAGCGCTGTGCAGAAGAGGGCATTGTGGTGTTTAATACGCCGGGAGCGAATGCCAATGGAGTCAAAGAGCTGGTAATCGCCGGGATGCTGCTGGCTTCCAGAGATATCATCGGCGGAATCAACTGGGTTCAGGAAAACGAGGAAGACGGCAACATTGCAAAAGATGCAGAAAAAGCAAAGAAAGCTTTTGCAGGATATGAACTGGAAGGAAAGAAACTTGGCGTCATCGGCCTCGGCGCCATCGGCGTCCTGGTGGCCAATGCGGCTGTAAGCCTGGGAATGGATGTTTATGGATTTGATCCTTATGTATCGGTTGATTCGGCATGGAGACTGAACCGGAGTATTCATCATGCAAAGTCTGTAGATGAGCTGTATCAGGAATGCGATTACATTACCATTCATGTCCCGGCAAACGAGAGTACCAGAGGCATGATCGACGGCAATGCCATCAGTCTGATGAAGACGGGAGTCGTGCTGCTCAATTTTGCAAGGGATGTGCTGGTAGAAGACGAGGCAGTGATCGATGCGCTTGTATCGGGCAAGGTCAGACACTATGTGACAGACTTCCCGACGCCTGTGATCGCGGGAGTGAAAGGAGCAATCGTCATTCCTCATCTGGGAGCCTCGACGGAAGAATCTGAGGACAACTGCGCCCGGATGGCCGCCAGGCAGGTGCGCAGCTACCTGGAGCATGGAAATATAAAAAATTCTGTAAACTATCCGGACTGTGATATGGGATATCGGGGAGAAAATACAAGAATCGTTTTACTTCACCACAATATTCCCAATATGCTGGGGCAGTTTACCAAGATCCTGGCAGATGACAATATTAATATTGCAGATCTTTCCAATAAGAGTAAGGGTGGATATGCTTACACCATGATTGATATCGACTCTGAAATCACTCCGAAAGTAGTGGAGGATTTAAGAGCCGTGAAGGATGTATTAAAAGTACGTGTAATCGAATAAGTTAAAGAAAGGCTGTACGGCTTTTGACCGTACAGCCTCGTTCTATTTTAGAATGGAATTTTTGCCCGGTGCTTTTCCAGCAGTGTGTGGATCCGGTCCGTAGGATTCAGAACGGATCCGATCGTGATGTCGTGGTTGAAGGAATCAATGATCAGAGCGATAAATTTGCTCATATCAGCTACGACAAAATACGGCCGGGACAGTGCTTCCGGAGGAAGATAGGTCAGGTTCGTAGTGATGACCCGGTCGATATAACCGGACTTGTAATAGTCGTCAAACTTGTCAAATCCGTCTGTAAAAAGACCGAATGTAGTGCAGACAAATACACGGCCTGCGCCCCGTTCCTTGATCTGACGCGCCACATCCAGCATACTTTCGCCGGAGGAGATCATATCATCGATGATGATCACATTCTTGCCGCGGATGTCATCGCCCAGGAATTCATGAGCCACGATCGGGTTCTTCCCTCCGATAATGGTGGAATAATCCCGGCGCTTGTAGAACATTCCCATGTTCACACCCAGGACATTGGAAAAATATACGGCACGATGCATGGCGCCCTCGTCGGGGCTTACGATCATCAGATGATCTTTGTCAACGATCAGATCCGGCTCTGCCCGAAGCAGGGCTTTCATAAACTGATAAGGCGGATTAAAATTATCAAAACCGTGAAGCGGAATAGAATTCTGTACCCGGGGATCATGGGCATCAAAGGTGATGATGTTGCTGACTCCCATATCCGCCAGCTCCTGAAGAGCAAGAGCACAGTCCAGAGATTCCCGTTTCGTCCGTTTGTGCTGGCGGCTTTCATAAAGGAAAGGCATGATCACGTTCAGACGATGTGCCTTGCCGTTGGCTGCTGAGATGATTCTTTTCAGGTCCTGATAGTGATCGTCCGGAGACATGTGGTTCAAATGACCGTTGACGGTGTAGGTCAGACTGTAGTTGCAGACGTCCACCATGACAAACAAGTCTTTGCCGCGGATCGTCTCGCCTAACAGGCCCTTTGCCTCACCGGAACCGAATCTTGGACATTTACAGCTGATCAGATAGTTATCAGACTGGTAATCGCAAAACAGAGGGGAGTGGAGAGACTCCTTTCTGGTATCCTTGCGGAACTGAACGATATAGTCGTTAACCTTTTCTCCCAGCTCTTTGCAGGAATCCAGTGCGGCAATCTTTAAAGGCGCCACAGGGAGCGCTTTTTCCATTAATTCTACGCTTGACATAATGTTCTCCTATCTTTTATCTTTCTTACTATGATATTTATATCACCTTTTCTATAAAAAGGTCAACTACTGATTGGACTAATCCGCCCTTGTGGGGTATAATAAAAAGGTGAATGAATAAAACTGGGGGAAATTTATGAAGCATAAACATACAATCAAGGCAGTAGAGCCGGGAAGTATTGCCGAAGAGATGGGAGTGGAGTCCGGCGATAAGTTATTATCTGTCAATGGAAACGTGGTCGAAGATGTCTTCGACTATCATTATCTGATACATGATGAAGAAATCGTCCTCCTGATCGAAAAGCCAGACGGGGAAGAGTGGGAGCTTGAGATCGAGAAGGATTATGATGAGGATCTGGGAATCGAATTTGAACAGGGACTGATGGATGAATACCGGTCCTGCCGCAATCGATGCATGTTCTGTTTTATTGACCAGATGCCAGAAGGAATGCGTGAAACCCTCTATTTTAAAGATGACGATTCCAGGCTTTCCTTTCTGCAGGGCAATTATGTGACGCTCACAAACATGAGCGACCATGATATCGACAGGATCCTGAAATACCATCTGGAGCCTATCAATATTTCAATCCATACGATGAATCCAAAGCTTCGCTGCAAAATGCTCCATAACCGTTTTGCAGGGGAGGCGCTGAAGAAGATAGACAGGCTTTTTCAGGGACAGATCCAGATGAACGGACAGATCGTACTCTGTAAGGGAATCAATGACGGAGAAGAACTGGAAGAGAGTATCCGGAAGATGAGCCGTTATCTTCCATATCTTCAGAGCGTGTCTGTGGTTCCGGTGGGACTTACGAAGTACCGGGAAGGGCTCTACCCGTTAGAACCTTTTTCAAAAGGGGATGCGAAGGCTGTGCTGGATACGATCCATCGCTGGCAGAATGTATTATATGAAAAGTACGGGACTCATTTTATCCATGCCGGCGATGAATGGTACCTTCTGGCAGAGGAAGAACTTCCGGAAGAAGAACGCTATGACGGATATCTGCAGCTGGAAAATGGCGTGGGAATGTTAAGGCTTCTGGAAGAAGAGTTTCATGAAGCGTATCAAAGACTTGCCGGTGACGATATCCGGCGTGAATTATCGATTGCCACCGGTCAGCTGGCGTATCCGTGTATCCAGAAAATGGCGCGGCATCTGGAAGAAAAATGCACCGGGACAAAGATCCATGTCTATCCGATCCGCAATGATTTTTTCGGGGAACTGATTACCGTCTCCGGACTGATTACCGGACAGGATCTGATCCGTCAGCTTCAGGGGAAGGCACTGGGAGAAAGACTTCTCCTGCCATGTAATATGTTTCGGAGTGAAGAAGATGTGTTCCTTGATGATGTAACGCTTACACAGGTGGAAGAGGCTTTACAAGTACGGGCAGATATTGTAAAATCAAGCGGACAAGATCTGATAGAAGCAGTGACAGGAAAGAAGCAGGATACAGGAGGTTGCTATGAGTAAACCAGTTGTGGCTGTCGTAGGCAGGCCAAATGTGGGAAAGTCCACACTTTTTAATGTGCTGGCAGGAGAAAGAATATCGATTGTAAAGGATACGCCGGGTGTGACCAGGGATCGTATATACGCAGAGGTCAGCTGGCTTGATAAAGCATTTACGCTGATTGATACCGGAGGAATCGAGCCGGACAGCAGTGATATCATCTTATCCCAGATGAGGGAGCAGGCGCAGATTGCCATTGATACGGCGGATGTGATTATTTTTATCACGGACGTCCGCCAGGGGCTTCAGGATGCAGATTCCAAAGTGGCGGATATGCTGAGGCGTTCCGGGAAACCGGTAGTACTGGTAGTCAATAAGGTGGATAATTTTGAGAAGTTTATGCCGGATGTCTATGAGTTCTATAATCTGGGAATCGGGGATCCGATTCCGGTTTCTGCTGCATCAAGACTGGGAATCGGTGACATGCTTGATGTGGTTGTATCTTATTTCCCGGAGCATACGGCCGGAGAGGAAGAGGATGACCGTCCCAGAATCGCCATCGTAGGAAAGCCAAATGTGGGGAAATCCTCTATTGTCAATAAGCTCCTGGGAGAGCCAAGGGTGATCGTGTCCGATGTGGCCGGAACCACCCGGGACGCTATTGATACGGAGATCGTACACAACGGAAAGGAATATGTGTTTATCGATACGGCCGGACTCCGCCGGAAGAACAAGATTAAAGAGGAGCTGGAAAGATACAGTATTATCCGTACGGTGACCGCGGTAGAACGGGCCGATGTGGTTTTGATGGTCATCGACGCTGTAGAGGGTGTGACCGAGCAGGATGCCAAGATTGCCGGGATCGCTCATGAGAGAGGCAAGGGAATCATTATCGTGGTAAATAAATGGGATGCCATCGAAAAAAATAACCGGACCATGCGTGAATATGAGCAGGAGGTGCGCCGGGTCCTTTCCTTTATGCCTTATGCAGAGATCATGTATGTATCTGCGCTGACCGGACAGCGTCTGGTGAAGCTTTATGATATGATTGACATGGTGATCGAGAATCAGACGATGCGTGTGGCGACAGGAGTGCTCAACGAGATCATGGCTGAGGCAGTTGCCATGCAGCAGCCGCCGTCAGACAAAGGAAAAAGATTAAAGCTTTACTATATTACTCAGGTATCGGTGAAGCCGCCGACATTTGTGATCTTTGTAAATGACAAGGAACTGATGCACTTTTCATATACCAGATATCTGGAGAATAAGATACGGGAAGCCTTTGGATTCCGGGGGACTTCACTGAAATTCTTTATACGTGAGAGAAAGGAAAAAGACCAGCCATGATAGAACGTTTTTTGTGCCTGCTGATCGGATACATATTTGGTCTGTTTCAGACAGGATATATTCTTGGAAAGCTGAATCACATTGATATCCGAAGCCAGGGGAGCGGCAATGCCGGCACGACCAATGCACTTCGGGTGCTGGGATGGAAGGCGGGGCTTATCACCTTCCTTGGGGATGCGTTTAAGTGTATATTTGCAGTGATTGCCGTGCATCTGATCTTCGGAAGGATGCATCCGGATCTGGCTCCTTTATATGCGATGTATGCCGGAATCGGTGCCGTGTTCGGACACAATTACCCCTTTTATATGAAGTTCAGGGGCGGAAAAGGCATTGCTACTACAGCAGGACTTCTGGCGAGTACGCTGCCGCTGCCGATGGTACTGATCTGCCTTGTGGCATTTCTTCTGATCGTAGGGGTGACCCGGTATGTCTCAGTAGGCTCACTTGCAGTGGTAACGATCTATCTGATCGAGATCGTAGTCTATGGACAAAGAGGCGGATTCGGTGTGCCGGAAGAAGCTTTGTGGGAAATGTATGTGATTGCGGCGGTTCTTCTATTGTCCGCTTTCTTTAAGCATCGGGCAAACATTAAAAGATTATTATCCGGCACTGAGAACAAGCTCAGTGTCGGAAAGAAAAAATAAAGAGAAAGGGAAGAAATACTATGGCAAATGTAGGAATCATGGGGGCAGGAAGCTGGGGAACTGCGCTGGCCCTTCTGCTGCACAAGAACGGACACCAGGTAACAGTCTGGTCTATCAGTGAGGATGAAGTAAAGATGCTGTCTACGAAACGAGAGCATGAGAGCAAGCTTCCGGGTGTAAAACTTCCGGAGGATATGGTGTTTACCTCAGATCTGGAAGCAGCGGTAAAAGGCAGGGATTTTCTGGTTCTTGCAGTGCCGTCTCCATATACCAGGAGCACTGCCCGGAAGATGTGTCCTTATATTCCAGAAGGTCAGATCATCGTGGATGTGGCAAAAGGAATCGAGGAAGATACGCTGATGACACTGTCTCAGCAGATTGAACAGGAAATTCCGCAGGCAGATGTGGCAGTTTTGTCCGGGCCAAGCCATGCAGAGGAAGTAGGACGAGGACTTCCTACCAGCGTGGTGATTGGGGCAAAGACCAGAAAGACTGCAGAATACCTGCAGGGAATGTTTATGAATGAGGTCTTCCGGGTATATACAAGTCCTGATATCCTGGGAATGGAACTGGGAGGCTCGCTTAAAAACGTCATTGCCCTGGCAGCCGGTATTGCCGACGGGCTGGGATACGGCGATAATACCAAGGCGGCTTTGATCACCCGGGGGATTGCTGAGATTGCAAGACTTGGAGTAGAAGCAGGCGGAAAGATTGAAAGTTTTACCGGGCTTACCGGTATCGGAGATCTGATCGTTACCTGCGCAAGCGTTCACAGCCGTAACCGTAGAGCCGGGTATCTGATCGGACAGGGAATGTCCATGCAGGAGGCCATGGATGAGGTCAAGATGGTGGTAGAAGGAGTATATTCTACCAAAGCAGCGGTCAAGATGGGTGAAAAATATGGTGTATCGCTTCCGATCATCAACCAGGTGAATCAGGTATTGTTTGAAGGAAAGAATCCGGGAGAAGCAGTCAAGGACCTGATGCTCAGAGACAGCAAGCCAGAGATTCTGACTCTTACCTGGGAAGAATAGAAAAACGAAAAGCAGGTTCTAAAGCCGGTACCCCCTTGCATAGACTGTTATCAGCACAGCAAGGGGGTAATTTTATATGAATACAGAGCAGTTGTACCAGGATATACAGGCAAGGACAGGCGGAGAGATCTACATAGGAGTAGTGGGGCCGGTCAGAACCGGAAAGTCCACGTTTATTAAACGATTCATGGATATACTGGTGCTGCCGCAGATAGAAGATGAGCACAGGAGGACCAGGGCCAAGGATGAACTGCCCCAGTCTGCGTCGGGGCGGACGATCATGACGACCGAGCCCAAATTTGTCCCCAAGGATGCTGCGGAAATCAGACTGTCTGAAGATGTATCTGTAAAGATCCGTCTGATCGACTGTGTGGGATATATGGTAGAAGGAGCATCCGGACATATAGAAGGAGGGGAAGAAAGGCTGGTAAAAACGCCCTGGTATGACCATGAGATCCCATTTACCAGGGCAGCCGGGATCGGAACCAGAAAGGTGATCCATGATCATGCGACGATCGGGATCGTGGTTACCACGGATGGAACCATTACCGATATTCCAAGAGATAATTATCGTCCGGCAGAGCGTAAGACGATCCAGGAGCTTCAGGGGATTGGGAAACCGTTTATCGTGCTTGTAAATTCCAGAAAACCATACGGAGAGCAAGCAAAGAAAACGGTGGAGGAGCTGAAAGAAGAGTTTCATGTAACAGCGGTTCCGGTCAACTGTGAACAGCTGAAGGAAGAAGATATCCATCAGATCCTGGAGGCAGTACTGTATGAATTTCCCATATCAGAGGTACAGTTTTTTATCCCCAGGTGGGTGGAAATGCTCCCGGTGGACCATAAGATCAAACAGGATCTTCTTTGTCAGGTGAAGGGGATCATGGATGGGCTGGAAGAGATTAAAGATGCGTCTTCTCTTTCCCTTTCCACAGACAGCCCGTATATCTCCAGAATCTGGCTGGATCATATTGAGATGCATACCGGACGTGTGGTGATACGGATCAGTGTTGATGAAGCTTACTATTATGAAATGCTCAGTGACCTGACCGGACTTCAGATTACCGGACAGTATGAACTGATCGCCGCCATGAAGGAGCTTTCCCAGGCGAAGGAGGAGTATGAGGAGGTAAAGGATGCGTTTACTTCTGTAAAGATGAAAGGATATGGGGTGGTTAGTCCCAGAAAGGAAGAAATTATCCTGGATGAGCCGGAGATCATTCGTCAGGGCAATAAGTACGGGGTAAAGATCCATTCGGAGGCACCTTCGATCCATCTGATCCGTGCCAATATCGAGACGGAGATCGCTCCTATTGTGGGCAGCGAACAGCAGGCCCAGGATCTGATCCGTTACATAAAAGATGCCAGAGACAGCGAGGAAGGAATCTGGGGCACGAATATTTTCGGAAAATCCATAGAAGAGCTGGTGATGGACGGTATGAAAAATAAGATGGCCATGATCAATGAGTCCAGTCAGGAAAAGCTTCAGGACACGATGCAGAAGATTGTCAATGACAGCAATGGGGGACTGGTCTGCATTATCATCTGACCCTCTTCTTGAATTGTTATTGCAATCTTTCGCCAAAAGAGTTAATATTGAACTTAGTGATACAAAATCAGAAGAAAAGAACATGGAGGTACGATATGAAGGTAGCGATCATTACGGCGGATACAGATATATATAAAGAGAGAGAAGAAAATGAAAGCGGAGAAATCATCCGGGACATGGTGACAGAGGCCGGACTGGAGATCGTTTTTATGAGGGCGCTCCCGACGGACCGTAAGGTGTTGTCTACAGTCATGCAGAGGATGGCAGATAATCATCTCACAGATATGATCCTGATCACCGGAGGATCCGGCTGCGGCCCACAGGATTGCACGCCGGAGGCTACAAAAGATGTGATCGACCGTGAGGTGCCGGGAATTGGGGAGGCAATGCGCGCTCATACGATGCAGCTGACCAAGAGATCCATGCTCAACAGAAGTATCGCAGGGATCCGTCAGGACGTCCTGATCGTAGATCTTCCCGGGAAGGCACAGGCAGCCAGAGAGGCACTTCATTATCTGATGCCGGAGCTGGTACATGCGGTCAGGGTAATCAAAGGAGAACTCTAGAATGCTGGTAAAGATCTATACAGACGGCGCTGCCAGAGGAAATCCGGATGGACCGGGGGGATATGGAACAGTGCTGGAATATGTAGACAGCAGAGGAAGTCTGCATACGAAAGAAATTTCTCAGGGATACCAGAAGACTACAAACAACCGGATGGAACTGATGGCTGTCATCGCAGGACTGGAAGCGTTAAACCGGCCCTGTCAGGTGGAGGTCTATTCGGATTCCAAATATGTGGTAGACGCATTCAATCAGCATTGGATCGACAGCTGGCTGAAAAAAGGCTGGAAAAGAGGAAAGAATGAGCCGGTGAAAAATACGGATCTCTGGAAACGGCTTCTGACAGCAAAAGAGCCGCACCAGGTCGCTTTTTTCTGGGTAAAAGGGCACGACGGTCATCCTCAGAATGAACGTTGTGATGAATTGGCTACATCGGCGGCGGATGGAGATCATTTGATCGAGGATGTGGGACTGGTATCATAGACAGATAAAAAATGAAAAAAGAATGCAAGTAAGACAGGTAATCGCATCTGCATGTGCCGAAAGGCCGCAGATGAGGAAAGTCCGGGCTTCACAGGGCAGGATGCCGGATAACGTCCGGTGGAGGCGACTCCAAGGATAGTGCAACAGAAATATACCGCCAGGATATAATTCTGGTAAGGGTGGAAGGGCAGTGTAAGAGACTACCGCCTTGCTGGTAACAGCAGGGGCATATGTAAACCCCATTCGAAGCAAGACCGGATAAAGACAATGTGGCGGCCCGTCACGTCTTAGGTAGGTTGCTTGAACCCATTGGTAACGATGGGTCTAGAAAGATGATTACCCAACGACATAACCCGGCTTATCGTTTTGCTTGCAATTTGAATGAATATAAAAATACCGTCTGATATTAATTATCAGGCGGTATTTTTTGCTTTATTTGCGTCTTCCGTCATATTTTTCTTCGCAGTATTTACAGCGGTAAACTTCTTTTTCAGGATCTGTAAGTACGAAGACATGATCCAGTCCCTGCTCAATCGAAGTGATGCAGCGAGGATTCTTGCAGTGAATCACGTTGCGGATTTCGTGAGGCAGATGGAGAGCTTTTTTGTCTACGATCTCAGAATTTTTTATAATATTTACGGTAATGTTATGATCGATAAAACCGAGGATGTCCAGATCCATAAAGTCGATCGGACACTCAATTTTCATGATATCTTTCTTTCCCATTTTATTACTCTTTGCATTTTTTATGATTGCAACGCAGCAGTCCAGTTTATCCAGATGCAGGTATTTATAGATATCCATGCTTCGCCCTGCCTGGATATGATCCAGAACAAATCCTTCTTCAATACGTCCGACAGTTAATGTATTTTTTACCATTGTTATCTTCCTCCTAAACTTCAATTCCCAAAAGTGTAAGTATCAGTGCCATACGGATGTAAACACCATATTGTACCTGTTTGAAATAAGCAGCTCTTGGGTCATTGTCTACTTCTGTGGCGATTTCATTTACCCTTGGGAGTGGATGGAGAATATACATATCATCTTTCGCAAGCTCCATTTTCTTGTTGTCCAGGATGTAGAAGTCTTTCATACGTACATAATCTTCTTCGTTGAAGAAACGTTCTTTCTGAACACGGGTCATGTAAAGAATGTCCAGATCAGGAAGGGCATCTTCCAGTCGTACTACCTCTTCGTAAGGAATATTCTGACGGTCTAATACATCGTTCTTGATATAGCTTGGAAGCTTTAATTCTTCCGGTGAGATCAGAACAAAACGGATCCCCGGATAACGTACCAGTGCATGGATCAGAGAGTGTACGGTACGGCCGAATTTCAGATCGCCGCATAATCCGATTGTCATATTATCGAGTCGACCTTTTAAAGAACGGATTGTAAGCAGATCTGTAAGTGTCTGGGTCGGATGCTGGTGTCCACCGTCACCGGCATTGATCACCGGAATTGTGGCATGCTGGCTTGCAACCATAGCGGCACCCTCTTTTGGATGGCGCATTGCACAGATATCTGCAAAGCAGGAAATTACACGAATCGTATCTGCTACACTTTCCCCTTTGGAAGCAGAACTTGAATCTGCGGATGAGAAACCAAGAACGCTGCCACCCAGATTGATCATAGCTGCTTCATGGCTTAATCTGGTACGTGTGCTCGGTTCATAGAAAAGAGTGGCAAGCTTTTTGCCTTCACATGCGTGTGCATATTTTTTCGGATTTGCCTCGATATCTTTTGCAAGATCCATTAAATTGTCAAGTTCTTCCACAGAAAAATCCAGTGGACTTAATAAGTGTCTCATGTCAAAACCTCCTGTTTTATAAATAAGTTAATAAATCATCGACAGATTTTCTCTTAGGTGCATCAGGATCAATATCAGGATATCCGATGGCGATGAGAGCAGCAAGCTCCTGATCTTCCGGAATATGTAAAAGATCGGTGATGCCGTCTTCATCCCAGATGCCCATGATTACAGTTCCAAGACCAGCTTCGTGAGCGGCAAGGCAAAGTGTCTGACTTGCAACACCGACATCGAACATCTGCCAGCGGTCTTCTTTTTTGGTGCTGTAGGAACCGTCGCGTTCAAAACCGCAGCGCCCTTTTTTGAAAGTAACTGCAATAAGCATTGGTGCCTGCTTTATAATTTTTGCGTTGAAATCTGGGGTGTAATCAGTAACGATTTTATCAAGAATAGAAGAATCTTCGATTGCGATATATCGAGTGATCTGAGTGTTCTTCCAGGAAGGAGAATAAGATGCTGCACCGATCAGGGATTCTAAAGTTGCGTGATCTACAGGATCAGGCTTGAATTTGCGAATGCTTCTTCTTGTTTTGATACATTCTAAAGTATTCATGGTTTTACCTCCGTTTTCAAATCTCTCATACATCATATAATATTTAACGATGATTTTCAATGTCTTGAAAAATTTTTCGATGATTTTTTTAAATCAGGATGGGTAGATTTTATTTTTGGAATGTATTATAATTTAATAAATACGCAGATTTCCTGCATAATATACAAAAAGGAGAGAGTAAATGACATCATTGGAAGAACTTAGAACGCAGTTAAGTGATGTTGATGATCAGATTACGGATCTTTATGAAAAGCGAATGAAGATTTGTGAGGATCTCGGGACCTGTAAGATTAAAAATGGTTATAAAACATTTGACCGTCAGCGTGAAAAGAATAAAATAGCAGAAGTGATGGGAAAAGTTTCATCAGACTTTAATAAAAAAGGAATCGGAGAAGTATATGAACTGCTTCTTGCGATCAGTAGAAAATTACAGTACAAGCAGCTTGTAGAAGCAGGTGCACTTGGAAGACTTCCGTTTATCGGCATTGATTCACTGGATAAGGATACAGCAAGGGTAGTATTTCAGGGAACAGAAGGGGCTTACAGTCAGGCGGCAATGGAACATTATTTTGGAAA
>USDK01000036.1 GCA_900553355.1 uncultured Lachnospiraceae bacterium
GCAAAAAGATGCTGCCGCATCTATGATTTCCTAATCATTGATGCGACAGCCCCTTCACGTCCCCTATCACGTCCGGGGCTTTCGCACGGCGTTGTCCTGGAAGCGGAAATAGTCTGGCCTGTGGCGGGACTGGGTGTATTCGAACATGATTCCGTCGCTGTTGTAGGTATGGCTGGTGATCACGGCCATGCAGTTATAGTCATTGACGTCCAGCTCCAGATATTTTTCGTCGATCTGGGTGATCTTTCTGACCGTCACCTCGCGCTTGCTGTTGACGATCGTCATGTGGAGTACGTTTTCCAGATATTCATAGATGGACTGCTCTGCTATTTCGGGAGTCAGGCCCGGAACAGCGCTTTTGAGAAAATAATTGTGGTTGATGATCAGCGGTTTGTCGTCTAAATAGTGAAGTCTCTGGATATAATACAATTCAGATCCCTCGGGGAATCCGCTTTGTTTTGAGATCTTTTCATCAGCAGTCAGATCCATGAACTGAAGGACACGTGTCCGTGCCTTCTGATGGTTCCTGAGAGAAGCTTCCTTAAAAGACTCGATTCCGCCGATGGTGTAATAGGTGGGTGCAATGGGAAGATAGATATTCCGTACGCCCTTGCCCTGGATCGTCTGTACATAGCCGTCACTGACCAGCTGGGCGACGGCCCGGCGGACTGTATTGCGGGAACAGTGATAGGTGCCGATCAGGGAATTCTCAGAAGGAAGAAGCTCCTGGTATGCATATTCTTCGTCTTCAATTTTCTGTTTTAAGTCTCTGTAAATTTCATGGTATTTTGCCTTCGGCATCTGATCACATCCTGTCAAAAAATCTCTTGTTTAAACATTTGATTTTATTATAAAGCTTTCCGAAGGAAAGTCAAGGGAAAGCGATTGACATGTTTAAACAAGTGTGCTATAGTGAGCTTGTTCAAACAAGTAACGGAATGATTGAGGAGGTAAGGAGATGGCAAAATATGCTGAGGACGTCAAACAGCTGTTGGAGCTGATCGGCGGAAAAGAGAATATTTCAGCAGTATCCCACTGTATGACGAGAATGCGTTTTGTCCTTGTAGATGAGAAGAAGGCAAACGCAAAAGAAATCGAAAAAATCAAATCTGTAAAAGGAACCTTTACCCAGGCAGGGCAGTACCAGGTCATCATCGGAAACGATGTGGCAGTATTTTATAATGAGTTTACTGCCTATGCAGGGATTGAGGGCGTCAGCAAGGACGCGGTGAAGGCTGCGGCAAAGACCAACCAGAATCCGCTCCAGAAGATCATGAGCGCGCTGGGCGAGATCTTTGCACCACTGATCCCGGCTCTGATCTGTGGAGGTCTTGTTCTTGGCTTCCGGAATGTGATCGGTGAGATTAACTTTTTCAATGACGGCACCCAGAGCCTGGCAGATATTTCCCAGTTCTGGGCCGGTACTTATAACTTTCTGTGGCTCATCGGCGAAGCAGTCTTCCATCTGCTCCCGGTAGGTATCGTGTGGTCGATCACGAAAAAGATGGGAACGACCCAGATCCTTGGTATCGTCCTGGGTCTTACGCTGGTATCCTCTCAGCTGCTGAACGGCTTCAGCGTTGCCGATACTCCGGCTTCCGAGATTCCGGTGTGGGACTTTGGATTTGCAAAGGTAGAGATGATCGGTTACCAGGGCCAGGTGATCGCTGCAATGATGGCCGGATTTGTCCTGGTATATCTGGAGAAGTTCTTTAAGAAGCATTGCCCGGAAGTGATCAGTATGATCGTGGTACCATTCTGCTCTCTGGTGCCGGCGGTCATTATCGCCCATACCATCGTAGGACCAATCGGATGGAAGATCGGCGATGCAATCGCAAATGTGGTCTACAACGGATTGATGTCACCATTTGGCGTAGCGTTTGCCGGTGTGTTCGGACTTTTGTATGCGCCGATCGTCATGACGGGACTTCATCATATGACCAACGCCATCGATTCCCAGCTGACCAGCCTGTATGAAGGCACGATCCTCTGGCCGATGATCGCCCTTTCCAATATTGCACAAGGGTCTGCGGTTCTTGCCATGTCCATCCTTCAGAAGAAAAACGAGCGCGCACAGCAGGTCAACATCCCTGCATGTATCTCCTGTTATCTGGGAGTTACCGAGCCTGCTCTTTTTGGTGTCAACTTGAAATATGGGTTCCTGCTGGTGTGCGGTATGGTTGGATCTGCCATTGCAGCCATGATCTCTGTAGGAAGCGGCGTGCAGGCATTCAGTATCGGTGTCGGCGGACTTCCGGGGATTCTGTCCATCAAACCGGAATTCTATCTGTATTTCCTGCTGGCCATGGCGGTTGCCATTGTCGTGCCATTTATCCTGACTATGATCGTGGGAAGCCGGAAGCTTTCAAAAGAAGCACTTTGCGGCGAGGCTGAAGCTGAACCGGCACAGACGGCAGAAGCTAATGAAGAGGCATCTGAGGAGGCAGAGAAAGCAGAAACGGCTGCAGCAGTTACAGAGTTAAAGGCCGGTCTTTCTGGCAAAGTGATCCCGATGGAAGAAGTGCCGGATGAAGTATTCTCCCAGTGTGTGATGGGAAATGGTGTTGCCATCGAGCCGACGAATGATACGGTAGTAGCTCCGGCGGATGCCACAGTAGGTGTTGTGATGGCGGATACCGGTCATGCCTGCGGCCTGGTATTTGACAATGGTACAGAGCTTCTGATCCATGTGGGAATTGATACTGTGGATATGAATGGCGACGGATTTGAACTGCTGGTCGGAGAAGGAGACAGAGTAAAACAGGGGCAGCCGCTGATCCACTTTGATCCGGAGAAGATCAAGGCAGCAGGACATCCGACAGTAACCGTCTTCATCGTGACGGATGAAGGCAGCTATGAACAGATAGAATATGTTTCCGGTATGGAGGCAGAAGCAGGTAAGACGACAATTATCCGGTTTGCATAGGAGGGAGAATCATGGCAGATTTTAAGAAGAGCGTTGTATATCAGGTTTATCCCAAATCATTTTATGATACCAACGGTGACGGGTTTGGAGATCTGAAAGGAGTGACTGCAAAGCTTGACTATATAAAGAGGCTGGGGGCAGACTATATCTGGATGACGCCGTTTTTCGTATCACCCCAGAAGGATAATGGATATGACGTCGAAGATTATTATCGGATCGATCCCAGATACGGAACCATGGAAGATCTGGAAGAACTGGCAGAAGAGGCGGAAAAGCGCGGAATCAAGCTGATGCTTGACATGGTGTTCAACCATACTTCTGACAGACATGAATGGTTTCAGAAGGCACTGGCAGGAGATCCGAAATACAAAGATTTTTATATATTCAAGAAAGGAAAGAAGCCGGGAGTGCCTCCCACAAACTGGGAAAGCAAGTTCGGCGGAAATGCCTGGCAGTATGTAGAGAAGTTTGACGAATACTACCTTCATCTCTTTGATGTGTCCCAGCCGGATTTGAACTGGGACAATCCGGAAGTGCGCCGGGAAGTCCAGAATGTGGTAAAGTTCTGGATGGGAAAGGGCATCAAAGGATTCCGGTTCGATGTGGTAAATCTGATCAGCAAAGACCGGTTTGAAGATGATTACCAGGGAGACGGCCGCCGGTTCTATACAGATGGTCCCAATATTCACAAGTACCTGAGAGAGCTGAATGAGACCACCTTTGGGACAGACGCCGAGATCATTACCGTGGGCGAAATGTCCAGCACCTCCATGGAAAATTGTTATCAGTATGCATCAGAAGACGGGAAAGAACTGTCCATGGTCTTCAGCTTTCATCATCTGAAGGTAGATTTTATGGGCAATGAAAAATGGGTCATGGTGCCTTTTGATTTCCATAAGCTGAAACATATTTTATTTGACTGGCAGACTCATATGGCAGAACATCATGCATGGAACGCCGTGTTCTGGTGTAATCATGACCAGCCGAGAGTCGTTTCCAGGTTTGGAAATACGAAGGAATATTGGAAGGAATCAGCAAAGATGCTGGGAACGGTGATCCATTGCATGAGAGGAACGCCTTATATTTACCAGGGAGAGGAACTGGGAATGACCAATCCGGGATTTACGGATATCTCCCAATATAAAGATGTAGAGAGCCTGAATCATTTCCGGATCCTGCAGGAAAAGGGCCTGACAGAAGAAAATGCCTATCAGATCCTTCAGATTCATTCCCGGGACAACAGCCGGACCCCGATGCAGTGGACTGATCAGGAAAACGCAGGCTTTACAACCGGTCAGCCGTGGATTGAAGTGAATCCAAACTGTTCTTATATTAATGCAGAGGCGGAAGAAAAGGATGAGGATTCTATCTTCCATTATTATCAGAAACTGATTGCGTTGAGAAAAAATTATGATATTATAGGGTATGGGGATATTGAAGCGCTGGATGAGAACCATCCGTCGGTGTTTGCCTACCGGAGAAGCTATGGGGATCAGAGAATGCTGGTAATCAGCAATTTTTATGGAAAAGAAGTTTCCTGGGAAGCAGAGGAAGATCTGGAAAGCTATGAATGCATCTTAAGCAATTATGAGGAGCATACGCTGAGCGGACAGACTGTGGCACTGAAGCCTTATGAGACGCTGGTCCTTTATAAGAGCGCATAAATATTTTTTAAAAAGGAGAGATCACTATGAAAACAACGACCTACACAATTCAGGATGAACTGGGAATCCATGCAAGACCGGCAGGACTTCTTGTAAAAGAGGTAAAGAAGTTCCAGTCTAAGATTACACTGGAAGGAAATGGAAAGAAAGCAGAAGCCGGAAAACTTCTGGCTGTGATGGGAATGGGTATCAAACAGGGAACCGAACTGACCATCACTGCAGAAGGACCAGATGAAGATGAGGCGATCGCCGCAATGGAAGAGTTCTTCAAAAACAATCTGTAAACCAGTGTTTTAAGGGAAGGAGAACTTAAAATGGAAACATATGCAGGGAAATCCATTTTAAAAGGGATCGCGATTGGAAAGATTTTATACTATTCCAAAGGCGAACAGGTGGTGCAGAGGAAGAGTATCACCGATACAGAAGCAGAGACTGCCCGCTTTGAAAAGGCAAAAGAGACTGCCATCGAGCAGTTAAAGCAGCTCTATGAGAAAGCATTGAAAGAAGTCGGTGAAGTCAATGCAGCAATCTTCGAGGTGCATTCGATGATGCTGGAGGATGAGGACTTTAATGATTCTATCCGAAACATGATCGAAGGCCAGAAAGTGAATGCGGAGTATGCGGTAGCAGTGACCGGAGATAATTTTTCAAAGATGTTTGCAGAGATGGATGATGAGTATTTTAAAGCACGTTCTGCGGACATCAAAGATATCGCGGAGCGTGTAGTCAGCATCCTGCATGGCAGACAGGGAAGCGGCGATCTGGGAGATGAGCCGGTGATCCTGGCAGCAAAGGATCTGGCGCCCAGTGAGACGGTTCAGATGGACAAGTCCAAGCTTCTTGGCTTTGTAACAGAGCTTGGATCAGCCAATTCCCATACGGCCATCCTGGCGCGTACCATGAATATTCCCGCGTTGATCGGGATTCAGACTTCTGGGAAAATGAATGGACGGATGGCAGTTATCGATGGATTCAGCGGAGAACTGATTCTCGATCCGGATGAAGAGACACTTGCCGCTTACCGGGAGAAAAAGGAAGAGCAGGAACGTCAGAGAGCTCTCCTTCAGGAGTTGAAGGGGAAGGAAGATGTGACGACAGACGGCAAGAAGATCAAACTTTTTGCCAATATCGGAAGTGTGGGAGATATCGCAAAGGTTCTGGCTAACGATGCAGGCGGCATCGGGCTTTTCAGAAGCGAGTTCCTCTATCTGGAAAAACAGGATTATCCGACGGAGGAGGAGCAGTTCCAGGCATATAAGTCTGCCCTGGAGATGATGGCAGGGAAAAAGGTGATCATCCGCACTCTGGATATCGGAGCAGACAAGCAGGTGGATTATTTCCATCTGGATAAAGAAGACAATCCGGCCATGGGATACCGTGCGATCCGTATCTGTCTGGACCGTCCGGAGATCTTTAAGACACAGCTTCGGGCGCTCCTTCGGGCCAGTGCTTATGGTAACTTAGGAATCATGTATCCGATGATCATTTCCGTAAATGAAGTGAAACAGATCAAGATGATCGTAGAAGAACTCAAGGCAGAGTTTGATGAAAAGGGCATTCCATATGGCACTTTTGAGCAGGGCGTGATGATCGAGACGCCGGCTGCCGTCATGGTCAGTGAGGATCTGGCAAAGGAAGTAGATTTCTTCAGTATCGGGACTAACGATCTGACTCAGTATACGCTGGCGATCGACCGCCAGAATGCAAAACTGGATCCGATCTATGACTCACATCACCCGGCAGTCCTGAAGATGATTCAGATGACTGTAGAAAATGGACATAAAGGCGGATGCTGGGTAGGCATCTGCGGCGAACTGGGAGCAGACACGACACTCACAGAGACCTTCCTGAAAATGGGAGTGGACGAGTTGTCGGTAACCCCGGCAAGCGTGCTTCCGATCCGGAAGATCATCCGGGAGACCAGCACAAAGTAGAAGATGGGGACGTACCCTTTTGCAAAAGGGTACGTCCCCATCCGCGTATCAGGGTGTCCCCATTGCCTATTTTGGCTTGGCATTTGGATATTGTTGCTGCATTCTCTGGTCGTCAAAATGAGTATCGATCACATGTTCCCACCCGCTTTTGGCGGCAGGACCGCCATCGCGTGCGCTGTAACGGATCAGTGCGGCGGCAGAGACCAGCATGTTGATACTCATGAATACTACCAGGATCCAGGTGAGAACGTATCCGGTAATCTTTGGGATTTTTTCAATCCAGCGGGCAAAAGGAGGATACAGTCCCTTGATCCAGATGACGGCGGCAATTCCCCAGAAAAAGCAGTAAAGAAGATTGATTCGTCCTCCCAGGTTAAAGGGGATATCGCTGTAATCCCAGAATACCTGGCCGAAAACGATTTCTCCCAGGACACTGCACACGTATTCGTAAGCGCCGCCGAGGAAGGTGCCGACCAGGAAGATATGGCGGTCCGGTTTGTCCCGGTCTTTGTAAAGGAGGATGGTGGCAAGGACAATGGCAAATCCCCAGACGATGCTGAAGGGTCCCCAGACCAGACTGCTCCGGTCCATCCAGGTGCCGCCGATGATCCGGCAGTAGATGGTCTCGGTGATGTCGCCCAGCAGCGACCCGACTAAAAACAGCCAGAACAGCTTATAAAAGCCGCAGCCTTCGGCAAATTTTCCCTGACTGAAAATCTGGTCGGCTTTTTCCTGTATCGCAGGATAGACCCTTGCCATACGGCGTTCTGCGTGACCAATGATCGGGATACCGGCTTTCCGGGACCAGTCTGCAAATTTGATATCCGGCTGCAGTGCTTTCAGCGAAAAACTTCTTAAATGAAATGCTGCTGCAACAGAAACTCCGGTATCCAGCAGAAGATAAACCGCAAATACCCAGACAATGATCATGGAAACAGGGGAGGGGATTCTGTTGTAGATATCAGAAAGTAAAGGAGTGGTCCAGCGGATGCTGATTACGCCCAGGACTGCCCACAAAAGGGAATACTGCAGACAGATGTATCCGTCAAAGTTCCATTTCTTTCCGGAATAGTCCCACCATTTGTGGCGGTTCAGGCGCTCCAGTGTCTTGCCGGTAAACCATTCGATAACGGTGGCCTGTATTCCACAGCCGAGAAATAGGAACAGGGGATTGTTGATCAGTTCTGACAAAGTCAGTTCCATCAGAACAGCCGCGATACCGTAAACCAGACAGAAGGGACCGGTAGAGAAACCTCTGTTCGTAAATTTTCTGTTCTTGATCGTTCCAACGGCGGCTTCTATGACCCATCCGATGAAGGAGTAGATCAGCAGGAGCCAGAAAAGTTCTGTAATCGTGTAGTTCATGACAATTTTCTTTTGTAAAATCCTTTCTGAAAGTCAGTTACAGGTTCAACAGGTATGATAGCATATATTTTTTTAACTTGTCTACAAAAGTTGAGGGAAAATAGAAGGAATTCTTGCAAGATGTCTGATTTATGCGCTATGATAGAGACAGATTTGATGTAAAGGAGGAATCGGCTTATGAGCAACTTTATTTTTGAAAACACATGGGAAGAAAACCAGGAAGCATTGAAGACAAAAAAACTGGTGATCATCCCTGTGGGAAGCACGGAACAGCATGGTCCGGCTCTTCCTGTGGGAACTGACTGGATCGTGGCGGAATATCTGGCAAAGAAGGTAGGCGAGAAGACAGACAAAGGCCTAGTGGCTCCGGTAGTGCCTTATGGACATGCCCTCTATCATGCAGATTTTCCAGGAACAATGGCTGTTTCCCAGACCACTCTTGCAGCATATGTAAAAGAAGTCTGCGACCAGCTGGTATCTTATGGATTTACCCACTTCCTTTTCCTGAATGGACATGGAGGAAACAACAATGCACTCTATGATGTGGGGCAGTATCTGCGGCTGAAAAACATTCCTGTAGCCAATATCCAGTGGTTTGAGGTAGCAGGAGACTTAAATCCCGAGTGGGGGCTGATCGGCCATGGCGATATTACCGAGACGGCCGTGATGATGCATATTGCACCGGAGACGGTGAAAGTAGAACGTGCACACATTCCGGATAATCAGAAAATCGGTAATATCCAGTTCCTGGATCTTCACAGAGGGGAGTTTGACGGGGCGGCCGTATATCTGAATCTTCGTACCCGTGACGTATCTAAGACCGGCGACCTGATCGAACATGGACATGCCGCAGGCGTAGACTACAGCAAGAGCGCCCGGGATGCTACCGCGGAGCTGGGAAAAGAAGTCTGTGATGCAGTTGTAGATTATATCCTCCGCTTCATCGATGAATTTGTAAAATTTGAGTTCGAATATCGGAAATAAAGAGAAATAAAGAGAAATAAAGAAAAGACCTGACGCAAGTGTGCTTTTAAAGTACCTGCGGCAGGTCTTTTCATTATGCCTTTCTATTTCGATTGTAATCTGCCAAGAGCTTCTTTCAATTTCCGGATTTCCTGTTCCCGAGTTTCAATGGTCTCCTTTTGCGCATCAATCTCTTCCTGCCTGGCATAGCGTATAGATTTCTTCGTAGTATCTGCGAAACTGTGGAAATATTAATACCTGTGTTTGACTGTTGGGAAAAATAGTGAATATAGTGATCAGGAAAGTGGTGAAATTCAGAGGTGCTTTTTTCATATAAGACGATGGTATATACCTTTTTGATATCTTTATAGCTAAAGGCTTTAGAATGTTCGCTTCGGACTCTTTTATACTGGCGCAATAGAAGATCAGCGCTGTAGCAGGCTGAACGCTGTCCGGGAAACCGATAGCCGGGCCGTTGGACTTCGATATTGACAATACTGCCATTTTCCAGCTTAACGACCAGGTCCATGACGATCAAAGAATGTTCATCACCGATCCGCGGGGACTCCAGAGGAAGGACGTGGAGGATTTTTACCTTTTCGCCGAGGATTAGAGAAATTAATTCTTCCGCACGCCCAGGCAAATTTATAACATCTATAAATATGCATAATTTATTAATATTATGAATTTGCGGGGTGGATCAGCGGTGTGATACCATAGACGAGGCTTAATATTACAAGACATATAGATTAGGAGGAGAAAGTGATGAAGAAACGATTAGTAGCATCATTATTATGTGCTGCCATGACTGCATCAATGGTAATCGGCTGCGGCAGTCAGACAAGCTCCGACAGTCAGGAGGCAAGCAGCAGTCAGGAAAAGACAGAGGAATCTACAAACCTGGCGAATGATGCAGAAATGGGAGATTTTGAGGCTGCATCGGCAGAGCAGGTACAGGAATTTATGAACGACTCTGACGAGAATACAGTGCTGGTTGATGCCCGCCCACAGGAGGCCTATTCAGGATGGGCGTTAGAAGGCGCAGCCAACGGAGGACATTTAAAGAATTCTCTGCTTTTCTCAGCGCGCTGGCTGGACTGTGACTATGCAGGCGCGGCTCCCCGTGAGGCATACTTAGAAAGAGCCATGGAAGACCAGGGAATCACCGAAGATTCAGAAGTCATCGTCTATGATTACACAGGAGACCAGGCGGCTCATGTAGCACAGTATTTTAACGACCAGGGAATCGAGAATGTTTCCGTGTTCCAGGCAAATGAGATGATCGATGACGGAACAGACCTGGAATCTTACGAAAACTATGATATGTTCCTTCCGACAGAGATCGTAAAGAGCATCTCTGATGTGAAGACAGGAGAAGAAACCGAGTTAAGCGAAGACGCAAAAGCCATTGTCGGCGACAATCTGGACAACGTTGTTCTGGTAGATGTAGGCTGGGGAAATGCGAAAGAGTCCTCTTACTTCTCCGGCGGACATGTTCCGGGAGCCGTGCATATTAATACAGACTCTTATGAAAGACCGCGTGTCTATGTACCGGAAAAGAGATCTGATTACGCAAAAGAGTGGAGACTGATCTCTCTGGAAGAATTCAGAGATGACCTCTGCCCACAGTACGGCATTACAAAAGATTCTATCGTGATCCTGATGGGAAGAGACACTTCTCCGCAGGGACGTCTCGGCTTCATGCTGAGAACTCTGGGAGTAAAGACTTATGCTATGAGCGGAGCGCTGACAGCATGGTCCTATAACGGATACGATCTGGATACCGATGAAAGCACGCTGGTGGTGCCAGAATCAGTAGACAGCTTTGGATCTGATACGATTGCAAATCCTGATGAGATCCTCTGGATGGATGACATCAAGGCTATCTTAAGCGGCGAAGTAGAAGGACAGGTTGCGGACAACAGAAGTGAAGACGAGTGGAACGGAGAATACTCCGGATACAGCTATCATGACCTGGCAGGACATATTGACGGATCCGTATGGTGTCTGCAGGGAGATGACGAAAATGGAGAATATTTTGATAATGTAGATGGTACTCCAAGAACCCAGGCAGAGCTGGTGGCATACATGGAAGGTAATGGACTGGATACATCCAAGACAGTAGCCTTCTTCTGCGGAGACAGCTGGGGTGCGGCTCATATCGCTTACTTCTGTCAGTCGGTGGATATCAACACCATCAAAGAATGGGGAAATGGATGGATTCCGTGGTCCAATGAAGGAAATGAATTCATCGATCACAATGGAAAGAAAGTTCATTATGACAAGTACCAGGATGCAGTCCTTGACGAGGACGGAAATGACGTCAGTGACGGAACCAACATTCTGGACGATGCTGCGGCAGAAGAAGAATAAAAGACTGATAAAAATGTGCTCTTGTTTCTGACAGGGGCACATTTGTCCATAAAGAAAAGAGGCAGAACGGATGAATAAGAAAAAATTAGCAGGAATCATAGCAGTGTTTGCTGTTATTGTGATCGGAGTGGTGATAGGGATTACCATGACTGCCACGTCAACAACTTCGGGGACCAGCACGGAAGCAGATGCTTCTGGTACAGCCGGATCAGCATCCGGAGATAAAGCAGCGGCGGAAGAATTGATCGATGAGACCGTTTCCCAGGATGACATCGAAGAAAGCGTCGGCAAATGGGCAGATTTTGAGATGAACAATGAAGGCTGCGAAAGAGGCGTTTATGCCGGAATCTTTTATTATGACAATTTTACAATTTTTTCCAGGACTTATGATAAAGGACAGACCTATCATATTGTTTCCGTAAATTAAGAAAACAAAAGGGAGAGAGACTTATGGAAAATTTACTGGGAAAGATTGGAATCAACGGAAAACTCAGGGCAAATTTTGGAGCCATCGTGATCCTTGCGCTGGGAGTCTCTGTTATTTCCGGACTTCCATTCTTCCGGTTTGACTATTATGAAGTATATATTTCAACATATCACCTGACCAATACCCAGATGGGAGTATTTGGAACAGTCATCGGAGTGTTCGGGATCGTGTCCTACCTTTTTGGCGGCGTGGTGGCAGATGGAATGCCGGTAAAAAAGATCATCGTAGTGTCTTTGCTGGCAACAGGGATCGGCGGATTTCTGCATCTGCTTCCGCTGGGATTTAAAGGCCTTCTGTGTATCTATGCGCTGTGGGGCGTGTCCACGACCTTTGCATTCTGGCCGGCCTGTGTCAAGGCTGTGCGGGTGATGTCTGATCAGGACAGCCAGGGAAAGGCCTATGGATTTTTCGAAGGCACTCAGAACATTGCAGGAGGCGTGATCGCATTGATCGCGGTAGCGCTGTTTAATTTTGGCGCGTCTCAGATGGAGAATGAAGTGCTGGCCATGAAATACGTGATCCTGTTTTATTCTGTGGTAAATATTGCGATGGCAATCTTTGCCTTTTATGCAGTCAAAGATGATAAAATGGTACTGAATGCAGACCGGGTATCCTTTAAAGGGCTTGCGAAGGTGATCAAGAACCCGGCAGTCTGGATCATCTGTCTGGTAACTTTTTGCAATCACGTATTCTGTCTGTCCATCTATTATTACATCCCATATGTAACGGATATTCTGGGCGCCACGGTTGCCTTCGGCGCCATGATGGGAGTGTTCCGGAAATTCGGCTCTATCGGCGGAAACATTGTGGGCGGCTACCTGGCGGACCGATTTGGCACAGCGAAATTAATGTTACTGGCGTTCGTTACCATGCTGGCCGGGCAGATCCTGCTGCTTTTGACGCCGGCTAAAAATTCCAGTGTTATCATCGTAGCAGTCCTGTTTGTGGCCATCCTGGTATTTTTCCATATGAATTATGCCATGGCATGGACTATGATGAGCGAGGGAGCAGTACCGGTAGAATACTCCGGAACGGCCGCGGGACTGATCTGTACGGCAGGCTCCATCCCGGAGACCTTTGTTTCTATCCTTGCCGGAAATATGATAGATAATCACCCGGGCGTTATGGGATATCGGTATTTCTTCTACTTCCTGACAGCAGTCATTGCTCTGGGGCTGGTGTTGATCCTGATCTGGAGGCAGTATCTGAAACATGCGAAGATTGACAAGTCGAAATTTGACGACAAAGCGATGGATGACCTGAAGCAATATGTATAGAAAACGAGGATTTTTTTATCCAAATTAGATATTGCGAAAAAAAAGTAAAATCGATATACTCTTAAGCAGAAAGTTCCAAGGGCGGAAATTCCCTGGGACTTTTTTGCGTATTTTTACAGGGGATTCGAAAATAATACGGATAAAGGAGAGAAAAATATGAAACAATTTCAAGAAATCAATCCGTCACCACGTACACTGATGACACCGGGACCGGTGGAGGCAGATCCGAGAGTTCTGCGTGCTATGGGCGCACACATCCTGGGACAGTTTGACCCGGAATTTACAGCGCTGATGAATGAGACCATGGAGATGGAACGCTATGTTTTCCAGACCAAGAACCGTCAGACCTATCTGGTAGACACCACATCCAGAGGAGGACTGGAGACAGTCCTGACAGGAGCCATCTGTCCTGGGGATAAGGTGCTGATTCCTGCATTCGGAAGATTTGGCTATCTGCTGGCTGAGATCCTGGAGCGCTGCGGCGCAGATATTACGCTGCTGGAGAAGGAGTGGGGAACTGTCTTTGACCCACAGGAGATCGAAGATGCACTGAAGAAGGATTCCTACAAAGCAGTGGCATGTATTCACGGTGAGACTTCCACATCCATGATGCAGCCGCTGGATGAGCTTGGAAAAATCTGTGAGAAATACGGTGCACTGCTGATCGTAGATGCAGTTGCTACTCTGGGAGGAGCAGAAGTCAAGGTAGACGACTGGAAGCTGTCCGCCTGCATTTCCGGTACACAGAAATGTATTTCCGCTCCGTCCGGATCGGCGCTGATCACTTACAACGAGCAGATTGAGGAAATCGTAAAGAGAAGAAAACGTGTAGAAAAGGGAATCCGGACACAGGACGATGTGGACGGCAAACTGGCAGGAATCCCCAGCAACTATCTGGATCTGGCACAGCTGGAGGACTACTGGAGCCCGAGAAGACTGAACCATCATACAGAAGCTACCAGCATGCAGTATGCAGTGCATGAGGCCCTTCGCTGCATCGTAAACGAGACCCTGGAAGCACGTTTTGCAAGACATAAGTTAAATGACGAGGCGCTGGTAGCAGGTCTTAAGGCTATGGGACTTACTATCTTCGGTGATCTGGAGCATAAGATGCCGGTGGTAACCGCCATCAATATTCCGGAAGGCGCAGATGGAAAGGCAATCCGCGGCATGCTGTTAAATGAATTCGGGATTGAGATCGCTACTTCCTTCGGACCGCTGGACGGCAAGATCTTAAGAATCGGAAACATGGGATATTCAAGCCAGAAGCGTAACATTCTGATCCTCCTTGGAGCGCTGGAAGCAGTTATGCTCAGAAACGGCGTGAAAGTTTCTAAGGGTGAGGCTGTATCAGCGGCTCTGGATGTGTATGAAAAAGCAGAAAAATAGAATAAATTAAAAGAACTTTCTCATTTCTGAAAAAAGCAGTTGATTTTTCTTATACTCTCTAGTATGATAAGAAAGATCAATTGTCTAAAAAATAACAAAAGAAATGGGGAATGATATGGATACTACAAAGAGATTTAAAAACGCAGTCAGCGCGGAAGCTTTTGTGTTTCTGATCTTCCTGGCCATCATTTTTGGCGGAATCGGAATCCGGATGGGCGGCGCAAACATGATGCAGACAATGATGGCAACCGCATATGAACTTTTGATTGATACAGTATTTAATATTATGGCGATTGCGGTTATTGCAGGAGCACTTTCAGGAGCACTCTCCGAATTTGGCGTGATCGCACTTTTGAATAAGGTGATCACACCGCTGATGAAACCGCTTTATAATCTGCCTGGGGCGGCATCTGTGGGGATCATGACAACTTACCTTTCAGATAATCCGGCAATCTTAGGACTTGCCGAAGACCGTAATTTCCGCAGATATTTTAAGAAGTTCCAGCTGCCGGCACTGACTAACCTGGGAACAGCTTTTGGTATGGGGCTGATTGTTACGACGTTTATGCTGGGAATCAATGCGCCGGGGGAAAACTTAGGGATCGCGGTTCTGATAGGTAACCTGGCAGCAGTTATCGGAAGTATTGTCAGCGTGCGGATCATGACGACGTTCACGAAAAAAGAATACGGTACGGAAAGCTATTGTATCGAGGAAGAAAACGGTGAATCCGCGGATGATATTTTAAATAAACGTGAGATTCGAAACGGAGGCGTGGGAGGTCGTCTTCTGGAAGCGCTGCTGGACGGCGGAAAGAACGGCGTAGAAGTTGGTATGGCCATTATCCCAGGTGTTCTGGTAATCTGTACGATCGTGATGATGCTGACCAATGGGCCGTCGGCAGACGGGACCTATACTGGCGCGGCTTATGAAGGGGTAGCCCTGCTTCCATGGCTTGGAGAGAAGATTGAATTTATTCTGAAGCCGTTGTTTGGATTTACTTCTGCCTCTGCAGTGGCCGTTCCGATCACTGCCCTTGGAGCAGCAGGAGCAGCCATCGGCCTGGTGCCGGAGATGGTAAGCGCAGGAACTGCACATGCCAATGATATCGCTGTATTTACTGCGATGTGTATGTGCTGGAGCGGATATTTGAGCACCCATGTGGGCATGATGTCTGCACTGAAGGTGCCGCATCTGACCGGTAAGGCGATCATCAGCCATACCATCGGAGGACTGTGCGCCGGAGTGGCGGCAAATCTGCTCTATCAGCTGGTTTCTATGCTGATGTAATTTTTACAGTTGATCTCTTAGTTACAGGAAAGACTTGTGCCTCTTTTTCGAGGATGATAAGATAGAGTTATCAGAATCGAAGAGAGGCATTTTTTATGTTAAAAAACAGGATGAGACGGGTGGTCGTGCGAGGTGCAGGAGATCTGGCAACCGGTGTGATCGCAAAATTATATCACAGTGGATTTGAGGTGGCTGCGCTGGAATGTGAAAGGCCTACGTCTATCCGGAGGACGGTGTCCTTTTCGGAGGCGGTCTATCAGAAGGAAGTGACTGTAGAAGGGATCACTGCCTGTCTGGCAGATGAAGAGACGGCCGGGGCGGTCCTGGCGGAGGGAAAGGTGCCGGTACTGGTGGATCCGGAAGGGGACTGGATCCGGAAATGGAAGCCTGGAGTGGTCGTGGATGCAATCCTGGCAAAGAAAAATACAGGAACCAGTATAGATATGGCAAAGATCACGATTGGACTTGGCCCTGGATTCGAAGCCGGAAAAGATGTCCATGCAGTCATTGAGACAAAGAGAGGACATGACCTGGGAAAGATCTATTATCAGGGATCGGCCATCCCAAATACCGGAATTCCGGGGAGAATTGGAGGGTATGCAAAGGAACGGGTGCTCTATGCTCCTTCTGCGGGAGAACTAAAAGGCTGTGCAAAGATTGGGGAAAAGGTAAGGAAGGGACAGGTCATCGCACGGATCGGAGAGGTCCCGGTGCAGGCTTCTATTAACGGGATATTAAGGGGGATCCTGCCGGATGGATTTCAGGTAAAAGAGGGGCTTAAGCTGGCAGACATTGATCCCAGGCTGGAAGAACAGGAAAACTGCCGCAGTATCTCGGACAAGGCCCGGTGTATCGCCGGGGGAGTGCTGGAGGCGGTTCTTCATCTTGAAAAAGAAGAGCGTTTTTCCTTGATGGATATCTTAAGGATTGATCCTGGAAAACACCGGCTGATCGCAGTGGTAGGCGCAGGCGGAAAAACGACGCTCATCTATGAGCTTGCAAGAGAGCTTAGACAGGCCGGATATGAGGTGGCTGTCACGACCACCACTCATATGTATCAGGAAGGAAGATATGGGTTCGTCCCCGCAGGAAGCAGTCCGGAAGACGGAAAGATCAGCGGACTGGGGGCGGAGGAGCCTGGAAAATTACTTGATAAGTATGATGTGGTTCTGACAGAGGCGGACGGAAGCCATCGCCTTCCCTTAAAATGTCCCGCATCCTGGGAACCTGTGCTTCCGGAAAGGACGGATCTGGTCATCGGTGTGGCAGGAGCTTCGGCGATCGGCAGAACCTTCCGGGAAAAATGTCACAGATACGAGACTGCTTGCCAGAATCTGGGACGCTTGCCGGAAGATCTTATCCGGGAGACCGATGTGATACAGTGTCTGACAAAGAGTTTTGGACAGAAAAAAGATGTGAAGTGTGACTATCGATACGTGGTAAATCAGGGGGATCTTCTGAGCAAAGAACAGATCAGGGCGCTGGCCGGTCTGCAGAAAATGCAGAAAGATGTGGGAGCAGTCGTATCATTTTCTCTGGAAAGATGGTACAATGGCAATACTGCATGTAAGAGACCTGATGAAAATATGTAGATGAGGGAGAGAAGATGCTGAAAATAAAGAATTATGTAAAAGCAGAAAGCCTGGAACAGGCCTATGAATTAAACCAGAAGAAGTCAAACCGGATCCTGGGCGGGATGCTCTGGATGAAGATGAGCAGTGCACAGATCCAGACGGCCATCGATCTGTCGGGACTTGGACTTGATACGATCGAAGAGACAGATGAAGCGTTTCGGATCGGCTGTATGGCGACTCTCAGACAGCTGGAACTGCATGAAGGGATGAATCAGTGGTTTCAGGGAATGATCCGTGACAGTGTAAAAGATATCGTGGGCGTTCAGTTCCGGAATCTTGCAACAGTCGGAGGAAGCATTTTCGGCCGGTTTGGATTTTCGGATGTGCTTACTTGTTTTCTGGCTCTGGATACGGAAGTGGAACTCTTCAAGAGAGGCGTGGTTCCGCTGGAAGAGTTTGTTAAAATGCCAAGAGACCGGGATATTCTGGTACGAATCATTGTGAAGAAGACGAAGGGCAGGTACGCTTATCTGTCCCACCGGAATGCGAAGACGGATTTCCCGGTGCTGGCTGTGGGGCTTGCTCTCCTGGAGAAAGGCATCCGGGTCACGGTGGGAGCAAGGCCGAAAAAGGCGATGCGGATCGAACTGCCGGAAATGGATGTGGAAAGAGCTGCCAAAGAGGCAGCAGGACAGGTTCCGACGGAAAGCAATATGCGTGGAAGCGGTGAATACCGCAGTCATCTGGCAGAGGTGCTGATCCGCCGGGGACTGACAAAATTACAGGAGGGAGGCGGAAAAGATGAAGATTAGCCTGGTGTTAAACGGAAAGAAAATAGAAGAGGAGATCCGCCCGGATCTTCTGTTGATCGATTTTGTCAGAGAACACGGATGCTATAGTGTCAAGCGGGGATGTGAGACTTCCGGCTGTGGACTGTGTACAGTATTTTTAGATGAAAAACCGGTACTTTCCTGTTCGGTGCTGGCGGCCAGGGCAGACGGCCATACGGTGACGACGCTGGAGGGGCTTCAGAAAGAGGCGGAAGAGTTCGGCGGATTCATTGCAGATCAGGGAGCGGAACAGTGCGGTTTCTGCAATCCGGGCATGATCATGAATGCCATTGCCCTGTTCCGGGAAAATCCGGATCCTACAGAAGAAGAGATGAAAGAATATCTGGCAGGAAATCTCTGCCGCTGTTCCGGATATGAAGGACAGCTTCGGGGAATGAAAGCCTTTTTAGAATATAAGAAACAGGGAGGTGCGGTATGAAAGCAGTAGGTCAGCCGATCAGAAAAAAAGACGCTATGGCGCTGGTGACAGGGAAACCAGTATTTACAGACGATATCGCGCCGAAGGACTGCCTGATCGTAAAGGTATTAAGAAGCCCTCATGCCAATGCCATGATCCGGTCTGTACGGACGGATCTGGCAGAAAAAGTGGAAGGGATTGAGGCAGTCTACACTTGGGAAGATGTGCCGGGAGAGCGGTTTACCATGGCAGGCCAGACCTATCCGGAGGCCAGTCCTTACGACAGGCTGATCCTGGATCCCCATGTACGGTATGTGGGGGATCCGGTGGCCATCGTGGCGGGAGAAAATGAAGCCTGTGTAGATCAGGCTTTGAAACGGATCAAGGTAGAATATGAGGTACTTCCGGCTATTCTGGATCTTCATGAGGCAAAAGACAGCGAGATTCTGGTACACCCGGAAGAGGACTGGAAAGCACTGTGTAAGGTGGGCGCAGATAACCGGAGGAACCTGTGTGCCAGCGGTGAGAGCCATGACGGTGACGTGGACGCAGTACTGGCGGATTGTGATGAGGTGGTAGAAGGTACTTACCGGGTGAAGGCGAATCAGCAGGCCATGATGGAGACCTTCCGTACTGTCTGCTATATGGATTCTTATGGACGGCTCAATGTGATGAGCTCTACTCAGATTGTATTCCATGTCCGCAGGATCCTCTCCAATGCACTGGGCATCTCTAAGTCAAAGATCCGGGTATTCAAGCCGAGGATCGGCGGCGGATTCGGTGCAAAACAGACCTCTGTTTCGGAAGTGTATCCGGCGTTCGTGACCTGGAAGACGGGAAAGCCGTCCAAGATGATCTTTACCAGAGAGGAATCTCAGATCGCCTCCTCACCCCGGCATGAGATGGAGGTGTCTGTCAGAGTTGGCGCTGATAAGAGCGGAAAAATCCGTGCCATTGACGTGTATACGCTGTCTAATACAGGAGCCTACGGTGAACATGGACCAACGACGGTAGGACTGTCTGGGCATAAATCTATTCCGTTGTACGGATCCCTGGAAGCACATCGTTTTGCCTATGATGTGGTGTATACCAATGTGATGTCTTCTGGAGCATACCGTGGATATGGGGCGACCCAGGGGATTTTTGCAGTTGAGACAGCAGTCAATGAACTGGCGGAAAAGCTTCATATCGATCCTGTAGAGCTGCGGTTGAAAAATATGGTACGTGAGGGTCAGATCATGCCGGCCTATTACGGAGAGCAGACAAATAGCTGTGCGCTGGACCGCTGTATGGAACGGGCCAGAGAGATGATCGGGTGGGATGAAAAATATCCCTGCCGCGATATGGGAAATGGCAAAGTAAGAAGCGTAGGTGTGGCTATGGCAATGCAGGGTTCCGGTATCTCCAATGTGGATGTGGGTTCTGCCAGCATTAAGCTGGAAGAAGACGGAGTGTATGCTTTGTCCATTGGCGCGGCAGACATGGGAACCGGGTGCGATACCACTCTGGCCCAGGTGGCGGCCGAGTGTCTGGACTGTTCTGTAGACCAGATCATCGTGTCCGGAGCAGATACGGATACATCACCTTATGACTCCGGATCCTATGCATCCAGTACCGCATATGTGACTGGACGTGCCGTAGAAAAGGCATGCCGGAAGCTGCAGGAGAATATCTGTGCCAAGGCAGCCCAAATGCTTTCCTGCGACCAGGAGGACATTTTGTTTGACGGGCATACAGCTGTGGATCAAAAGACTGGAAAACAGGTAACCCTAAAAGAAATCGGTACGGCGGGACAGAGTGGAAATGCAAGCTCGCTTCAGGTGACAGAGACCAACAGTTCTCCGGTTTCTCCGCCGCCTTTCATGGTGGGAATGGTGGAAATCGAAGTGGACAAGGAGACCGGTCATGTGGAGATCCTGGATTACGTGGCGGTCGTAGACTGTGGCACAACACTGAATCCTAATCTCTGCCGGTGTCAGGTGGAGGGAGGACTTGCCCAGGGGATCGGCATGGCGCTTTATGAAAATGTCCAGTATTCTGCCAAAGGCCAGATGTTGAATAATTCCTTCATGCAGTATAAGATCCCGACGAGGCTGGATGTAGGAAGGCTTCGGGTAGAGTTTGAGAGCAGCTACGAAGAGACAGGCCCCTTCGGAGCGAAATCCATCGGAGAAGTGGTCATCAATACGCCTGCGCCGGCATTGGCTCATGCGGTTGCCAATGCGACGGGACTGTGGATCCATGAACTTCCGATCACCAGCGAGAAGATCGCGATGGGACTGTTGAAATGAGAAAAACGGCATTGATTTATCTGGCGGCTGGAAACAGCCGCCGTTTTGGAAGAAATAAACTGTTATATGAAGTGGATGGGCGCCCCATGTATCTCCATCTCCTGGAACGACTGATGGAGATTGCGGATGCAGACAAACGGTATGAGCTTCTGGTGGTGACACAGTACCAGGAAATCCGGGAAACGGTGGATAACTTCAGGAAAGAAGGCCGCAGAGTTTTCTGCGTCTGGTCGCCGGAAAGCCGAAAAGGGGTTTCTTTTTCAATTCGGGCTGCCCTTTCGCATATCGGGAAATCTGACAGGATGTGGACCGGAGAAACCAGTGCGCCAGTGGATATCCGGTCATGCGCCTTTTTTGTGGCAGATCAGCCATGGCTTACAAAGACAACTGTAGAGGGATTTTTGGCACAGATGGCGGATGCAGAGATTGGATGTGTCAGATGTGGATGCCAGGAAGGAAATCCGGTCTGGTTTTCAAAGGCATATTTTTCAGAGCTGATGGAGCTAAAAGGAGATGAAGGCGGTAAAAAGGTGTTTTCAAGACATCAAAATGAAGCTGTCTATTATGAAGTGAAAAGCGGAAAAGAACTGGAAGATATTGACCAGTTGAGCTATAATAAGACACAGATGATAAAATTAAGAACAGGAGGAAGACAAGTGAAAGAATATTTAACTGGGATTCAGCATGTCGGGATTCCCACAAAGGACATGGATGCAACTGTGGAATTTTATCAGAAACTGGGATTCGAGACTGCCTATGAGACGATCAACGAAGAAAACGGCGCAAGAGTCGTATTCTTGAAGTTAAATAACCTGGTGATTGAGACTTATGAAGAAAAGACAGTCAAGATGGAATATGGTTCCATTGATCACCTGGCAATCGATGTGACGGATGTAGAAAAGGTATACGAAAAGATATGCGCCATGGGTATGAATAATCTTTCGGATGAAATTCATTTCCTGCCCTTCTGGGAGAATGGCGTGCGGTATTTTAAGATCGATGGTCCGAATAAGGAGTGTATTGAGTTCAGCCAGATGCTGTAAAACAGCGGAAGATAAGGGAAAGGCATGTCAGTAAATTGCAACTAACATTTGCCAAGAACGCATAAGTGTGATATGATGGGGTGTGCAGAAAATAAAGACAAGGATTCAAGTTGGAGGTTTTTTATGAAGTTTCTGTTAAAGCATTGGCTGCAGACGGGCGTATCGGTGCTGTGCGTATCTGCAATGGTAGGCTCGGGATTGACGGTACAGGCCACAGAAATTGACAGTATGGAAGAGCAGTCATCGCAGTTGGAAGATACCTTAAGCGGCATCAACCAGGAGCTTTTGGAACTGGGAACACAGATTGCAGATCTGGAAGATCAGATTGAAGAAACTAACGGTCAGATCGAGGCAACGCAGGCGCAGATCGACATCGCAAAAAGCAGCGAACAGCAGCAGTTTGAAGAAATGAAGCTGCGGATCAAGTATGTGTATGAGAACGACAGCGCTTCGATGCTGAGCATGATTTTTTCTGTAGACAATATGGCGGACTTTCTCAACCGCGTGGAATTTGTACAAAATATCAGCGACTATGACCGTGAGCAGCTGGAGGAGCTGTGTACACTCCGTGAAACCATAGAGGAGCAAGAGACCAGACTGCAGGAAGAAAAACGCTCACAGGAAGAGATGGAAAAAGAACTGGCAGACCAGAAAGAGGAGCTGAACGCGAAAGCGGAAGCTACATCTACCGACCTGGCTGCACTGACCGATAAGATTGAAAGTCTCCGGGCAGAAGAGGCTGCAAAACAGGCGGAAGCGTCCAGGAAGGCAGCAGCGGAAGAGACAGTGAAGGAGACAAGCAGTAACAACAGCAATTCCAGCAGCGGAAGCAGTAGCAAGCCGAGCGGCGGATCGAGTGGTTCATCATCATCCGGCGGCGGTGGGTATATCATCCCAGACAGCGGCGGTGCTTTGACACCGGAAAAAGGGGTTGTCTATTTCAATGGTCACAGAGAGACCTATTATTCCCAGAAAGTGCTTCCCGGACATGGTCTGAATATTCCGGGACGCCATGTGGCAAGTGATGGAACCATCCGCGATAAAGACGGTTATATCTGTGTGGCCAGCAGCGATTACCCGAAGGGGACTGTTGTGCAGACCTCGCTGGGAGCTGGAAAGGTTTATGATACCGGATGTCCGTCAGGAACGATTGACATTTATACAAACTGGTAAAAACTGAATGAAGAGAAAATAGTGGGAACCGGCGTGGCAAAAGCTGCGCCGGTTCTGTTTTGGATGAAAAAGGTAATCAAATTTTACCGGCGTAATGATAACAAAAAAGAACGGAAACCCTTGAAATATCAAAGATTTCCGCTCTCTATAAGCAATGCGGAGAAAGGGACTTGAACCCTCACAGGATTGCTCCCACTAGAACCTGAATCTAGCGCGTCTGCCATTCCGCCATCTCCGCTCGACAAAAAGTATCATACCATAAAAAAAGTGTTTTGGCAAATACTTTTTGCAATTTTTTTAAAAAATTTTTTTTACCCATCAAAAATCAGGGCTGAATCTCGATTCCGTTGACCTCCAGATGGTCGTCGATGGCGATGACCAGGCACCGTCTGCCGTCGATTTCCCGGGTCTCCACAAGATCAGAACGCTCCGGATTGACTTTTACGATGACATCAGGAGTCTCGATCTGGAAGGTCCGGGTATTGGCAATGTTAGAAGCCAGCACTGTCTGCTGTTCTCCCATCACATCTTTAAATTCCCGGTCAAAGGTCTCCATTTGCTCTTCCGAGGCGCCGCTTTGTTCCAGCAGCCGTTTGATATCGGGGCTGGACAATTCCAGAGGTTCAGGGGCTTCCTTGGCTTCCTCCAGCATTTCATTTAAGTTGTCATGAATATTCCGGACTGTTTCATAGTCGCAGGATGAGCCAAGAGTGTCACTGACGATAGCCTGGAAAGAGGTTTTCTGGTCTCCGGCGGTCAGAGGGATCTTGCTGCCCAGGACTCCGTTTATAAAATCCGGCTGGAGCTCCTCTGGCTTCTTCGTATAGTATAAAACATGATGTATGTCTGAGGCACGGTCTACAAAGGCTGGGAAGAGGAATCCTTTTACGGGAGCCTCCACGATCCAGTCGCGGATCCGGTCTTCGATATTATTGGTCTGAGCATTGTAGCTTAAGCTTGCTTTACTTAGATTTACCGGACAGATACTGCACATCAGGTGTTCATAGACGGTATCCGAGGCATCGAACATCTCCAGGCCGTCTGAAGCCTTCCCTGGTACGTCGTAGACGGCGTGGATCAGAATAATGTAATAATTCTCCGGATAGTCATAGTGCTCGATGACTTTGTCGTAGAACTCTTCTAGCAGCAGATCGTCTTCCAGTCTGCTGTCACGGAGCTTCAGAAGAAACTCCTGTGTGCCGCCGCCCAGTTCCTGATCCAGGGGGAACTCCATGCTGATCATATTCTTTCCCAGAGTACCAGATAGGGTATGACGGAAAATATCAAAGTATTTAAAAGCCTCCTCCTCCGGCAGGGAGAGGAATGCTTTTTTCAATTCTGCTTTCTTTTCTTTTTCATGGTCCACATAGCATCCGCAGATCCGGGTGATGGCACAGTTTTCAGGGGTAAACTGCCGGCGGATCTCCAGGATTTCTTTTTTGTTCATAGTCTGCACTTCCTTGTATGTTATAGTCCTCCGCAGTTTGCGGATGTGAATTTAGGGTAACATATTAAAAAAAATATTACAATAGCAGAGAATGCGGACCTGCCAGCAGTTTCCTGGAAACATAAAGGGAAAGATCTTGCCGGACATGGATGGCCCATTTTATGAGAGATACCTGAAGACCATCCACTTCAATACAGGTGATATAACCGGGCCGGACGCAGCTTCCGGTATTATAATAACAGGAGTCGGAATCAAGAGCCGGGCGGTGGGTATGTCCGGCAATCAGGATACAATTATGCTCCTTGGCCCAGGAGGAAAGTCTGTGTTCGACCTTCTCCTTTTTTGGATTCTTTTTCGAACCGTCAGAAGGATCCAGAAAACCGACACGCTCAAGAGGACTCCAGAGGTACCGGACCAGAAATCTTGCCTGTCGCCACAGAACGCTGTTGAGGAAGTCTGCCTGATGTCCGTGGGTCAGATAGAGATCCGGGCCGCCGGTCTGATTTCTCAGGATCAAAGCCGGGAAAAACCGGATGCCGGGAAATAGTTCCTGTTTCCGGCAGGTCATACAGATGGAAAATGTATCTGCCTGATTGCGGAAGGAGGGAAAACGCTTGATCATGTCATGGTTGCCGTAGATCATGAACAGCCGATCTGATACATAAAAATCTGCCAGCATCTGGAAAGAGGCGCTGTGTGCAGATTTGATGGAATCAAAAGAACGATTTTCCCATAACTCATCGCCGTCTCCCAGTTCAATATACATGAAATCTCTGTGGAAGTAATACTGGAGGGCTGCAAGGTACAGATGCTGATTTTTCAGGAAGTTATCTCCGGCCAGTCCGTTACCACGATGGCAGTCACTGAAGAGGACGTACCGGGAAGTACTGGATAAGGATAATTCCAGGGCATGCAGGAAGTCCTGATCGAGCCTGTGTTCTGCTGACATAACGTTTACCTCCGCTTCCTTTTCTGGAAAGATTTTTTCTTCTGGATGCAGATGATGTGCCGGAAGAAAAAGGGCAGATATTCTGACAGGTAAAGGAGTTGATCCAGGCTGAAGCAAAAAGGTGAGGTGATCCTGCAATACAGCCACAGAAATATTCGGTTCCGGCACTGGGAAAGCCAGGAGAGAAAAGGCTGCTGCACTCTTGGCTGCGGCGTGTGGGGGATGGAAAAGGTAAGAGACAGGCGCCGCCCACATATACAGAAGTCTTCCAGCGGATAGCCGGCCTCCAGAAGACCCTGGCGGAGGCATTCAAGCATTTCCGGGGAGGAAAATGTTACCGAAAGACGCAGGGTCAGAAGTTCCGGATCAGAAAAACGTCCCATGCAAAATCCGGCAAGCCACCAGTGCCTGCGTAAAATATGGTAAAGGCAGACGGTCCCTCTTTTCAGCTCCAGTTCAAACAGCGGCAGATCCTCGTCCGGAACAGTGTGGAAAACAGCCTTTGAGCGGTCGTTTGGTTTTAACAGAGTGTCAGCCTGATAGATGCCGATCTCTGCGCCTGTGTTGATGCCGTATTGTCCCTTCCAGAATTCCAGGAGCCAGGTTTTGCCCTGAAAGTCAAAGTAGACAGGTTCACAGTCGAATACCATGCCAAGGCCGGGAGAGACATGATCGTAAAGACGGCAGTAGCCATAGGACCGCTGCCAGGCATCGAGTCTGGAGAGAAAAATATCCTGGGCGGTCTGATACTCAAAACCAAAGGGAGAGAGAAGGCAGTTCAGGCGGTATACCTTTTCCGGGACAGAGAGCCTGCAGATCTGGCAGACCAGACGCTTTTTACGGAGGTGAAGGATAAGAGCCAGAATCAGCAGGCAGAACAGGAATATTGGCAATATGACATACATAGGATCACAGCCTTTCATAGCAAAAAAATGGTTCATTTAAACATATGCGAAAATATACCGGTGAGTGCAATTACTCGTTGTAAACAGAAAGCCCTTCCAGTATAATAAGGGATAGAAGCATGTCAAAAATAAAAATAAAGAGAGGGAAAATGAATGGGAAGTATATTTGACATTTTAGGTCCTGTCATGGTAGGGCCGTCCAGCTCCCACACGGCGGGAGCTGTGCGTATCGGACAGATCGCCAGACAGTTGTTTGGCAGACAGCCGGAACGGGCCGTGGTATATTTGCATGGGTCATTTGCTGCAACGGGGAAAGGCCACGGAACAGATAAGGCGCTGATTGCCGGACTTCTGGGGATGAAACCGGACGATATGCGGATTCCACACAGTTTTGAGATCGCAAAGGAGCAGGGTATGGAATTTGTGATCGAGAATAAGGACATCAAGGGGGCGCACCCGAATACGGCGCAGATCATCATGGATGCGGAAGGGAAGAAGACCATGAAGATCCAGGCATACTCTATCGGAGGAGGACGGATCCGTGTCAGCAAACTGGACGGCATCGATGTAAATTTCAGTGGGGAAAGTAATACGTTGATCGTGCGCAATGTTGATCAGCCTGGCCGGATCACGGAGGTGTCTGCTGCGCTGAGTAAGGAAAATATCAATATCGCGACGATGACGGTATTCCGTGATAAGCGCGGAGGATTTGCGGTCATGGTTGTAGAGACGGATCAGATTGTTCCGGAAGAGGCGATCCGGGCACTGGAGAGCAAGGAAGGGATTTTAAAAGTCATCTTCCTGAAAGCAAACGGGGCGTAGGCTCTGAGAATGGGAGGTAGCAGAAACGAATGTCATATCAATCAGTAGAAGAAGCATATACAAGATGTAAGAAAGACGGGATCGAATTCTGGAAGGCAGTTCAGCTGGAAGATATGGATGAAACCGGGATTACGGAGGAAGATTCCTGGAAGCGTATGAAGGGGATGTGGCAGGCGATGCTTACAGGCATTGATGCCTATGAACCGGACGAAGTGTCTGGAAGCGGACTGGTAGGAAAAGAAGGCGGTCTGATGGAGACATATCAGAAAAAGGGAGATACTCTCTGTGGGGATTTTATGGCTAAGGTAATGACCAATGCTCTGAAAATGGGATGCAACAATGCCTGTATGAAGAGGATCGTGGCGGCGCCTACTGCCGGAGCCTGCGGTGTGATGCCGGCAGTGCTGGTTACTTATTACCGGGAGTACAAGGTCCCCGAGGAGAAGATGATTGAGGCGATGTATGTGGCGGCCGGCATGGGGCAGATTATTGCGAATCGTGCATATCTGGCCGGAGCCTCTGGAGGATGCCAGGCAGAGATCGGATCCGGGTCCGGAATGGCGGCAGCAGCTATCTGTTATATCAGAGGCGGCAGCCTGGAGCAGCTGGGACATGCCTGTGCCATGGCTCTGAAAAACCTGATGGGACTGGTCTGTGATCCTGTGGGCGGCCTGGTAGAAGTTCCCTGTGTTAAGAGAAACGTAGGCGGTGCAGTGAATGCGCTGGCGGCAGCGGATATGGCGCTGGCAGGGATTGAGAGTCAGATTCCGGTGGATCAGGTCATCGACGCCATGAAAGAAGTGGGCGACAAGATGGATGTAAGCCTGAAAGAGACCGGATTTGGAGGAGTGGCAGCCACCCCGAGGGCAGAAGAAGTAGTAAAAAGACTGGGAATGTAACCTTTGTAATATATGAGTCTGTGACAATACAAGAAGGAAGTGGTCAGTGATATGGAGACAGGTTCAAGACTTACAGTAAGGGCATATCATGTAACAGAAGTAGAGTATGGAGATGAAAACCGGGTGACAGTAGACGGGCATATGACGGTCTGCAAAGAGACGGCAGCAGAGATCCTGCGGGAGGAGCCTCTGATCAAGTCAATCGACATTCGGATCATTGCTCCGGATGAGCATCAGCAGCACACGAATACGATCATGGACGTGATCCCGCTGTCCACGAAGGTGCTGGGGAAAATCGGGGAAGGAGTTACCCATACGCTGACCGGCGTCTATGTTTTGCTGACCGGTGTCGATGAGAGCGGAAGACAGATCTGTAATTTTGGTGCCAGTGACGGGATTCTGGCGGAAAAGATTGCCTGGGGAAGAGCCGGGACACCGCTGGAGAGTGATCTTCTGATTTCCTTTGACGTGGTGCTTAAGGAAGGCACCTGGGCAGACCGGCCTGGGCCGGAGGCTGCGCATCGTGCCTGCGATACCTTCTGTCAGATCTTCCGTGAACAGATGAAGAAATTTAACGGATACAAGTGTACAGAAAAGCATGTGTTCCAGGAAACCTATGAACCAGACCGAAAAGATGTCTATATCGTTAAAGAAGTATCCGGTCAGGGAGCCGTGTATGACACCAGGATGTTCGGCGATGAGCCCTGTGGGTTTGAGGGCGGACATTCTGTGATTGATATGGGTTGTGTGCCGGCCATTGTCACGCCCAATGAATTCAGGGACGGCGTGATGCGCGCCATGGATTAGAAAAAGGAGGCGAAAGTCATGGGAATTGGAACAAGTATGAAGGAAACGTCTCTGCACTACTACAGAGATCCGCTGGTAGATGTAGTGTCACAGGATCAGGATGTCAATTTAAGGGGGATCATTATCGTCGGTTCGCCGGATAAAAATGAGGATAAATATCTGTCGGCTGAGCGTGTCGGCGTGACGCTGGAGTGCGCCAGGGCGGATGGAGCCATCTTTTCCTGCAATGGTCTGGGCAATAATCATATAGATTATGCCCATGCCATAGAAGCAGCAGAAAAAAGGGGCGTCCCGGTGGTGGCGCTCAGCATGGTGCCGGCAAAGGACTTTGTGGTGCAGAATGACTGCCTGGACGGTGTGATGTGCTACTATAAGGCGTTTGAAAAGACCGGGGCCATGGGAGACGAGACCACGGTACTGGCGGAAAATACAGTCAATGAGCTGGACGCCAGAAAAGCACTGGCAATGCTGAAGTTAAAAATGAGAAAAAACGGGAGCAGCTTTCGCTGATTCTGTTTCGCCTTATTTCCATGGTGATTCGTGTCATCTGGAAATTGTAGGCATAATGGTCATATTCCGTACCATGAAGCAGAAGATAGAAAATCTTTATTTCTGGTAAGAAGAATATTAATATTTGTGTAGATGGCCGCCCGAGGGATCGGGCGGCCATAGTTATGTCTGATTACGATTCCTGAGAAGAAAATAAATATTATAGGTTGTGTTTCGCTACCTGCCGTGGTATGATTGCGTTACATCAAATTCTCGGACGATTATCATATCTGAAAATTCTAAAGTCCGAAAAGATTTTCATGGCGCTTCAGCCAGAGAACCCATGTTTGATGAAAATAGAATCGAAAGAAGGAGATTTGCCTATGGGAAAAGCAAACGTAGCGGTAAACCGATGGCTGGGGGATAATGAAAGATTTGCCAGCCTGTATAATGGCGTTGTGTTTGGAGGCCGGCAGATTATCAAGCCGGAAGAGCTGGAAAATCTGGATCGGGAGACAGACATCCTGCTCACGGACAAAAGCGGAAAGACCAAGGGAATCGAACGGCGAAGAGACATCATCAAGCGCTGGAAGAAGGGAGCGGATCTGGCAATTCTGGCCTGTGAATCGCAAGAACGGATCCATTATGCTATGCCGGTGCGGTGTATGCTGTACGATGGCCTTACTTATACAGATCAGATTCGGGAACTGCGCCGCAGATACGGCAAGAATTGTAAGGAGAAGAATGCCCCGTATTTGACGGCTGAAGAGTATCTGTCAGGATTCCGAAAAGATGATGTCATCTACCCGGTCATCACCTTGGTATTTTACTATAATGAAAAGAAATGGGACGGAGCGGTGGATCTGTATGAGATGTTTGCCGGAGGTGAGGATCCGATGATAAAAGACGCGCTGAGACAATACATTCCTGATTACAGGATGAACCTGATTGATGCAGGACATATGGAAGAGGCACAGCTGGAGAAATTTGGGGCAGATTTACAACAGGTACTTGGCATGTTAAAATATAGAGACAGACGAAAGGAACTGCAGGGATATATACAAAAGAACGAAAAGTATTTCAGCAGTGTAGATGCGGAGACCTATCAGGCGCTGTGCAGCTTTTTGAATATGGAAAATGGGATAAAAGAGGTGGAAGACATGCGGAAGGAGGAGAGGATAAATATGTGTCAGGCGTTGGAAGAATGGTATCAGGACGCAGTAGAAGAAGGAAGAGAAGAGGGAAGAGAAGAAGGAAGAGAAACTGGACGTCATGAGGGGATTGCTTTGGCAAAGATGATATTCCGGTTATCAGCACAGGGAAAGTCAGAGCAGGAGATTGCAGAAGAGGTGGGAATCTCTCCAAACGAAGTAAAGGCAATCCTTCAGTAGATATCCAGGGAACTTTTACCTGGATTTCACATATGCTTCATTACTTTATCACAATTATGTGCTAATCTTATCTCAATAAAACTTTTAAGGATTGCGAGGTTGATGATGATGCAGAAAGAACGCAGAAGCAGGAAAAGGATCAAAGCAGACATGGTGCGGTCCTACTATATCATGGAATCAAAGGTAGACGCAAAAGCAAAAGAAGTTTTTAAGAGAAAGCCATACACTGCTGTGCAGTAGAAAATAAGTTCATATGGGTAAACGCAATAGGGGACGTACACTTTTGCAAATGATATGCTCCCTTCTAAGTAGACAAGTGAAATA